>JBEAPC010000275.1:0-2691 GCA_041164585.1 Bacteroidota bacterium
TCTCATTTTGCCAGTTATACATCAAGGTAGTAGGGCATACTACTAATGCCTTTAATGTGCCATTTTCTGATTTTAAATGGTGCAGAAAACTTAGGGCTTGTATGGTTTTACCAAGACCCATATCATCGGCTAAAATGCCACCCCATTGTACTTCGCGTAGATAGTTCAACCATTGGAAACCACTTTCTTGATAAGGTCTCAAAACCGCTTGTAAATGCGCAGGTGCTGGAATGGCTTTGATTTGGTGGTTCTCTTTTAGTCTTTCGTATTTTTCTTCTAATTGGAAAAAAAGTTCTTCTTCATCTCTTTGTAAATAAAGTTCTTCTATTACACTAAAATGATACTTGCTCAGCTTCATGGTTCCCTGCTTGCCATCGCCCACACGGAATAGCAAACTGTATTTCTTGATCCATTCTTCGGGTAAGATACCTAGTGTTCCATCACCAAGCTGTACAAACTGTTGTTTATTGGCAAGTGCTTTTTTAACGTCTTCTACGGTAACGCGTTGTTCGCCAAAATTAATCTGCACTTTGGCGTCAAACCAATCTGTATTACTGCTAATAAAGATCTGGGTACTTGGCTTGGCAGTGTTAAATCGGAAATTTTTCAATGCTTCAAAGCCATGAACTGGAATATTCATGTCTTTGGCAGCGTCTATGAATAAGAAAAACCAGTTATTCTTTAAGACATCGGTGCCCTTTAGCGCAAGTGTATTGCTTTCTGAAGGATGTATAAATTGAGAATGTAAAGATTCAATCCGCTGCATCATCTCTCTTTCCAAAGCCAGATTCCTTTGTATGATCAATAACCTATCTGCTTCTGGAAGAATGATTTTCTCTTTATCAGTTTGTTTTACTTCATATCCCCTATAAATGAATATGGGTTGAAATAAAAGATAATCGCCTTTTTCTTTTAGTAGAATTTTCCAATCAGGTTTAATGTCTTTTACCTCTTCTTTCTGAACATTGGTAAAATGAACATGGTATTCCTTTGAAAGTGGCATCAGGAATTGCTGTAATTGCACTCCCCATTCCGCTGCTGGTATTTGAATTTTACCATTGGGTAAAAATCGTTCTACTTGCATAATGTCTTCTGCCCGCTTCCAAGTATAAAACTGGTTATGGTATTGGAATAATAAAGCAGATTCAGATTCGTTCTCTGCAATATTTAAATCGGCCAGTGGTAATTTAATTCTACAGTCAACAGTATAAAATCCATTGGCGTATCCAACTTCAAATTCTGGGCTAATAAATTCTTGGCTAATTTCTGCCGATACCAGATTGGCAGTTGTAAAAGGTTTTTTGGCAGGCAGGTAAAAAACAAATTTTGATTGACTAAGCTCTTCAAATAATTTTTTGAACTTGGGATGCAAGTATTCATTAATCAAATGCCTGGTTTCTTCTGGTAATTCGTCACTGTGTTGCTGTATAATATTTTCCCAAATGCCACTAAAAGGAGAATTTCTATTTAAATACCTATTCACTTCTCCTTGCATGAGTTTGCGCAACTGCTGCAAGAGCATTTTATCATCCTCGTTAAACACTTCTGTGTTAACAAATTTTGCTAGGTCTATTTTTACCGTTTTAGAAACATATTTGGTTTGAGTTTCATCGGCCTCGCCCTGAACTGCTTCTAATGAAATATAAGGATAACCCTGGTCACTGTTGGTGATTACAACACCCATTTTCAATTCCACCCTTTTTTCAGGAACCGCTTGATCCAACATTTTTTCCAAATTGTTTTCAACAACGGGTCTGGGTCTGGTATCAGCTCCAGGTAGGGTAGATACTCTTTTGATACTGGTATCCAATACCCTCAAGAAAGGTTTGTTGTCCGTATAGGTAAATTCAAATTTTCCCTTTAGGTCATCGCTTAGCGAATAACCATATAAGGCCAATAATTTATTTTTTTCCTTATCCCAATTTCTAATGCTATCAAAATAATTGGCGCCGTATTGTTGCAACAATTGCAATAAAACCACGCTTTTGTGAACGCAAAGAGGGTGTTCACTATCTGAGTCACAGGCGCAGCTAGTATCAAAATTCCGTTCTTCGTTTTTCTGAATCAGTACTTTGTGTTCAGATTCATCCATATCCATAGTGGCCAAAACTCGCTCGTCTTTGGCTTCTAAAATGGTAGCTTTTGCAGTTCTTAAATAAGTTTCTGCCTTTTCAAAATTCTCTTGTTTGGTTAACAGGCGGATTAATTTTAAATCCAACTGCTTCATTTTAACCACCGTATGGCTTTGTTGATAAACAGTTTCTTTATCGCCCAGTAAATTCTTGTCTAATAGATCTTGTAAATGGAACAGCGCTCCTGCTTTATGTCTACAAATTTCAGAAAGATTGTAAGGACAGGTGCAACGGAGTGATAATGTTTTTGGATCTTTGAACTGTGTAATATGTACCTTATAAAAAGTAGCATAGCCATCATCTTTGACACGGAAAACTACGGTTCCCATAAGGTCATCATATTCCAAAAGTTCCACATTGCCCAATGCGTGAATCTTTTTCCCTCTGCGAATCACTTCTTCAGTGCCGCTATTGTAAATATGTTTAACTAAGTATGGTAGTGCCATGGTTTTTCAAGAGGGCCCAGGTTTCGAAAAGGGCAATTTGCAAAACTAACAAAAACCAAATGGCTTTTGGCACAAAAATGAAAGGAATGTGGAAGATTTGTTGGTTAAATGCA
>JBEAPC010000276.1:0-2914 GCA_041164585.1 Bacteroidota bacterium
CAAGCCCAAAAATCACCGTATTTAAGGCTTCTGTGGCATTTCTGTTAATGGCAATCTCTTCCGTACTGCATCCAGCCATCTCAGCCAATTTATAACGCAATGGCTCTCTACCTTGGTCTAAGATCCGCCACATATAGTAAGAAGGACCCTGGTTGGTGAGTTGGTTATAGCGTTCTACGGCTTCTTGTACTACGCGGGGCGATGGGCTAACGCCACCATTGTTCAGGTTCACAAAATTGGAGTTCACCGTATATGCCTGTTGAATCACAGACCAATAATCTTCATCGGCTACAATAGCCTCTGCACTTAGATTTTTCACAGCTGCCTGTGCCGATTCAAAATTGGCTGCGTGCAATTGGTTGAACAAGCTATTGGCTGAAAATGCGCCAGCCAGTGCACCCATTTTTTGTAAAAAAGCCCTTCTATGATTCACGGCGAATTGTTTGAATCAGGAAGTTACTGAAATAGGCTAATTGTTCCAATTGTCTCTGCAAAGAATAGCGAGAAGCGGATTCTTGTTATAATTGCCTGTTGATGAAGATCAGGTTTTCGTGTTGCATGTTGAATGAAAAATCATACTTGCCAATTGCATTAAACAAGGCTTTAGAAGCACCTGCTCGCATATGGTCATGCAACTCAATAATAATGGCTTTGGTGCGTGGCAACCAGTATTCGTAACCCGCTTCAAAAACCTCTTTTTCTGAACCTTCAATATCTAGTTTGAGAATATCAATGGTTTCCCAACCCTCAGAACGCATAATGGTTTCAATACTTACGGCAGGCAGTGCATCTGGTGCATCAGCGGTAGTTTCTTCTACCATAAATGCATTGTCATTCTCTGATTTGTTGATGATATGCAGGTGCACGTCTTTGTTCCAAATGCCTTTGTTTAGACCTTTTACTTTGGAGAATGCAGCAATGTTTTTTTGCAACACTTCAAAATTGCCAGCACTGGGTTCTACGGCAACAATACTTGCTTGAGGATATTGGTGCGCAAAATAAGCTGCAGCAAGTCCAATATTGGCTCCCCCATCTATGATGGTTTTGGGTTCAAAGGGAAATGACAACCTATATTGGTCATCTACAAATACTTGGTTAAATGTATATCTGTCTGAAAAATTCTTACGCAAAAAAAAGCTAGCCCCGTACTTGGAAGAATAAAAACTACCGTGTGGAACTGCCTTGAATTGCAAGTAAAATTTAATGCCATCGGCTGGCCCAAAAGCCTTAATCAACGGTTTGAATCTGGAAGCCATATTGCTACTTTGGTTGCTGGCAAATTAACCACTAATACCCGGAATGAAAAAATATGCTGTTTTCCCCTATATCTTTGCAGGGTAATTCTTACAAAATGCTACGCAAAATCAGTCTTTTATTGGGTTTTTTTGTACTATGTCTGCTCTTGAGCAATACAGCCGTGGCTCAATGTAGTATTTGTACCAAAACCGCTTCTCAATTGGGAGAAGGCCCTGCTAAAGCCCTTAATTCAGCCATTGTTTACTTGGCTTTTACTCCCTTTGCCATCATGGGTTATATTGGATGGCGCTGGTGGAAGAATGAAAAAGAATTGAACGGATAGTCTTATTCAATTTTCACAAACATCTTTAAACAGAATAACCACCTTCTAAAGGTATTTCTGCGTTTGTATGCCATTATGGGACCATTGTACGCAAAAAAGGTAAACATTCTTTTAAAATTATTATAAAGGCTAAAACTTTGGTAGCTCTCATAGAGTGCTTTAAATACTTTTTTCTCTGCCACCAAAGCATCCGGCACTTTTTGATAGAGTAAATAGATTCTTTCCCTTGCTTTTTCTTGCAATACCGTCTTGGCTATTTTTTTGGCCTTTGGTGCGGTTCTATCTGCTGCTTTTGCTGCGCCAAACACGTTGGCATCGTGTTGTCTGTAACGCACCATGACCCTATCTAAAAAATAAACTTGACTATTAAAAGTGGCTACAAAACCCAACCAATAATCATGCGGAATCATGGTAGGAAAAGTTCCGCAATCCTCAATGACTTGCTTTCTAATGAGCATGGCATGACCCGGTGCCGAATTTCCAATAGCATAATTTAAACAGGAATCAAAACTGTCCAAACGCTTGATATCAGAGAGTTGCTGACCCATCTCTTTTCCTTGAGCATCTATTAAAACAGAATTGCAATAGATAATGGCGTGATCCCCAATATGATCCATTAATACTTGTAATTTATCCAATTCCCAAATATCGTCTTGGTCACTGGGTGCAATCAAATCTCCTTTTGCAAGCCTCATGCTTTTTTCAAAATTCTTGACATATTTTAAATTGGTCTCATTTTGATAAACACGAATATTGGGATATTGTGCTTCATATTCCTCCAAGATAGACATGGTTTCATCTGTAGACCTATCGTCAGTAATGACTACTTCAATATTGGAATAAGTTTGATGAATAATGCTGTCTAATTGCTCTCTAATATAGCGCGCTCCATTGTAAGTGGCTACCACTACCGAGATCAAGGGTTGATGCGAAGAAGCTGCTGGCATATTGTTATTATTGTTGTCTTGCTCCATTACCGTTGACGCAAAATTTGTTGATAGGTTGCTAAATATGATTTGGCACTAGCTTTCCATGAAAAATCCTGAGACCTCAACATGATTTTTGCAACCAATGCTGGGTGAGCATCATAAACCGCTAGGCCTTCCTGCAAATCCACTTGCATTTGTTCGGGATCAAAGGACTGAAAATAATAAGCCAAATTGCCTCCTATTTCTGGCAAACTAGTTAGGGTAGACAGGAACAAGGGTTTCCCAAAAGCCATGGCTTCTACAACGGGTAAACCAAAACCTTCCATGAGAGATGGAAATACAAAAGCCCTACAGTGTTGGTAGTACCAATACTTTTCTGCCTCTGAAATGGGGCCTGTGAAAAATA
>JBEAPC010000277.1:0-3615 GCA_041164585.1 Bacteroidota bacterium
TTTTCGTTTTCTTTACCTATTTCATGAATGCCTTCTCCGAAGCCACCCCTTGTTTCCTTTTCATTCAGAACTTGAATATCCTTGAGTTTCATCCGCTGGTTTTAAATTGCTGCAAAGTAACAAAAAGAAGGGCAGTTATTGGCCTTTATAGCCCTATTTTCATAGACTAAGTTTGTGAAGCGGCTTCCACGTCCTTTACATTACCCGTGCGCTTTAATACGCCCCAGTGTTGTAATTCGCCTTTTAAAGCCCTTCGGTAGGCTTTGAATAGCACGGCCAACATTAACCATCTATAGATCAAACGTTGTGGCAATAACCAGATTAATTTCCAGAGAGGTTCTTTTTCAAACAAGAAGGCCAGTGCTGCAATGGCAGCATCTACCAGCATAAAAATCAGGTAATAGACACCTATTTTTTCTGCATTACCGGTAAATAGTCCAATCAACATGAGTAGGTCTGCCAAGGGTGCAAATAGCGGTATGATGTATTTAAACAACATGATATCTGGTAAGGCTAGCCATCCCAAAGTCTTATAACGTGCATTAAAGAGCGCGTCTCTGTTTTTCCAGAATGTTTGCATGACCCCAAATGTCCAACGGAAGCGCTGCTTCATAAACTGACTCAAAGTCTCTGGGGCTTCGGTCATGGCAATGGCTTTGTTCTCATTGTCTATCAAATAACCACAGCGCAGAATTCGAATAGTTAAGTCACAGTCTTCTGCCAAAGTATCCGTGCTAAATCCACCGGCAGTTTCAATGGCTTCCTTGCGGAAAGCACCAATTGCACCAGGCACTACCGTAATGGCATTCAAATAGGCAAATGCTTTTCTGTCTACGTTCTGACTAGAAATATATTCAATGCTCTGCCAACGCGTAAGTATGTTTACTTCATTACCCACTTTTACATTTCCGGCAACCGCACCAACTTGTTCATTTCTAAAATGCACCATCAATTTGCTCACCGCGTCAGTGAGTAATTTGGTATCTGCATCAATACAAACCACATAGTCTGCAGTGGTCTGTGCTATGCCATAATTCAACGCAGAAGCCTTGCCACCATTGGGTTTTCTAAAGACCTGCACTTTTGGATGGTTGGCAAAAGCGGTAGACACTTTTTCAAATGTCTGGTCCTTACTACCATCATCAACAAATATGATATTGAAATTTGGGTAATCACATTTGAGCAGGTTTTCTAAAGAGCTTACAGCATTGACTTCCTCATTATAGGCTGGTACAATAATGGATACCAATGGGGTACCAACAAAAGGCAATAAGGCATTGGCTTTTTCCTTTTTGCGCTGTAAAATAGAAAGACCCAACATCATGATTAATCTAATGCTACCCAAGATCAAGAAGATGACAAAGAGGGCATAAAACAATTGTCCGGTATAATAACCCAACTCTGCCAAGAAACTATTGAACTGAAGCAAATTATAACCACTTCCGGGTGGTACGGGTGGCATCAGGTCTTCTTTTTTCTTACCCAACAAATCTGCTACTGTAGTAAATGTATAGCCCTCTTTTTGCAGGGCTTCTATAATCCTTGGCAATGCTTCTACAGTGGGTCTTCTATCGCCACCGGCATCGTGCAACAAAATAATATTGCCCCTATCTTTTAATTGCATGACCCTATTAAAAATAGTGTCTGCATTAAAGTGTGGCACTTCATCTACGGCCCAGTCTTCTGGGTCAATATTTTCTCCAATGGTCAAATAGTTTCTGGTCCTACTCAAGGCCACTGGAATCAATTCTTCCATTTTTTCTGGTTGGGCATCGGCATTAAAAGGAGCACGGAACATGATGGTGCTATGACCCGTAATACATTCTATGAGTAACCTAGTAGCATCCATTTCCAAGAGCGCGCGTTGCTTGCTCACTTTAGCCATATTGGGATGCGTAAATGTGTGATTACCTAATTCGTGACCTTCATTAAAAATGCGTTTTACTAATGGGATATTATTCTCTGCTTCCAACCCCACCACAAAAAAACTGGCGGGCACTTTGTATTTGGCTAAGATGTCCAGAATCTGTTTGGTATAAATAGGGTCTGGTCCGTCGTCAAAAGTGAGTACCAATTTTTTACCCGTTGCACGGCCCATTTGTTTTACTACAAACATGCTGGGTAAGCTATCATAACGCTCTTCAGAAATGAGCATTTGTTCCAAATCCATCTCTGGTGTAATATGCCCTTCGCGTGGTGTAGAAAGTACGTCTAAAATTTCGCCATCGCCCATAAAATCCACGTCGTCAGTGGCTTCTACCTTATTGAATTCTGTAAAATCAAATTTCTCCAAAGCCTTTCTGCTCATGGATTTGTGGTAGAAGTCCCAGATCCTACTGTCTTCACTACCCAATCTCCAAAGCGCTGTTCCAGCTAGCGGATATTCAGTAGCAAAACGCAAAGTATTAAAGTTGGTAGCAGCATCTGTAAAATGCACTTCGTGGTATTTGTCATACTCATCCCAATAATGGTATTTCAAATTATAAGTGTCATTGTCATAGATTACTTTACCCTCACTCTCTCTGGCAATGGTTAGTGCTTGTTGATAAGTAACATCTACTCCCTCACCTCCTTTTACCCAGTCATAACCATAAGCCGCCATACACAAAACAATTTTGTGCAAGGGCACTTTTTTGGCCATCTGGTCTACGGCTGCTTCAATCCATCTTTGAGAACTAATGGGCCCGGGTTTGGTATCAGAACTGTGTTCATCATAGGCCATTAAAAAAACATAGTCATTGTATTTACCCAAAGCACTGTAATCATAGTCCTCGTTAAAAGGCATCACGTCTTGTGAGACCAATAAATTCTCTGCGTGAAAACGGGTATACAATTCTTTCTGAAAATTGCTTAGGGTCTCATTGTTCTCTTCAATTAATTCTTCCAGATCAATATTGATACCTACAAAACCGTTTTGCTTAATCAGTCTAATTAAGTCTGAAATCAGTTTTTCTTTTTTGGCTGGATTGTTCAGAATTCGGTGAATCACATCGCCTCGGAAAACGCCGTTGATATTATTGGTGAGCATGGGCATGACCTTCACGCCAGAGGCTTTAATCACAGCCTGTCCGCGTTTGTCAATATTGGTATAAACAGAATCGCCCTTGGCATCCAGAAAAAACCATTCGGGAATGACCAAGTTCATTTTGTTGATATTCCTTTTCAAGGAGAAAAATGCTTGTGCATCCCAGGCTACATAAAATGCAGCCCTGATTCCCAAGCTATCAATATTGGCCAGAGAACCTATTTGGTTGTCTAGACTATCTTCCTGTCTATAACCCGCTCCTCTTTTCCATTTATCGTCTATGAATTTTCTAAAGCCCTGATAATTTTTGGCCAGCTCTGTAGTGGGTTTGTCTGATTGCAACACTTCTTTCATCACCTGCCCCCTTACTTGTGGCAGATTAGGCATATAGAGGTTCTTGAGGGCAATGGTTACTACCGCAATGGCCATGACCATCAAAAACAGGATAAACCTGCCACCCCATTTAAAACGCTGCCAACGCGTAGGGTTATTGGTCTGAAATATTTGTACGGGTTCTTTGGGAGCCATAGGGGTTAAGAAGCAAATATGATGCTAGACTGCAAGTTAAACAGAAAGTCCCGCTAAAATTT
>JBEAPC010000278.1:0-10001 GCA_041164585.1 Bacteroidota bacterium
ATTGTTTTCCAATGATTTCAATTTTACCCCTACCATCTTTCAATCTAATAGAGAGTTCAATGGGGTCAACTGTTTTATTCACCACTTTAATATTGTACAAGTTAGAGATACTATCCGTTCCTCTTTCCTGAAACAATTGGCCAGGCGTACGCATAATGGTTGCGTCTACGTCTTTTCTGGTAAATAAGATTACAGAAAGTATGGCTAGAACCAAAAGACAAAGACCTGTATAGATCTTCATTCTTGTAGTATAGTGCAGGGGCTCTCCACTAGCAATGGTATTTTCTGATGCATAGCGGATTAAGCCCTTTGGCTTGTCAATTTTAACCATCACATCATTACAAGCATCAATACAGGCAGTACAACTTACGCATTCCATTTGTACACCATTACGGATATCTATTCCTGTAGGGCAAACCCTAACACATTGATGACAGTCAATACAATCTCCCAAGGGCTCTTCGTGTGCTTTTTTTGCATTCCCTCTAGGTTCCCCCCTTTTGTAATCATAGGCAACTATCATGCTGTTTTTGTCTAACAAAACACTTTGCAATCTACCATAGGGACAAACCACAGTGCAAGCTTGTTCTCTAAAAAAAGCATACACAGCATAAAATACTGCACTAAAAATGAGGATAGCGCTAAACCCAACCATATGCGCTGAAACTGGTTCTACGATAATCTTTTCTAAATCCTTGATTCCAATAATATAGGCAAGAAAAAAGTTGGCAATGATAAAGGACAACAGATAAAACACCAAGTGTTTTAGCACAATCTTAAAGGTCTTTGAAACAGTCCAGGGAGCTTTTTGTAATGCTTGTTGCTTTTGAGCATTCCCCAGAATCAAATACTCCACTTTGCGGAACATCATTTCCATAAAATTGGTCTGTGGACAAGCCCAACCACAAAACAACCTACCAAAAGCGGCGGTAAATAGAATGATAAAGAACACAAATGTGATCATGGTCATCCCAAAAATGAAAAAATCCTGGGGCCAAAACACTTTGCCAAATATGATAAACTTGGCATTGGGTATATTGAATAAAAACAAAGGTCTTCCATCTATTTGAATAAATGGAAGACCAAAGAAGATCACAAAATAGAACAAACTAAGAACCGTTCTGATACTATAAAACCTACCTTTTGGTTGATACGCGAAAATCCACTTGCGCTTTCCGCTCTCATCCACTGTAGCTATCCTGTCTCTAAAATTCTCTGTTGTTGGCTCATTACTGTGCTGTATATGACTCATATATTTCTTGTTGCAACTACTATTTCACTACTACAGCGGCAATCTTGGTAGTATCGCTTACCGCTTTTGTACTATCTGCTCCAGCTGCTTTTTCTTCAAACAACACACCCTGTGGCTCTTTTGGCTTAGCAGGTTTAGTGCCAGCTAAAGATTTTACATAACTGGTAATTTGTGCCAATTGCTGTGGTGTATAATCATCTTTCCAGCTCTTCATTCCTTTTTCAGGCCAACCATATTTCAAGGTCTTAAAGATGTCTTTAATGCTGCCGCCATGAATCCAATAATCATCGGTCAAATTAGGACCAACTGATCCACCACCGTCTGCCAAGTGACAGGCAACACATGCGGTGGTAAAGATTTTTTTACCAGCGTCTATATCAGTAGCATCTTTTAGATAAACAACCGAGTTTTCATCTACTTTATTGGCAGATTTTTTCAGGTATGCTTCTTTTTCAATTTCTGCCTTTTCTAAAGAAATAGCCAATTCTTCTTTACTCAAAGGTGCAGACTCTGCTACATGATAACGATAGAGATAAATACATCCAAAAATGATGGTGATATAGAATCCATACAACCACCATGGTGGTAGACGATTATCTAATTCACGAATACCATCGTAATTATGACCCAAGTCTATATTGGCTTCTTCTTGAATTGGTCGGAACTTGTTCAAATTATCCCACCACTTTGCAAAAGCAGATTCAGTTGGAACATCTTCAGCTTCTGTTTTAGCAACAAGAGCTGCTTCTTTTGCTAATAATTTTTTAAGATTACCTAATAACACTAGCAAAATCAATAGCTCTAAAACAATCACAGAAATTAAAGCATAAAAAGAAAACAAACCAAGACCAGCAATAGTAGTTTCTGCTGGAGCAACTACTGCTGCATCGGCTGCTGGTGCGTCTGCTGCAAACAATGCAGTGCTTACCAAACAGAACAGGATAACTGCTACTGTTTTACCAGCTGCAACATCTGAACGCTTGCGTTCTTCTTTAAATCTTTGTAAATACATCTGCGCGGCCCCAAGTATAACATTGGCCAAAAGGCCGATGGCTAATAATAATCCCACTATTATTACTAGCAATACTTGTGCTAAAGGGTTGGATAATTCCGACGCTTTAGGTGGGCCTGCCGCAAATGCATCGTTAGAGCCAAGTCCGATAGAAATCACAACTATCAGAATCGCCTTGACCCAATGAGCTATGGAGAAACGATTTTTAAACATATCAATGGTTTTAAGAGGTGCTTAATTATCAAGTGGTAAATGATTGATTTTGTCTAGCGTTTTTTTATCCGCCTTGTACATCCATAATAAAATAAGAATGAAAAACGAAAAAAATATGCCCAAAGAAGTCAATCCCAAAATATCCACTCCTGTTATTTTTTCTAAGTAATTGATAAACTTCATACTATCTTTTTTTATTGGCGGCTACTTTTGGAAGCCGCCAATCTGTTTATTTTGATGCAGTAGTTGCGGGTTTGGCAGCCAATTTAATATCGGTTCCCATCCTTTGCAGGTAGGCAATCATGGCTACAATTTCTGCGTCTGCAGGCGTAATCAGTTTTTCAATTTTCAAATTGATCCTAATCAGGTTAGCTTGTTCCATCAAATCCTGATTTGCTATTTTATCATATCCTTCTGGATATGGCACACCTAGTGTTTGCATAGCCCTGATTTTAGCGCCAGTTAATGAAGTATCAATCTTATTATCAAATAACCAACCATAAGATGGCATAATAGAACCTGGACTCATACTCTGTGGTTCTAACATGTGGTTGTAATGCCAGCTATCTGGATACTTACCACCAATACGCGCTAAATCTGGACCGGTACGTTTACTACCCCATTGGAATGGATGGTCGTAAACAAATTCACCTGCCTTGCTATATTCGCCATACCTAGCTACTTCATCACGGAAAGGACGAATCATTTGTGAGTGACAGAGATAACAACCTTCACGGATATAAATATCCCTACCCTGTAATTCCAGCGGAGTATAAGGTTTCACTGCTGCAATGGTTGGAATATTACTCTTGATTAAGAAAGTAGGCACTAATTCAAGGATACCACCAATGGCTACTGCTACTAGAGAGAATACCAACATTTGAATAGGTCTTCTTTCTATCCATCTGTGCCAGTATTGTTTGCCATGGGTTTCTACTTCATCGCCTTTGGCAAGAGCTGGAGCTTCTGCACCTTCTTCTGCCACCAATGAACCAGCCTTAACAGTTTTCACAATATTATAGACCATGATAAATACACCCACTAGGTAAAGCAAACCGCCTACGCTACGGGTAACATACATGGGAATAATATGGGTAACGGTTTCTAAGAACTGGAATTTTAAAGTTCCTTCTTCAGTAAATTGTTTCCACATTAAAGCTTGTGTAAAACCAGCCCAATACATAGGGATAGCATACAAAACAATCGCAATGGTTCCAATCCAGAAGTGAGTAGTTGCTAATTTCTTTGAATACAATGGGGTATTGTATAATTTAGGAATTAGGTAATACAAAATGGCAAATGTGAGGAAGCCATTCCAACCCAAAGCACCAACGTGTACGTGTGCAACAGTCCAGTCAGTAAAGTGGGTAATGGCATTGATACTTTTGATACTCAACAATGGGCCTTCAAAAGTGCTCATTCCATAACAGGTAATAGCTACCACCATGAATTTCAAAATAGGATCTTCTCTTACTTTGTCCCAAGCTCCACGCAAAGTGAAAAGACCATTGAGCATACCACCCCAAGATGGCGCAATCAGCATTAAGCTAAACACCATACCCAAACTCTGTGCCCAATCAGGCAAAGCGGTATATAATAAGTGGTGAGGACCTGCCCAGATATAAAGGAAGATCAAAGCCCAGAAGTGAATAATAGACAAGCGATAAGAGTATACCGGTCTGTTAGCCGCTTTGGGTAAGAAATAATACATGATACCCAAATAAGGAGTAGTTAGGAAGAATGCCACCGCATTGTGACCATACCACCATTGTACCAAGGCGTCCTGTACCCCTGCATAAAAGCTATAGCTTTTAAGCAGGCTAAAAGGAATTTCAAAACTGTTTACAATATGCAACATGGCAACTGTGATCCAAGTAGCAATGTAGAACCATATGGCTACATACAAGTGACTTTCTCTTCTTTTGAGAATGGTACCAAACATGTTGATTCCAAATACTACCCAGATTAAAGTAATCAGGATGTCAATGGGCCATTCCAACTCAGCGTATTCCTTACCAGTTGTATACCCAGTAACCAATGTCAATGCTGCGCAGACAATGATAAACTGCCAGCCCCAGAAATGGATTTTGCTAAGCAGGTCACTAAACATGCGTGCTTTACAGAGACGCTGTAGGGAATAGTAAACACCCATAAAGATGCCGTTTCCAACGAAGGCGAAAATCACCGCATTCGTGTGTACTGGTCTAACCCTTCCAAAAGTGGTAAAAGGTAGGCCAAAGTTGGCAGCCGGGAGATAGATTTGAACAGCAATCAATAAACCCGCTATCATCCCAACTACACCCCAAAGGATGGTTGCGAAGGCAAAGTTTTTGACCGTCCGGTTGTCATAATAGAACTTTTCTACTTGCATGTGGATCAGTTTGTGGTTTTAGTTGTTGGTTGCGTATGATGAATGGAATTGTTGCTATTGGTGGCCCCTTGGCTCACAGGTGGTTCAGGACTGATTGGTGTTTCAAGCAACATCCGTAGGGGCGGACTGATTTCATCATTATACTGGCCGGTTTTTACGCTCCAGAGAAAGGCCCCTAAGAAGAGGGCAGCTACGGAGATACTGGCTAACAATAGAATTAGAATGACACTCATAGTGGGATGCTGTGTTTATGTAAAATTATGGGCAGTAAAAAAGGGATACCATGATATTACTCAATAGGTTAAATGATATTTGTCATGAAATTGTCAACTTGTTTAAACATTGATTCCTAATGGATTGTCTTGTTTAAACCCAATTTCCAAGCTACTAGATTTCCAGCCCCAAAAGCCACCAATAAAATGCTCAAACTACTTGCAGGCATTAAAATGGCAGCTACCATGGGAGAAAGTAATCCCTGAACCGCAAATCCCTCCCCAACAAAATTGTAGAGGATAGAAATGATAAAAGCCGTCATCACCAAAATCTTGTTCCATTGGCACATCTGTATAAACTTGTACAGATTGGGAAGCATATCTGCATCCATAATGGCATCACTGGCCGGTGTAAACTGGGCACTATTTTCAGAAATGACCAATCCCACATTTGCTTGACGCAAAGCACCAGCGTCATTCAAGCCATCACCCACCATCATCACGGTATGACCTTCTGCTTGGATTTTTTTTATGGCTTCTAGCTTATCTTCTGGTTTTTGATGAAAGAGTATGGTTGCATTGGGCCCCAACAAGGATTGTAAATAGGCTTTTTCACCTGCATTGTCTCCGCTAAGGATGGTAATAGGATATCCCATTTTACCCAATCGCTTTAGCA
This sequence comes from Bacteroidota bacterium, assembly GCA_041164585.1. GTDB lineage: Bacteria > Bacteroidota > Bacteroidia > Chitinophagales > Chitinophagaceae > Sediminibacterium. The sequence continues at coordinate 5,737 of JBEAPC010000278.1, forward strand.
AAGCTGGCACCTGATCTCTATAATGGTTTCTAAAACTAAAACGGCCTAACTGCTCCCCATCAATGGCCAGATAAACTGCCGATTGTAAGTTGGATCCAGCTGGTTCATTAGTCACAAAAAGGGCTGAACCCAATTGTAGCAAACTATCCCCCACTTTAGCCTGCACCCCTTTACCAGGTATTTCTTCAAACCCTGAAACCTTATATCTATTACCTTGACCATCTGCAGCCCATTGGGTAATGGCCTTACTCATGGGGTGTAATGATTGACTAGCAAGGGCTGCAATTTTTTGTTTGATTGCTGCATCTAGTGTTTTGCCCTCATATTGAATGTCTTGGTACCTACCGGTGGTGAGAGTACCAGTTTTATCAAATACTATATGATCTACTTTGGCAATGTCTTCAATGGTTTCTGCATTTCTAAGGTAGAAATGGTTCCTACCTAATTTACGCAGCACGTTTCCATTGGTAAATGTATTGCTCAAAAGCAAAGAACAGGGACAAGCAACAATTAATACTGCTGTGATAACTTGACCAACTTTTGAAGGATCAACTATCCACCAGTAAATACCTGCCACAAGGGCAATGCTAAATAAAATCCAGGTGAAATACCTACTCAGCATGTGAACAAAAGATCGCTCATTGTCATTTCTACTTTGCTGCAACTCTGACCTATTCCAAAGCTTGGTTAAATAACTTTGCGCTACTTCTTTAATCACCAATAATTCTATGTTTCCACCAATTTGTTTTCCACCAGCATATACAATCTCACCCATTTCTTTTTCTACTGGCAAAGACTCTCCGGTAACAAAACTATAATCAATTAAAGCCTTACCCATGGTGAGTATACCATCGGCTGGAATCAATTCTTGATTATGGATTAACAGGGTATCATTCAATGCTATATCGGGTAATGCCACTGAGGCTTCTACCCCATCTTTGATTCTTGAAACCGCTATAGGAAAATAAGCCGTATAGTCTCTTTCAAAACTCAATGATTGATAGGTTTTGTCTTGTAAGACCCTACCAATAAGCATAAAGAAAACAATTCCACTCATGCTGTCAAAATAACCTGCCCCAGTTCCAGTGAATACTTCATACAAACTACGCCCAAATGCCACTACAACAGCTAATACAATGGGTGCATCAATATTTAAAAACCCGTGCTTCATACTTTTCCAAGCACTGATATAAAACTCAGAAGTGCAATAAAAAAAGACGGGCAAACTGAGTAAGATGTTCATGTATCGGAACATTGTCATCAAATACTTTTCTTGTACATCAATGCCTAAGTATTCGGGAAAACTAAAGAGCATGATATTGGCAAAACAAAAACCAGCCACACCCAACTTGTACACTTTTTGCATGTTGAGTCCAGGCTGCTGCTTCTTCAAATCATTAAAACTGATATAGGGTTCGTATCCTATGGAAGCCAATAGTTCTGCCAATTGGCGCATGGATATTTTGTTGTGATTAAAAACAATATCTGCCTCTTTTTTTTCAAAATTTACTTTAGAAGCAATGACTGCTGGATTTAATCTGTGCAGGTTTTCTAATAACCAAAGACAGCTGCTACAATGCATTTGAGGCATATAGAAGTTGACATGGGTTTCTTTGTCATTGGTAAAACTGAGTAGTGATGCTTGAATTTTGGCGTCGTCTAAAAAGGCAAACTTGTCTTCTCTTACCTTCATTTTCTGACTAGTGCCCGGATTATTACTGAGTTCGTAATAATCACACATTCCGGTCTGATTGAGAATCTCATAAACCATTTTGCAACCGTCGCAACAAAAAGCTTTGTCCTGAGCCACAATTGGCTGATCAGCACAATCTTCTCCGCAATGGTAACAATTCACAACCGGTGCATGCTTAACAGTGGGGTGTGGCATGTGTTGAATTTACTGAATATTTAGGAATAGTGGTAATGTATAATTGAATCTGAGTTTAATCAATTGTGGTGCTTAGCAGACAACTTTGGATAGAGTAAACTTCCTTCAATATGAATCCACTGATAGATTTTGGTTTCTAGAAGAAACATTTCATTGACACATTCCTTCCAGTCCTTGTGCCAATCAGGTTGAATATTGTAATCACCCAATAAATGTCTCAACTTTTGAAGCAGGTTCACAATCACCTGTTGACGCTGGTGTATGGTTTCCAATACTGGATTTTGTAAATGAATTGCGTGTGGCTTTTCCTTATGCTCTTTGTGTTGCTTGACACTCTTTTGTATTGCAGGGAAAATGATGCCTGATTCTTTTAGAAAAAAATGACGGATTTCATCAGCCAATTTCATGAATACCAAGTGAATTAATTCCGAGGAAGGAATAGACAAATCCCTTCCAAAATGACTGGATAGCAGAAAGTCTTCAATTTTTCTGCAAGAGGCATTTATTGAGGGATGATACTCCCTTTGTATAAGAACGCACAATCCATCTGGGCTTAATAGCTCATTGGAAAATGTGTCGGACTGATTGAGTAACATGATTCCTAATTTGATTGCAAGATATAATCCTGCAATGGGAACCTAAATGACAGTACTCAACCTTATACATGATTTTTGTCATGTTTTAGGCAATGTTTATAGGGCTTTGAGAGCTGTTAATCTTGCAAATTTGCCGTTCTAATCAGCTCTTTTTGGCGAAGAATTTTGATCTTTTTACCCTCTAATTCTACCATTCCGTCTTTTTTGAATTCACTCAATAAACGAATGGTTGATTCAGTAGCGGTTCCCACTAAATTGGCAATTTCCTCCCTTGACAAACGAACATTTAAGGTAATGCCATCAGCTTCGTAACCATAGGTTTCCTTAATGAATAATAAGGTCTCGGCCAATCTTTCTCTAATGGGTTTCTGTGCCAAATGCGTTAATTTAACTTCTGCTTTGTGTAACTCATCACTGAGCAACTTCATCATCTCAAATGCAAGCCCAGCATCGTTTTTAAGAACACTGATAAATAACTCTTTGGGTATAAAACAAACTTGGGTGTCTTCTAAAACAATAGCACTTGCACTATATCTTTCTCCGCTTAATAAGGCTCTATATCCTAATACATCGCCACCGCGTAACAAACGAATAATTTGTTCTTTTCCATCATCACCTAAGTGTGACAATTTTACTTTTCCTTCATTGATGCAATAGACTCCAAAGGGATAAGAACCTTCATTGAAAAGGGTCTGTCCTTTTTTGTAAACATTACATACTTTCTGTTCATTAATTTCTGCTATAAATTCTTGTTTGGCTTTGCAAAAAACAGAGGTGAAACGTTGATCGCAAGATTGACAAGTGGTGGCATCATGAAAGTGGGTCATGAATAAAAATTAAAAAGTGAAACAAATTTGGCCTTAAAGGGACCATTGAATAACTGCTTGTTTAAGTTTTATACCTAATTATCGAACAAGTTGTAAACGGGTGCAAGTTATAGCATTTAAACAATACCCCTGTTCCAACTTTGATATCGAAAGTAAGAAAATGCACCATTTTACAAAAAAACAGTTGTCAAATTTTGTGAAATCAGCTTTCTTGGCATCACTGCCTTATTTTTACAGCCTATGCTATATTTTAATTGGAATGATAGCCTGAATTTGATGAAAAAGTTGACTTTAAAGCGTTCTTGGAACGCTTTAAAAGTGTATTCCAGCTTTCAAATAACCAAATTGACTGGAAATCTTATACAATAGGGCTATTCAATTTCATTTGAACCATCTACCTCTTGTAACCTATGTTGTCCTGTATGCTCCATAAAACTGCACAAGTCTATGATTTTGAACAGGATCCACTGCTCCAATTGCAGTAAATGCCTGAAAGTCAAGGAAGATTAGCTGATAAATATCATATTGAAGTATGCCTAATATCAAAGTTCTAGGCGTTTTGTATACCTAAATTTGAATCAAGAATTGAGCCCCGACACCAAACTCGGTCTTTCTTGAACTATGGGAATAGAAAAAGAAATACAAACGCAGAATTTTAGAAATGAATATCAGAAAGTAGGAGTAAATATCATTTTCACTGCCAACTGGTTTACTGAAAGATTCAAGCAGATTTTGGATGACTATGATATTACCAACCAGCAATTCAATATTCTACGAATTTTACGCGGCAGCAAGCGCCCTTTAAGCACCCTACAAATTAGGGATCGCATGTTAGATAAAATGAGTGATACAAGCCGTATTGTTGATAGATTAGTAAAAAAAGAGCTGGTAGAAAAAGCCGTTTGTGAGGCGGATAAACGGTTAGTGGACATTCGGATTACAGATAAGGGCATG
>JBEAPC010000279.1:0-5732 GCA_041164585.1 Bacteroidota bacterium
TTCTACGGTGCTTCCCAATTTTTGGAAACCAGCGCTTAGTTTAGAAAGATTAGCAGGAGTAATATCGGCTTCAGCCAACATTTTTTCCATACTTTTTAAAGCAGGATTCCCTGTTTCAACTGGTGCTGCAATAACTGCAGGACCCATATCTGGTGGAGGTAAAATGGCATATACCAAAAAAATCAAGGCTTCAGTTGAAAGACCTATTTTCAAAGCCCAATCCGCCCAAGATAAGTGCAAAATTTTTGCCATTGCACCAATGATAACTACTGCTGCACCTACGCACACAACAACGTTAACTAGACGATTCACAGTTGGAGAAACACCTGAAGCCATAATGTTTGCTATTTGATTTTTATTGAAAATTGTGATGAAACTGGGCCTAGACCCATCTTCAAATAAACAGTTGGTTGGTTCTAATTATTTACGCATTTTGGGAGCCAAGTCAATCACACAACGGAATCCAATATAGGATTTGGAAGTGTCTTGGTATTCAAAGTTGCGGGTACTTACTTGTAAGAAATAGCCAATATCTTTCCATGAACCACCTCTTACTACCTTGCGTTTCATACGCGGAGGATCAGAGTCTTTAGCGTCCAAACGAACGTCAGGACTCATGTCACTCACAAAATTGTAAGCACCTTCATAGAAATAAGAGTTGGTCCACTCAGCCACATTACCACTCATATTATATAAGCCATAATCGTTGGGCCAGTAACCATCGGCACGAACGGTATAGAAACCACCATCTTCTGCGTAGTTACCACGGCCTGGTTTAAAGTTGGCTAACAAACAACCTTTTTTATTACGTAAATAGTAGTTACCCCAAGGATACATAGAATTGCTTCTAGCACCTCTTGCAGCATATTCCCATTCTGCTTCAGAAGGCAAACGGAAATCACTTTCTACAGCAAATTTTTTCTTCTCTAAATAACTGTTCTGAATATGTGAACGCCAGTGACAGAAAGCCACGGCTTGTTTCCAAGTAACCCCAACTACTGGATAGTTTCCAAAAGAAGGATGTGAGAAATAACGTTTGGTCATGGGTTCATTGTAAGAATAAGAGAAGTCTCTCATCCAAACCAAGGTATCAGGATATACTTTCTGATCTTTTTTTACCATGAACTCTTTACGAGGATGTCCTGCATTTTCTCTTTTGGCAGCAGCAGGAAGGTCAAAATATTCTATGCGGTACACCAATTTGTCTGGGTCCACTTCTGGTTTACCATACAAACGGTTATCTGGAGCTAGGTTTAATTCGTTTAGCCTTTCAATGGTAGTTCTATCGTATTTAATAGTTTTTACCTTTTTCCAATCTACTGCAGAAGTATCGGTATCCTTATTAATACCCTGACCATACAAGATTTTAAAAGCAAGAGAATCTCTTGTCCAGGTTACAAACTGTCTGTACTCGTTGTTGGTAATTTCTGTAGCATCCATCCAAAAACCTGGAATAGAAACCTGTCTATTACGCGTAGTAAAGTTGTAACTGATGTCTTCATCGCTTGGTCCCATATGAAAGGTACCTGCGGGAATATACACCATGTGCAGGGGTCTATTCATGCTTTGTTTAGCAGTAGGTGGAAGCCCATGTAATTGACCATCGTCAGGAACACCGGAATTTCCCTTACCCCCCTTTTTCAAAAAGCAGGAACTCAAGCTTAGCGTGAATGCCCCCAATATCAGTAATGTTAGATACCCTTTCATCTGTTCAGAATGATTTATGACAGTGACAAATATATGTTTTCTATTGGGTCAAAAACCGCATTTAAGATTTTGTTGCCAATAAAAGTTGAACGTGTAGAAATCTACTTATGGGGATACATTTAATGTGGAACAACGAATTTCCGGTACCGGGTACCGCTGTCATTGAAAGCAAATTAAACCATAGTTTGTTACACATTTGCTAAAAAATCGGCGATATTGAAAATTGGTGATTTACAGCTATAATCCTTACAGATGTAAAATGCCGCATCTTCATTGCTCTCCCTGCCCACCAATAACGGAAAAAACGCCGAATTAGTTTCCCCCCACTGTATTATTTTATTGGGAATAAATGCTTGTAGCACTTGAGATACTTGGGTTTGCCAGTTTTTCCCTGTAATGGCCAGTTCTACCACCCCCTTGGTTTGCAGTTGTAATTGGCCTGCCCAAACCCCAAATGAACCGGGATATTTAACAATGGCCCCATCCAAAGCACGCATCATGGCCATGGCCCGCTCTTTCCACTCGGGTAGGTCAAACACCAGGGATAAATAGAGGAGATTAGCGCACATAACCGCATTTCCACTGGGGGTAGCCCCGTCATAGACCTCTTTTTTCCTAACTAATATGTCTTGCTGGTCTTGGTGGGTAAAATAAAAGAACCCGGTTTCTTCCTCTGAAAAATAGGTAGCAACCCAATCAGTTAGTTCCTTGGCCTTGATCAAGTACTCTGAATTACCTGTAATCTCCTGCAAATGAATATAGGCTTGAATCAGGTAAGCATAGTCATCCAAGAAAGCGGGTAGTTTGGCCACACCATTTTTATAGGTATGGTGCCAAGAACCATCAGCCACCCGAAATGCTTTTTCCAGAAAATCCATTTGGCTAATAGCCTGACGGCGATGGGATTCGCGTCCCAAAGCAGCAAAAGCCTTGGAATAAGCGGTATTAAGTAAGGCATTCCAACCCAAGAGAATCTTGTCATCTAGCCCTGGACGAATGCGCTGATCCCTAACCGCCATTAAAATTTGGCTGCATTTTCCAAGCAAAGCCTGAAATGCTGCAGGGTCCAAACCTTGCGCAAGGGCAAATGTTTCCGCAGGTTCCTTGATCCAAAGAATGTTTACGTGCTCCCAATTACCCTGCTCCTCCACTTGGTAGAACTGACAAAAAATTGCTGCATCTTCTCCCAAAAGCTGGTCAATCTCTGCCTTGGACCAGGTGTAAAACTTGCCCTCTACTCCCTCACTATCTGCGTCTAGGGCACTATAAAAACCACCCTCCTTGTCTAACAATTCCCTTTCTAAAAACCCAATGGTCTGATCTATGCAATTGGCATAGCGCTGGTCTTTGGTAATCTGGTAAGCTTCCGATAAAACGGACAAAAGCAATGCATTGTCATAGAGCATTTTCTCAAAATGGGGGGCTAACCATTGGGTATCGGTGCTATACCTAGCAAATCCACCACCCAATTGGTCATAGATGCCTCCGTGCATCATTTTATCTAGACTTAATAAAGCTTGATTGAGTGCTGCCTGGTCTTGGTAAAAATGGTATTGTCTAAGTAGGAATTGAATAGAAAAGGTTTGGGGAAACTTTGGGGCCTTGCCAAAACCACCCCAATCCGTATCGGCCTGCGCCAAAAGGTTTTCTGTAATGGTAGCCAAGACTTGGTTGCCAGGTATATCTTGCTTGTCCTTGTTTTGAAACCCAAAGAGGTTAGAAGACTGCAAGTGTTGAGTCAAATGGTTGGCCTGTGTTTCAATCTCCTCCCTTCTTTCTTGGTAACCTTTATGAATACCTTCTAATACTTCGGTCCAGCTGGCGCGATTAAAAGCTTTGACGGGAGGAAAATACGTGCCACCATAAAAAGGCTTTTTATCTGGGGTGAGAAATACATTCAAGGGCCATCCACCACTACCTGTCATGGCTTGCACGGCATCCATATATAAATGGTCTAGGTCGGGGCGCTCTTCTCTATCAATTTTGATATTGATAAAGTATTGGTTCATGATCTGGGCCGTGGCTTCGTTTTCAAAACTTTCCCTTTCCATTACATGACACCAATGACAAGCTGCATAACCAATACTGACCAAGATGGGTTTGTCTTCTGCAATGGCCCTATTCAAAGCCTCTTCACCCCAGGGATACCAATCTACTGGGTTATGGGCGTGTTGCAATAAATAGGGACTGGATTCCTGAGCAAGTCTATTGGTATGCATGTATGGGTGTTTGAATCTATTACAAATGAAAAGCCCCGCGGTTGCGGGGCTCTCTATAAAAAGTTGCGAAATTATTTTTTACCGGGGGTACCCAAGGCCAAGAATTGATCCAAAGCCGCCACCATACTTGGTTTTTGAGGCGATGGTACTTTGAACTCAAGGTTCAAACCAGCATCTTCAACTGCCTTAGAAGTGTTACCACCAAAAGCACCAATGATGGTCCCGTTCTGTTTAAAATCGGGATTGTTGTCAAACAAGCTTTTTACGCCACTTGGTGTAAAAAAGCAGATCACGTCATATTCCTTGTCAAGCAAGTGTTTGATATCATTGCTGATACTTCTATACATAAAGCCCAACTGGTATTCACACTTGTTGTTCTTCATGTAGCCACAGATCTCATTGTCTTGCTGATTTTCACTGCAGACATAGAGGAATTTTTCATTCTCTTTGTGTTTGTTCACTACGTCAAACATGCTCTTATTGGTACCATCTGCACCATAAAACACTTTGCGTTTTCTATAAAGAATGAATTTTTGTAAATACAACGCCACAGCTTCGGTAATGCAGAAATACTTAGTATCCTGACCAATGGCAATTTTCATTTCCTCACAAGTGCGGAAGAAATGGTCAATGGCGTTTCTACTGGTGAAAATAACAGCTGTAAACTGGAGGATATCAATTTTCTGTTTTCTAAATTCTCTAGCTGGAATGCCTTCTAGTTTGATAAAGGGATGAAAAACCAATTCAACCTGATGTTTCCGCTCTAGATCAAAGTACGGTGACTTTTCACTTTCCGGTCTAGGTTGGGAGATGAGGATCCTTCTTACTTTCTTGACAGTACCCGAATTTTTTGACCCGCTTTTTGCCATGCTAATACGCTATAAGAATAATGGATGATTAGATACTACCAGTCAGGTTATCAAGTAACAGTTTGTATATCAACACCAGTGGTAGTAATTCAACAGCGCAAAGGTACAAGAAAAAATGTAAGGCGCTAACTTTCAAATTATTCCGGATGGCCCCGAATCCAATCAGGTAACGGTAAACAAAAAGAATGGAACAGATACCCAATGAAATAGTGGTGGCCACTTGCATCATGGGTTCTGGGGAATAGGTTAATACCAAGACAAAAGGAATTAAGATGATCCCCAATATTTTATTCACCAAGAAAACAATAAAAGTGTAGGCGTTGGTGGCATCGCTTACATTAAATACCCAACCTGAAAAGCTCAAGAACAGGAATTTTCCCACATACACCACTAATAACAATAAACAACTATATGCAACCAGTTGATAAAAAGGCAGGTTTACCCAGTGCTTGTGCTGCACCAACAAACTCACATACAATCCGGCACTGGCCAGAAATAAAAAATTAAGGAGAATAGACGCCAAATTATTTTGGAGTAATTGCTCCCTTGTCTGTTTTTGCCTAACCGATGTTTGCATCACTAGCAAGAACAGATTTTTAAAATACTTGGGAAAGATCAATCTAATGGCAGCCAAAATACCCACCAAACTGGTTAGGATATAAAACAATAATTCGTGGCTTTCCCTTTTTCTTTCTTGGCTAAATTGTTGTAAAGCGGGGGCCTGAAAGGGCAGGTATTTGCTATACAAGTATTTGGCATAGGTTCCCGTATCTGGTCTAGACGCCAAAATCTGTTGTTGTAATTGTCTTTTAGTTGAATCCAATTGCAAACTATCTAACAACACTTGTTTGGCTAGGCTGTCTTTAATTCTAGTACTGTCTTGTTGAACCCGCACAGTATCTAATAAGGGCTTCTTCAGAGAATCAACCTTTGGTTT
>JBEAPC010000280.1:0-7534 GCA_041164585.1 Bacteroidota bacterium
TTCAATCTAATCAAGGTAAACTGCCCTTGCATATTCAAGGCCCATTAGAACCAGCCAATATTACGGTTGACGGATCATTGAGTTCACAGTTTTTAACTGGCTTACTCATGGCTTATGGTGCTGCTGGTGCAAGGGATACAACAATTACCGTTGACAACTTAAAAAGCAAACCCTATATAGACCTGACGCTTCAAGTGATGGAACATTTTGGTTGGACGGTGACACATGAAAACCATGAGCGTTTTCATTTTAACATCGCGCCAGCAACTAATGAGTCAAAGAAATTGGCTTATACAGTTGAGGGAGATTGGAGTGGGGCTGCTTTCCTTTTAGTTGCAGGAGCTATTGCAGGAGGGATTGTGATCAAAGGATTAGACGTGTTTTCTACCCAAGCAGATAAAGCGGTTTTACAAGCATTGATAGATTCAGGTTGTAGTATTTCTATTCAAGCTGAGCAAATTGAAATTTCTCCATTACCATTGAAGGCTTTTCATTTTAATGCAACAGATTGCCCAGACTTGTTTCCTCCCTTGGTGGCATTAGCTGCTTGTTGTGAGGGTACTACTGTGATTGAGGGCGTAGAGCGTTTGACCCATAAAGAAAGCAACAGGGCTTTGACCTTACAAGAAGAATTTGCTAAATTGGGTATTGCTATTGATTTACAAGATAACCTCATGTTAATTAAAGGCGGAACAGGTATTCAAACTGCTTCAGTACATTCCAGACATGATCATAGGATTGCTATGGCTTGTGCGGTTGCGGGATTAAAAGCCAATGGGCCAGTAGAAATTGCCGATGCGGATGCTATCAATAAATCCTATCCCAATTTTTATGAGCACATGCAGGCATTGGGTGCAAATATTCAGATACTATAAGATTAATCATTACCATGAACAGTTTTGGACGCATATTCAGAGTCAATATCTTCGGAGAGTCACATGGTGAAAGTGTTGGGCTTAACCTAGACGGTTGTCCTGCGGGATTGACCTTGCAGTTGGATGATTTTATGGAAGACATCAAACGCAGACAGGGTGGCAACCAACGTGGCGCAACTCCTAGAAAAGAAGCGGACTTGCCCATCTTTAAATCTGGTTTGTTTAATGATTTGACTACCGGTGCACCCATTACCATCTTGTTTGAAAATAACAATACACGTAGTGGTGATTATGAAAAATTAAGGGCAGTGCCAAGACCTGGCCATGCAGATTTTACAGCGCACACAAAATTTGGTGGATACGAAGATTTTAGAGGCGGTGGACATTTTAGTGGTAGACTAACCGTAGCCCTTGTAGCTGCCGGAGTGATAGCTAAAAAATTATTGAAAACAGCCGAGGGCGATACAAATATTGAAGTAGTTGCCAATATTTTAGAAATTGGTGGAGAGCAGGATTTGGAAAAGGGTTTGGACAAAGCCATTGAAGCCAAAGACAGTGTTGGTGGAATTGTGGAATGCAGGGTTATAGGTTTGCCAATAGGTTTGGGTGAGCATTTTTTTGATTCAGTAGAATCCTTGATCAGTCATGCTGTATTTGCTATTCCTGCAGTAAGGGGTATTGAATTTGGAACCGGATTTGCCGCAGCCAAAATGTTTGGCGTGGAACATAACGATGCCATTTTGGACGCAAGTGGTAAGACCGAATCTAACCATGCGGGTGGTATTGTGGGTGGATATACCAATGGAAATGAATTGGTTTTCCGCATTGCCATTAAACCTACTTCCTCTACACCAAAAGAACAACAAACCTGGAATTGGGAAACCAATGAAGTGGAATCATTCTCTGTAAAAGGAAGACATGATCTATGCATCGCGCTACGCGTACCAGTGGTGCTAGAAGCGGTAACAGCCATGGTGTTGGCAGACTTGATGCTAATAGACCAAAGGATCAAAAGGGTACTTTAAAAGTGAAGAGATAAGAGTGAAGAGATAAAAGTGAAGAGTGAAGAGTGAAGATGAATGTAGGAAGTTGAATTAATAAGAGGTAAGAAATTAGAGAATTAAATAAAATAACAAACATGGAATCAGATTTTATATATCATGTGACAACGCCAGAAAAATGGGCTGAAGCACAAAGCAAAGGACAGTTTGAAGCCGATAGTTTGGCTACTGAAGGATTTATACATTGCAGTACAGAAGCACAAGTAGCCGGTGTATTGGAAAGATATTATCAAGGACAAACAGGTCTTATTAAATTAAAAATTGAGAAATCAAAAGTAGAACGCCCCTTGATTTTTGAATTGGCGGGCTCTATCAATGAAGTATTTCCTCATATACATGGTGCCATTAATTTAGATGCCGTTGTAGATGTAACACCAGTCTAGCATGCACCAGTATTTGATTAATGCTTCAATTCAAATTCTGCCATTAGCTCAGGATAAGCATCCCTATGAATGGGTAGATGAAGCCATTGCCATCATTCAAGCATCTGGAATTAAACATGAAGTTGGGCCTTTTACTACCGTGTTAGAAGGAACCTATGCAGAAGTGATGAATGTAATTGATCAGGTAAATAATCATCTATGTGAGAAGGGCTGTGCCGAGTGGATAACAGGATTGCAATTGCAAATTAGAGCAGCAGGTGATATGACGGGAGAGGAGAAGGTTGAGAAGTACAAGTAGGAGTGAAGAGTGAAGAGTGATTTTTTTAGAACATATAAAGATATGAAACAAAGAAGCCGCTCATTTGAGCGGCTTCTTTGTTTTAGTAGTTTGGATTTACGCCCGTATAATTCATGGGGCTAATAGATTTGAGTTCTTTTTTCAATGCCGCAGAAATTTTCAATCCATTGATAAATGCATGCATAGATGCTTTGTCAATTTTATGGTTACCCCTGGTTAGGTCCTTTAAAGCTTCATATGGATTGGGATATTTTTCCCTTCTCAAAATGGTCTGTATGGCTTCTGCCACTACCGCCCAGTTATTGTCAAGGTCTTCTCTAATCTTAGTTTCATTAAGCACCAATTTGTTCAAACCTTTTTCTAAGGATTTCAGTGCAATGGCAATATGGCCAACAGGTACACCAATATTGCGCAAGACAGTACTATCTGTTAAGTCTCTTTGTAAACGGCTGATGGGCAATTTGGCTGAAAGGTGCTCAAGTAAAGCATTAGCCATACCTAAGTTCCCTTCCGCATTTTCAAAGTCAATGGGGTTTACTTTATGTGGCATGGCAGAAGAGCCAACTTCTCCGGCCTTGGTCTTTTGTTTAAAATAGTCCATGCTAATATAGGTCCAGATATCTCTGCAAAGGTCAATGAGAATGGTATTGATTCTCTTAAGACTATCAAACTGTGCAGCAAGATTGTCATAGTGTTCAATCTGAGTAGTGAATTGCATACGTTGCAATCCCAGACGTTGATCAACAAATTCATTACCCAACAGTACCCAATTCTTTTTTGGGTAAGCTACTTGGTGTGCATTAAAGTTTCCGGTTGCACCTCCAAATTTGGCCGCATAAGGTACTTGAGAAAAAAGGTTGATCTGGTTATCAATTCTTTCAATAAATACCATCAATTCCTTACCCAGTTTGGTAGGAGATGCGGTTTGCCCATGTGTTCTAGCCAATAAAGGAACGTTTTTCCAAGCCTTGGCCAAGGAGCGCAATTGAGATTGCAGGTTAATCAAACTTGGAAGCCATTCCTGTTCCATGGCGTGTTTCCAACTCAAAGGAATGGAGGTATTGTTGATATCCTGAGAAGTAAGACCAAAATGTATCCACTCTTTTAGTTCTCCAATACCAGCTTTGTCTAATTGCTCTTTTAAGAAGTATTCTACGGCCTTTACGTCGTGATTGGTAATGGATTCAATCTGTTTAATGGATTGAGCATCGGCTACGCTAAAATTGGCTAATACAGCTTTTAATGCGGTTCTAGCTTTGATAGGTAATTTGAAAAACCGTTTATCGGCCAAAAAGAAAAAATATTCAATTTCTACCAAGACCCTGTACTTGATCAGTGCGTATTCAGAGAAATATTCGTCTAAATGACTGGTCTGTCTGCGGTAACGTCCGTCTATGGGGGAGATGGCGGTAAGGTTGTTGAGTTCCATGCGATTGTTTAGGTTGCTAGATATTCCGTTTCTTTGTGCAAAATTAATTGAATTGTACAAGAGATTGCGTGTTGGCGTGGTAAGTTATTTGAATACCAAGCCATTTTTATACGGAATCAAGCGTTCGGGCTTGATGGAGCGGGTAGAATTGATTGAAGCATATCCTTCTAAGATAGCAGCCATGCTGCAGAATAATGAACTGGACCTAGGGCTTTTACCAGTGGCGGTGATTCCTCAAATTCCCAATGCCAAGATTATAACCAATTATTGTATTGGGACTACAAGAGAAGTGGCATCTGTTGCTATTTTTAGTGAAGTGCCCATGGATCAGATTCAAACAGTGATCTTGGATTACCAAAGCCGCACTTCCGTTAATTTGGCCAAAATTTTGCTGCGCGATTTTTGGAAGCAGTCAGTGGAATTTTTACCAGCAACGGAAGATTTTCAAAACAAGATTCAGGGAACAACTGCTGCTGTTGTCATTGGTGACAGGGCTTTGGAGCAAAGAAAGCAATCAGCTTATTGTTTTGATTTAGCAGCAGCCTGGATAGAACATACTGGATTACCCTTTGTCTTTGCTGCATGGGTGGCCAATAAAGACCTGGGAGAAGATTTTGAAGATGCATTTAATATAGCCAGTGCTTTTGGTCTAAAACATATTGATGAAGTAGTGGCTGAAAATCCTTATCCCGTCTATGATTTAAAAGAATACTATACCAACAATATTAGTTACGAATTAGATCCTGCAAAGAGAAAAGGGATGGCGCTTTTCTTATCGCTTTTGGAACAAAGCGGGTAAGTTCTTTTGACAAAATTTCAGGATTAAATCTTCTACATCTGGTGCTGGTTTGATCCAGAAAAAAAGAGCGGCAAAACATACACCGTACAAACTACTGCGCATTAATATATTCCAGATAAAATTTTCAGGATGTGGCACATAGAATATGCCCATCATTAATAACAGGCTCAAACCCAAGAATAGCGCGTGTTTCCAAGTATAGGGTTGTAATTGAAACTTTTTGTATAAGAAAGTAAAGCGCATGGAATTATAGATGACCAAAGCAAATAAATTGGAATAAGCCAGTCCTTCAAGTCCATAATATTTGATCAGGACAAAATTCATGGGTAAGGAAAGAATGATGTAGATCAGATTGGTATAAAAATCAAATTTCCAATAATTTGAAGTGCCTATAATCTGAGCATTTACCCCGGTAGCTAGGTCAATTAACTTGGCCAATCCCATGATAAAAATGAGTTGGGTCAATTGGTCATATCCACCAGATTCTTTGTTGCTAATCCAGTTTAGAAAAGCCACTAAGTTTTCAATATTTAACCAGATTAATCCAAAGGCCAATAGTCCAATGGCCAATAGATTTGACACACTCTTGTGATAGATATGTTTGATATTGGCAAAGTCTTTGTTCTTCCAAGAAACGGCTAGCACTGGAATGCTGATAGAGTTTAAACTGCGTTGGGGTATTTCCAAAATAGCAGACACATAAGTGGCTATGGCAAAAATGCCCGTATCGCTTAAGCCCCTTAAACCAAAAATTAAAAAAGTGTCATTGGTTTTGGCTAGCATATTAAAGAACTGACCTGCAAATACAAACAGTGAAAAATTGAGCATTTTCTTGCCCAGTCTTCTGGTTACATGACTCAATTTAAATTTATTCAAAGACCATTCACCAGATTGTACCAAACTGTATAATAACAATAGGGTGGGGATGACATAGATCAAACTAAAGAAAAGGATAAAATTTTGCAGGGAGATAAACCCAAATCCAAAAGCTAGAATCAGGATGGTGGTCAAAATTCTAATAGCCGTCTCGCGCAAGAAATTGGTATAGACCCCTTTTCTCAATCCCCAAGCAAAAGACTCTAACCAATAAAACATGAGTAAGAAAAAAGTATAGGGATAGACATAAGAAAAATTGGCAGCAAAACTGGGTGACTTACCCAATTTTCTGATGATAAAGTCCTTTTGTTGCCAACCCAATAAAAGCAAAATGCCAAATCCAATCAAGTTCACCGTTAAAGTAAGTATGGGCAGGTCATTTTTAAATTTTCCCAGGTACTGGTTGTAGAAAGGATAGAATTTATAAACAACAGGCAGTGTGCCCAATGTGCAGAAAAGGGAGAGTGTTGCTCCAGTGTCTATTAGGGCCCTAACCAATCCCATTTCTGTTTTGGTAAAAAACAGTGGAAACAAAACCAGCAGGTTTACCGCTCCAATCACAAAACCAAGCATGATCAACAAAGATGATTGAATGCCTTGTTTTTGTATAATACCCATGGGGCAAAGATATTGGAATTAAGCCGATTGCAGTTCTGGCCAAATGGGCTTATTTTCGTGTCATGGAAAGGATTACGGTAGTAACCATCTGTTTCAACAATTTGAGTGATTTACAAAGCAGTTGTGCTTCTGTAGACGCACAAACATTGCTGCCGTTTGAACACTTGATTGTCAATGGGTCTACCCAAACAGAGATTGCAGACTGGTTAGACCATTGTCCCCAGCCATCTTATAGAAGGTGGATCAATGAACGGGATAAGGGAATCTCAGATGCCTTTAATAAGGGGATTAATCATGCTAATGGAGACATCATCCACTTACTCAATTCGGGTGATTTGTATTATTCCAATCAGGTATTGTCAGAGGTTAAATCATGTTTCAAATCAAATCCCAATGCCAGTTGGATCTCTGGTAGGATTGAAATGAAAAGGGGAGGTATTTGGGTGCAGGTAGGCGTGCCATTTGATCCCGAACAATTGTACAAGGGCATGCGTTCAGTATCACATCCTACTTATTTTTTGAGGGCCAAAGTATATGATCGAGTAGGGTTATTTTCACTAGATCATAAAATTGCCATGGACTATGACTTGCTTTGTAGGCTTGTCCATGAATCCTATTATTATCTTCCAGAAACCTTAATTAAGTTTGATGACAAGGGGGTTAGTACTACCGCCTATCTCAAATCATTAAAGGAAAATATTAAAGTATACGAATCCCATTTTGGATATAGCATAGCATGCCGTCTTTGGCAATTCCGATTAAAACTACTCTACTATTTAATGGGCTCTGCCTTTGGAAAATTCCTTTACAAGATAAAAACAAGTCTGTTTCAATAATCTATTAACGCAGTTTCTGAAGGCTAAGAAATAAACGATGAATTATGTCATAACGGTCAATCCAAACTGCTGGTGGAATCCCTTTTATTTGTTTGGGAAGAAATGCTAGTCTCAAATCTAAAACAAGCGGTTCAAGGGTATTGAAAATTTCCTGAATGCTTAATTGATCCCTGTATTTTTTTTCAGTTTTCAATAATCGATGAACTAAGGCCCTAGTGCTATTGTTCACAAATGCTTGCCCCCAGTTTTTTAACGCAGTTCTAAATAAAGGGTTAGCGTCTTGTAACTGTTTTAAATATTTAAGGTATACCACAAACGCGTCTAAAATGATTCTGTTTTTAGAGGTTTTAGTAACACTG
>JBEAPC010000281.1:0-14333 GCA_041164585.1 Bacteroidota bacterium
ACACCAAACTGTTCTGCCACGCCTACCAAGGGCTGACCACCAGGAATAAAATAAGAAACGTATAGGCTGGTACCTGTACCCCCCGCCACCAAGCGGGTTTGTGCTGCTAGTGCAGAACAACTCAATAAGGCAATGATCCATCCTAAAAATTTCATACGGTGCTAAGTTAGCCTATTGTAAAATTAATCTTTTAGTATACGCCATTCTGCTGGATAATAATTATTGATTCTATTGGGCAAAACTTTCACCCAACCTAGGGATAATCCACAATATTGCAGCAAATTCCAGCCATTTTGGCCTTTTAAGACCAATTCTTTGCGTTTTAAGTACAATAATGCCTGTTCCAGATCTAATTCTAACAGAGGAAAACTGGGCATGAGTAAGCCACTAAGGGCTAATTCATGTGCCGGTACAAGGTCTTTCCCTTTTAAACTACCTATCTCAACCCCTGCTTTTTTAATATATAATTGACTGGCCAAAAGTGCAATTTCAGACATCCAAAGTTCTGGGATAGCCCTAATGGCTCCAGATTGCTGAAAAAAAGACAACCCATCTTGTAGCGTAAGACTTGCTTGTAATTGTTGCAATTCGTTTTTGGACAATGAGTTAATCTGATTGGGTTTTTGTTTTTTAAAACCAGCTGCTTCCTGTTTTTGAAAAGCTGCTAAAAAAAAGCCCTCTCCTTTTAATCGATGAGGATAAAAACGGTATCCTTTTGCCCCAAATGTTGGGGAATTGGTTTCAATGATTCCCCATTCAGCTAAGAGTTCTAAACCAAGACTTTTCATCCCCATTTCACCCACCAACCAATCTGCTATTTGTTCATTCTCTGCTTC
This sequence comes from Bacteroidota bacterium, assembly GCA_041164585.1. Lineage (GTDB taxonomy): Bacteria > Bacteroidota > Bacteroidia > Chitinophagales > Chitinophagaceae > Sediminibacterium. Next base: position 837 of record JBEAPC010000281.1, read on the forward strand.
AGAATAGGAACAGGTGCTATACAATAAAATACCATTCTCCTTTAATGCGGGTAAGATATCAGCTAAAATGCGTTGCTGTCTTTGAGAACAGAGGACCACATTGTCTTCACTCCAATGGGTGATGGCATCAGGATCTTTTCTAAACAAACCACTTCCACTACAAGGTGCATCGGCCAAGATTAAATCAAAATAACCTGGCAATGATTGAAAATGTGATGGATCATTATTGGTGACAACTGCCCCAGACGTACCCCATTTGCTCATATTTTCTACTAAAACAGCCGCACGATTCTTGATTACTTCATTGGAAACCAGCAAACCATCTTTAAAATGACAGGCTAATAAAGTAGATTTTCCACCAGGTGCCGCACAAAGATCCAACACTTTTTTACCTGCTTGGTCTGGCATCAATTGTTGTAATGCCTGCCATACAAACATGCTACTAGCTTCTTGTACATAATAAGCTCCTGCGTGCAAAAGTGGATCAAAAGTAAAAAAAGGTCTCTCTTTTAAATAATAGCCGTGCTTACACCATGGAACCGCTCCATCTAGATGGAGATTGGGAGACATCACGGGTTTAGCTGGATTTAGACGAATAGAAACTACTTGTTCCCCACTAGCATGAACTTGTTCAAAAGCGATGCTATCAAAACCGGAAATCTGTTGTAATGATTGAATCAGGGCCTGGGGTACTTGCAAGGTCTTGTTTTTTCAAAGATACGATTAACCGTAAAATGGCCTGTTTTAGAAATGTGAAAGCCTAATAATGGATAGTAAAATCCTGTTTCACCAATTGCTCTTTTCTAAAAAACACAATGCCAATAAAAAATAAATCAATAGTCAAGCTAATTGATTCGTCTTTTTTAATCTCTTCCCATGCTGCTTCCATTTCTTGACTCCAATGAATATCGTCAAAAATCAAAATGGAATGTTCTCTCATTTTGGGCTTGAGCAAGTTAAAATAATTGACCGTTGGCGCATAGCGATGGTTGCCATCTACAAATACAAAGTCTAGGCTTTCTATAGTTTCAAATAGCGGGGCTAGTGTTTTGTCAAAATCGCCGCGCACCACTTGAATATGATCAATTCCCAATGTTTTAAAATTGGCTTCAGCTAAGTCAGCTATGGCTGCTGCACCTTCCAAACTCCATACTTTGGCTTCCGGATTGGCCAATGATAAATAAGCGCTGGTAATTCCCAATGATGTTCCAAGTTCTAAAATGGTTTTGGGTTGAAAAAAAGACACCATTCTAAACAACAACTGGCCGTATTTTTTGGGCTTCAAAGAAGAAGCCGCAATGGAAGATACTTTTCTTAAACTTGTTGGATGCACCCTTGATCCAGCCCCAAAATCTTCAATTTGAATACTGCGCTGGTCTTTGCGCATTTGCGCCCTAACTTGTTCTACTTGTTCATATGCATAAAAGCTTTTTTGATCATTTAATAAATTCTTGATAAAAGCATATACAAATGGGGAGTGCGCACCATGCCCCTTCCCATTAAGGGCAATGAAGCGGTAGCGTAGGTATTTGAAAAACAATTGAGCAGCTGAATACATTAAACTTTGTGTTGGTCAGGAAATCTTTTGAGCAACCATAACAAACCATAGATCCCGGTGAATAAACTAATACAAAATAAGCTATTCCTTAATAGTTGAAAAGGGTCTGTTTCAAAACTCACAAATCTTGGCAAACTAAATAGTACCAGCCAAATGGGAATGCCTGCCCAAATTTTGGATCCTAGTTTTTTATGCCAAATACAACATGGCCAAATGATTAAAATGCCCATTTGAAATAGTTCTATCCAAGGGGGCATATAACTGTTACTTTTCAAGCCTATGGTCTTTGCCAATTGATACAATCCAATCAATTGTCTCACAAAAAAAATGGCATGAAAGATCATGGCAATTTGCAAAACAAGTAATAAACGTGTCCATGATTTTTGGGTCCCAATAATGGGCTTCCAACTAAGCAGGAGCAAGATGGGAAATAAATAGAAAAAAAGGGTAGCAATAAAATAGTACATATTACTTAGCCTTTCTTAATCCAAGTTTGAAATTGAAATGGATACTTGTGTTTTGCATCAGCCAATTGCGGATAGTCTTCAACCAGGGTCCAATCAGTTCCCAATGCAGGAAAAAAACTATCTCCTTCCAATACTGCTTCTACCCTAGTTAAATAAACCGTTTGAGCTTGGGACAATGATTGTGCGTAGATATCGGCTCCGCCAATAATATAAACTTCCTTGTAAGCTGCTTTTTCTGCTAATGCAATTGCCTCTTCTATACTATTAGCCACTTGAACACCTGGTGCTTGCCAATCTTTTTGCCTTGTTAGTACAATATTCATTCTTCCTGGCAGGGCTTTACCCGATATGGATTCAAAGGTTTTTCTTCCCATGATCACAGGCATGGCCCAGGTTCTATTTTTGAAAAAACGCATATCCTTGGGCAAATGCCAAAGTAATTGGTTATTTAAACCAATGGCATGGTTGCTAGAAGCGGCAACTACCAAACTAATATTCATGGTCAAGGGATTTAAAACTATTAAACGGCTACTGGCGCTTTAATAGGTGGATGGTGTTGGTAATTTTCCAAGCTAAAATCTTCAAATTGGAATCCGAAAATGTCTTTAACAGCTGGATTGATTTTCATAGTTGGTAGAGGAAATGGCTTCCTTGACAACTGGGTTTGAGCCTGTTCCAGATGGTTATTATATAGGTGTACGTCTCCAAAACTATGTACAAAATCTCCGTATTCTAAATCACAAACCTGTGCTATCATCATGGTGAGTAAGGCATAGGATGCAATATTAAATGGCACTCCCAAAAACACATCCGCACTGCGTTGGTATAATTGACAACTCAATTTGCCATCGGCCACATAAAATTGAAACAGACTATGGCAGGGCATAAGGGCCATTTTGGGCAATTCCGCCACATTCCAGGCACTGACAATCATGCGTCTACTATCTGGCGTTTTTTTAATTTGTTGAATAAGATCTGAGATTTGATCTATCGTTGTCCCATCAGAACCCTCCCAGCTACGCCATTGCTTGCCATAAACGGGACCCAAATCGCCATTTTCATCTGCCCATTCGTCCCAAATACTGACTTTGTTTTCTTTCAAATAAGCAATATTGGTATCCCCTTTTAAAAACCACAACAATTCGTAGACAATGCTTTTCAAATGAAGTTTCTTGGTTGTCACCATGGGAAAGCCCTTTTGTAGGTCAAACCGCATCTGGTATCCAAAGCAACTTCTGGTTCCGGTACCCGTTCTATCGGTTTTTACCGCCCCATTGTCCAAAATATGTTGTAAAAGCTGATGGTATTGCTGCATGAGCGCAAGGTACGGAAAGAAGCCGCCTTGCCGTGTATTGCTGTTGAATTGGGGATTTTCTGTTAATATAAGCCAATAAAACGCAAGTACCTTGATTGTCAAATGCTTGAAAAGAAATTGGAAACCGTTAACTTTACTAGCCTCCATACTACAATTATCCATTTTGGGGTTATGATACAGTATGGAACTTAATTACCAATTATGAAGATACTTATTGCCGATGACCATACCATTGTAAGGGAAGGATTGAAAAGAATCTTATTAGAAGCTTTCCCTTTCTGTGAAATTCATGACGTATCAGACTCCGCTGATTTATTAAAGAAAGCATTGCATGAACCTTGGGATATAATTATCTCGGATATTACCATGCCTGGTCAATCGGGTATTGAAGTATTAAAACAAATCAAAGAATACGCTCCAACCATTCCGGTATTAATGCTGAGCATGCACGCACCAGAACAATATGCTGTTAGAGCCATCAAAGCGGGAGCTTCGGGATATTTAACCAAGGAAAGCGCCCCTTTTGAATTGGTAAACGCTGTAGAAAAGATTTTGGGTGGTAGAAAATATATTACCCCACAAGTGGCCGAGGTATTGGCGGAATCTATTGAACAGAATTTTGACAAAGCCCCCCATGAAATCTTATCAGATAGGGAATTTGAAGTGCTCAAACTTATTGCAGAGGGCCAATCAATTAGCAAAATAGGTGAAACCCTTTCTTTAAGTGTCAATACCATCAGCACTTATAGAACCCGTATCATGGAAAAACTCAATATCCATAATAATGCTGACTTGGTTAAGTATGCCATGAAGCATAGTCTTATTTAAAATCTGCTGTTTGTAGTATTAAACCTACTAGCAGCCAGTAAAAAACAAGGTTATCTGTGGCCGCAGCCCCTACAAGGCTGCGGCCATTTTTGTTAGGTGATTATCACAGGTTCTGCTATTTCTCTCTCAGCATTGCTGAAGCAGCTTTGTAATGTAAAACAAAGCCATGAAAGCAATCAAAAACATGAGAATAGCAATCCCCACAGCCGCTATCTTATGCTGCATTTTCCTTAACCAAGTTAACGCTGCAGCATTTATAGGCTATGAAAACGCTCCAATCGGAATCACAATCAACGGAGCAGAGTTTGGTAACCAAAACCTTCCCGGTATTTATAGAAGAGATTATATCTACCCTACTGAACAAGAAGTTCGCTATTTCGCTGGTAAAGGTGTGCAACTGATTCAATTGCCTGTTAGATGGGAGAGAGTTCAACAAAAAATTGGAGGTGGACTAGATGCTAACCAAATGAACTTAATCAACAATTTTATCAATACTTGCAAAAACTATCGTGTTGATGTGATTATTAGCATCCAAAACTACGGTAGATACAAAATCAATGGTGTTGAATATGTATTGGGTAGTAAACAAGTTCCTTACAACCAATTCCGGGAATTCTGGAAAAGCTTTGCAGGAGCTTTAAAACAACACGAAAACATCTACGGTTTTAATATTATGGCTGAACCTTATAATATGGGTGAAGGTGTATGGGAAAATGCTGCTCAAGAAGCCATCTACGGCATTAGAGAAGTTGACCAACAAAATACCATTATCATTAACGGCAACAACTATGCTTGTGCTCAAAAATGGGAAGAATATAGCGATGGTCTTAAATACCTAGAAGATCCTAATAATAACCTACTATTTGACGCACACTGCTATTTTGACAATGACTGTAGCGGTACTTATGCCAATGGATACAGCAGCGATATTACTGCTCAAATTGGTGTTGAAAAAGTGGCTCCTTTTATCAACTGGCTCAAAGCCAATAACAAAAGAGGTTATGTAGGTGAGTTTGGTGTTCCCAAGAATGACGCACGTTGGATTCCAGTATTGGAAAACTTTCTAAGCTATATCCAAAAAAACAATGTGGGTGGTTGCTACTGGGGTGCTGGCCAATGGTGGAAAGGCTATAGCCTGAGCATTGAACCTTTACAAGGTGTGGACCAACCTCAAATGCTGGTTTTGAACAGATACCTAAATGAAAAAAGCAACTGGGCTAGCAACAACATGAAAAATGTAAAAGCCAATATGGCTGTGATTGGCAGTGAAAAATAAGACCAAAAAATCAAACCAATTTTCTCCTCATCCAATACCTTCTACCATGAAAGCCCCTTTGAAAATTTTGCTTGTTGACCAATCCGTTTATAGCAATTATCAATTAAATGAATTACTAGACACAAAAGAAGATCAAACCTTAATAGAAATAACAGAAGACCTTGAAATGGCTGAGAATGCCATTCCAAGATTTCAGCCCAATTTAATCATCACAGAATTAGACCAAACAGAAGGAAGACCTGATTTAATTCAATGGGTCAAAGGCCATGCGCTGAAAACCAAATTGATGGTACTAACCCATTTTACACTACCCTGTTTTAGAGAAGCCTGCAAGCAGCAAGGTGCTGATTACTTTTTTGACAAAGCCACAGAAATGCTGGCTGTTAAAAAAACCATTGGCCAATTATACCAGCAAATGCCGGTCTAGGGTCATCGCATGTATTGTAGTAGTTGAACTACAATTCGCCTGCAAACTGCTATTACAGTATCAGATTGCTACTACCAGTTCCGGCCTAACAAGTTTGGAACTTGTGCTAGATAAAAGGAAGAAACATGAAATACCCCTATCCACTAGACGAAACCCTTTCTGTGTTGATTCAGGCCAATTTTTGTTTTGTACTCAGTACAGACTTAGAAGGACACATTAGCTACTTCAACCAGAAAACAATAGAACAGCATCCAGAATGGCAAAGCAAATTGCCTAATATGCTATTTACTGATCTTTTAAGTGAAGAAGACAAACTTCGCTATGGAAGGGCTGTGAAAAAAAGCTTGGAAGATATTAGCCTGCCAGTTTCCCAAGCTTTGCATAGTTTTCTTGAACCTCTTAAAGCTACCCTACCTATACAATTCAGTATTTCTGTGATCAAAGACGATATGTATGAACCAATTGGTTTATTACTGATAGGACAAGAGATTAGTGTAAAAGCGGAAAAAAACACAGATACTCAGCACCCATTACAGGGCAGCAATCAACAATATGCAAGTATTGCTAATCAACTTCCTATGATGGTTTGGGTATTAGACGCAGACATGCAATGTGTATTTGCCAATGAGTCTGTTACCAAACATTTTCAAGTAAATCAACAGTCAGAATTGGGCAGGGGATTTTTGAAAAGGTTACCCAAAAAAGAATTGAGTGGTGAACTGGGTTCCTTCTTAAATAGTCTTTCTTTAAAACAACCCTTCTCATTGGAAGTAGCTATCAATCATGCAGGAGTTGATCAGTGGATGCATTTACACCTCTCTCCTCAATTTAACTTGGACTGTCAATTCTCTGGCTACCTGATTTATGGCACAGACATAAGCCATGTGCACCAAGCTGCCAATGCCATCATACAACAGAATGACCTAATCAGGGTTTTAAACAAAGAATTTGTACGCTTCAAGAAAATAGCTTCTTGCACCAACCAAAGTATTATACTGACCAACACCATCAATCAAATTACCTGGATCAATAATGCTTTTACAGATCTGATGGGTTATGAATTAACTGAAATTGCTGGTCAACAAGACTTTCAATTATTTAGTGGTACTGATACTGATCTAGAGGATATTGATACTATTAAATCTAGCATCTGCAATATTAGTTCTATTAAAAAAGAAATGGTCCTCTACAATAAGGGAAGCCAAAAACTTTGGATTGAATATATTAAGGAACCCATTTTTGATGAACAACAAGTCTTCACTGGATTTTTGATTATTCTCAATGATGTTAGTATAAGAAAAGTGTCTGAAACTGAAGCTGCCAAACAGTTGGTATCACTGAAAAAAATGTCCTTTATTGCTTCCCATGAAATTAGACATGAGTTTTCTAAGATCATGCAAGTAACTCAGACTATTAAATTGCAAAAACCAGATATTCAAGTTTACCAACAATTATTGGCTGAGATTGAAAAGTCTACTGACAAAATGAATGCAGCCATTTATGAATTGAACAACCAAATCAATTTTGCAACCTCCAATAGCATTTCACTAGACGCCTACTTACATCAAGAAATTGAAGAAATTGTTTTGATAGATGATGATGGTCTTGTGAATGAAATGAACAAAGTGGTTATTCGTTCCGTATTCCCTGATATGCCAGTAAAAGTGTTTAATGAAGTGGACTATGCCATTTCTCATATAAATGCATATCCATTTACTAGAAGGAAAATTATTGTAGACTTGAACTTCCCTCATAAATCTGGATGGCATTTTCTGGATGAGTATCAAAAATTGGACCAACCTTGGTCTGTTGTAGTGCTTACTTCTAGCTTACAACAGGAAGATATAGAGCGCTCAAAGGGTTATAGATTTGTTACCCATTTTATGACCAAACCTTTGAATCAAGCTCAATTAAAAGGTCTTAGAATATTGGCTTCTAAAAAGCTTCGTGTTGCCTGACGATAGATGCATTACACCTTGAAAACAGCACATGAAAAGGGCCCGCAATTGCGGGCCCGATTTTTTTAAAGACATATAGCAGTTTATGCTTTTCTTCTTTCCAGTTCTTTTTTAATTAATGCTAGCTCTCTACCTGTTTGACCACTCACACTGCTATTTTCTTGAGCCCTACGCATTAGATAAGGAATTACATCACGTATAGGACCAAAAGGCAAGTATTTGCTTACACTCAGTCCCGCTTTGGCAAGGTTAAAAGTAATATTATCACTCATGCCATATAACTGAGAAAAATGTAAATGGGGGTGTTGCAATGACAAGCCTTTTTCTTCCATTAAATGAGCCGCCAATAAATTACTTTCATCATTGTGTGAGGCTACAATACAAGCTACCCTTTCTATATTTTCTACACAAAAACGAATACTTTCATTATAATCCTTATCAGTTGCTTCCTTGTTGGCTTGAATAGGAGATTCATAGCCTAATTCTTGAGCTCTTTCACGCTCTTTCTCCATATAAGCGCCTCTTACCAATTTAATACCCAAGATAAAGCCCTGTTGCTGCGCAATTTGATGAGAGATTTTTAAAAAATGTAGTCGATCGTGTCTGTACAATTGAATGGTGTTGTATACCACGGCTTTTTCTTTGTTGAAGATCTCCATCATTTCCATGGTTAGTCTATCAACTGGATCTTGGATCCAACTTTCTTCAGCGTCAATTAATACACCAATATTTTTCTCTGCTGCAGCTTCACAAATAATATACATTCTTTCCCTTACCCTATCCCATTCTGCTATTTCAGCTTCATGATCATGTATCCCACTTCTAAGTCTTGGTGCCTCATTCAATGTTTGCAACAAACCATGTCTAGCAAGACCCGTTACTTTGATACTGATAAAAGGAATATTTGATTGTGTAGCTGCATAATTAATGACGCGAATAAACTCATCTGTTGCAAGGTCAAAATTGTCTTCTCCTTCTTTTCCCTCTACCCCATAATCCAAAATTACTTTAACGCCATATTTTCCTAAAACCTCCCCAACATTAGCAGTTTCTTCCAAGGTTTCTCCTCCAACAAATTGTTTGAAAATAGTCTTCCTAATTATTCCATGAATGGGCAATCCCGTTTTCATTAAAAACGGCGTAAGCCTAGTTCCCAATTGCACAAACAATGGGAAGCCCATAGTACTAAAAAGGAATTTAGCTCCTTTCAAATCTTTGTTGGCCTTGTAGGCGAATGCATTCTCGGTATTTTCAAAGGAAATATTCATTGCTAACGGTCGTTCGTTACGCGAATATCGGAACAGAACACTTAAGAAAAAAAAGGAATTTTAGATTCTGGCAATATCCACCAAAAATATTTAAATAGCTTGGTGATTAAAGGGCTGCAAGACCATTTCACTCACCACACCGGAACGGGGTTGCTGACATAAAAACCAGACCGCTTTTGCAGCTTCTTCTGCAACTACCATTTTGTCTCTTTGAACCCTAAGGTCTATCTGGTCCCAGAAGGCAGAATCCACCCCTCCTAAAAACAAATTGGTGATCCTGATTTCTGTTCTTTTCAATTCCTCTCTAATACTTTGCATCATACCTACTAGGCCATATTTACTGGCACTATAGGCTGCAGCTCCTGCCATGGGTACTTTTCCCAACACACCTGGAATATTAATAATCAATCCTTTTTTCTGTTCTTTCATGCCAGGCAATATGGCTTGCATTAAATGAAACACACCAATCAAATTTACTTGCAAGGACTGCATAAAGTCAGCTTCTGTGAGCAATTCAAGGGGTTTAATAATGCCAATGCCTGCCGCATTGACTAAAATGTCTACAACCGGCATGATTGGCTTTAAAGCCGTCATGGCTGATTGAATAGATGCCGTATTATTCAAGTCTAATTGAAAACAGCGTTCTTGGGAAATGCCTACAGAAGCTGCCAATGTATTCAGTTTGGTCTGGTCCCTTCCTGTTAGTGTCACTAGGGCACCAGAGCCTACCAAGAGTTTTACTATTGCTGCACCAATTGTTCCAGTAGCCCCCACAACCAAAACCTGTTTTCCCTTGAGTGTTTCCATGATTTTTGTTTTAAAAACACCAGATGCAGTTTTTTGTTCTGTTTACTGGTATTTATTTGTGTTTTAATCAGACCTTCGCAGTATGAAGATTATTCAAACTGAGATTTATAAATACAGCATCCCCATGCTGCCATTTACTATCGCCACAGGCACCATGCACTATGCCCAAAACCTATTGGTACGTATTCATACAGATAGCGATATCATTGGCATTGGTGAATGTTCTGCTTTTCCCATGATTGCTTCTGAAACCCAAGCTACCTGCTATGAAATGGCTAAGGATTTTGCGCAAATTTGGAAAGGAAAAGACCCTTTGAATATTGAAGAAAGAATGCAGGAACTGGACCTATTTACAGCTGGAAACTATACCGCCAAAAGTGCTTTTGACTTAGCACTTTATGATATTGCTGCAAAAAACGCCCATCAACCGCTTTACCAATTTTTAGGTGGGCAAAAGAAAACCATAGAGAGTGATTTGACTATTGGCATTGGTACTCCCGAACAAATGGCGGCTACCGCTAGGGAATTTGTGTCAAATGGGGTTAATATGATTAAAGTGAAACTGGGTAAAAAACCTGAGGAAGATATTGAAAGAATTAGTCGCATTAGAGAAGCCATTGGACCTACCACCATTTTAAGAATAGATGCCAATCAGGGCTGGTCTTTTGACGATGCCGTTATTGCTTTAAAAGGACTTGGAAGATTTGGTATCCAATTTTGTGAACAACCCATGCGCAAATGGAATGATGAACGATTACCCGAACTCATGGCCCTCTCTCCCATTCCCATTATGGCAGACGAAAGTGTGTTTACCCACCATGACGCGGAAAGATTGATTAGAAACAAAGCTTGCGCCTTTATCAATATCAAATTTGCCAAAAGTGGCGGCATATTAGAAGCCATAAAGATTAATCAAGTAGCTGAGGAACACGGAATTGTATGTATGATGGGGGGCATGTTGGAATCTAGGGTGGCACTTACTGCCAAGGTACATTTTGCCATGGCTTTTGACAATATTCATTTTTATGACTTGGATACTTGTTTGTTAGGGCACCAAAAAGACCCTGTGATTGGAGGCGTGAAATACCAGGGAATGGAACTATTATTAGATGATAGCATTGGAATTGGAGCTGATGTGGACCCAGAGTATTTGAAAAACCTAGAGCAAACCTGCATCTAACCCTATCTTTGCAAAAAACAATAGATCCCACTTATGGAAGGCAAAAAAGCAACAGAGAGTTTTACCATTATGAATGAACTGGTTCTTCCCAATGATACCAATACATTTGGCAACCTAATGGGAGGCCGACTCATGTATTGGATGGATATTGCTGCGGGCATTGCTGCGGGCAAACATTGCAACACCCCCAGTATGACAGCATCGGTAGACAATATTAGCTTCAAAAATCCTATCAAATTAGGCAATGTGGTGCATATTGAAGCACAGGTATGTAGGGCTTTTAATACCTCTATGGAAATACATTTACGCGTTTGGGGTGAAGACCTGCTGCATCAATATAAATATGAAAGCAACGAAGCTTTTTTCACTTTTGTGGCCCTAGACCCTAACGGAAAACCTAGACTGGTTCCACCTGTGATTCCTGAAACAGAAGAAGAGATTAAACTATATGAAGGCTCTTTGCGTAGAAGACAATTGAGACTCATTCTTTCTGGAAAAATGAAACCAGATGATGCCAACGAATTGAAGGCATTTTTCATGAAATAGCTTTATTTATCCAAAATATTCATCAAGTGGTGCTTGCTCTTGAGCATGTATTCTTTGCTTTGTTCAATAGCATGCATTACTTGATCTAGAATTTCATCTACTGGTTTGCTATAATCAATTACCAAGGGTTCCTTGAATCTGATTGACAGTTGTGCCCCCTTTTTCTTAAAAGACAAACCAGTTTTAGAAAAAGCCCTCCAGAATCCATTAATGACTACAGGAACAACAATGGGATGATTGTTCTTAATAATATAAGCCGTACCCTTTCTACCAGGTGCAAAAGGCTTGGTAGTTCCTTGCGGAAAAGTAATGACCCAACTTTTATCTAGTGCTTCGTCAATTTTTTGCGTATCAGATTCATCTCTATTTCTTGCAATATCTTTTCCATCCGAACGCCAAGTTCTTTTAATGGTCAGTGCGCCAGCCATTTTAAAAAGACGACTAATCAAACTACCATTCATGGTTTCTTCTGCGGCCACAAAATATACATTGGTAAAGGGATTCAATAAATAATAAGGTAGTCCCAATCGATTTTCTTTACGCCATTTTACAGCACAAAAAATGTGTAAAAAAGTAATTACATCAGCAAAATAGGTTTGATGATTGCTTACAAATAACACGTTATTCTTGGGCAATCCTTTTAAATGTTCGGTTCCTTCAATACGTATATTATTCACCATTGCCAATCCAGGGTAGGAAGCAGCACCAACCAAGGCATATACACAGGAACGCACCAATTTAATATTCCTCATTCGCTCAGTCAATCGCATAGAAAGCTTGTTTGCACAGCTGCAAAATAGGGAATGTCAGGAAATTGTAAGCTAGAAGCATAAAAATAAATCCATTGTATGCTGCATACTAATAATTTTGTGCCAGAAATTCAATACATGGAACTCAATACAGTGATATTTGACATAGATGGATTACTTATAGATAGTGAACCATTGTGGAACGAGGCCGCCGAAGAGGTTTTCAAAGCCTATGGTGTTAATTTAACGGAGGAACAATATAAAAGTACCACTGGATTAAGAACCAAAGAATTTGTACACTGGTGGTTTGGTCATTACCAAATTGGGGAAGCAGAACATATTATTGCAGAAAAAAAGATTGTCCGTTCTGTACTAGAAAAGATAGAAAATCAAGCGGCAATAATGCCTGGTCTTGGTTACATATTTGACTTCTTTCATAAGAAACAGTTCAAAATTGGATTGGCCACATCTTCCCCTCAAGAATTAATTGACTTAGTCATTCAGATGACTGGAATTGGGGAATATTTAAATGCAACAGCTTCTGCTGACGAGCTTCCATTTGGAAAACCACACCCTCAGGTCTATTTAAATTGTGCTGCACAAATGAATGCAGCACCAACTAGTTGCATTTGTTTTGAAGATAGTTTTAATGGTATGATTGCAGCAAAAGCTGCCCGAATGAAATGCGTTGTAGTGCCGCATTACTCCCAATTAAAAGACGAAAAATGGGGAGCTGCAGACTTAAAACTTTCTTCGCTTCAGAATTTTGGAGAACTACATTTTAACCTGGTTCAATATTAGTACTTACTTTAAAACGCTATGTTTTAATGAAATAAAAAAAGTCCCGAACAATGTTCGGGACTTTTTAATATAGCAAATTAAAGATTAGTTTTTGCTCTTCAAATTAGGGAAAGGAGCAGGTACTGTATTAGGACCTTCTTCTGTGGTTCCTTGTAAATCAACCGTATTTACATCGCCATCTTGGCCATAAGACCAGATAAAGCGGCTTTCAGCAACACCTTGTTTTTCAACTAGGTATTTGATAACAGCATTCACCCTATCCCAACTCAATTGCTGAGCAGACTTGCTAGAAGCACCATATCCAATCACTTTTACTT
>JBEAPC010000282.1:0-42441 GCA_041164585.1 Bacteroidota bacterium
TTGGTAGGGAATGGAATATTGACGCGGATTATACCAACTATAGAAATAGCAACAATAGTTTAATTAATACCAACCTGTTGAATGGTCAACAAATTAAATACGGAAATACTGCCAACCAACAATCGGTGGCTACAGCCATTGAGATTTATAGTCTAAAAGCCGATTATAGCAAGTTGTTCAAAGCTAGTCATGCCAAACTAGAAGCGGGTCTCAAGTGGAATAGGACTATAACCAACAATGATTTGCAAGCTGCCATTTTGAAAACCGGAAGCATGAAAACAGATACTGGAAGAACCAACCAGTTTGATTATACAGAAAATATTTCGGCAGCTTATACTAGCTATAACAAACGCATGGGAAAATGGGAGGCACAGCTTGGTTTACGTGCGGAATATGCGCAGATCAAAGGTCAGAGTACAGATTTAAAAGGTACAACCCTTAACTATCCCGATACCAGTTATCTGAATCTTTTTCCAACAGCTTTTTTACGCTATGCACCCAATGACAAAAACAGTTTTGGAATTAATCTTGGGCGTAGAATTAATAGACCCAGTTACCAAGACTTAAACCCATTTGAATTTGTATTTGACAATTACACGCGATCAAAAGGGAATCCCTATTTATTGCCAGAATTAAGTACGCAACTTGAACTCAATTATTCTTATCGTGGAGCACTGAATATTGGGTTGGGTTATAGTCATACAAAGAATGTTTTTCAAGATATTAGTACCCAAATTGGAGAAGTTACGGAAGAAACCACCTTTAATATTGGTACTGAAAAAAGATTTTTTTTCAACTTCAGCCTTAACCTTCCTGTGAATAAATGGTGGGACTTATATACCAATCTTTCTCCTAATCATAAACGCTATCAGGGACAAGTACCAGAAGGTTACATTGATCAAGGTGCATGGGCCATGAACTGGTATGGTAGTAATAGTTTTTCATTACCCAAACAGTGGAAAATTCAATTAAGTACATGGGGTAATATTGCAACTAAAGATGCCATGTCTTCCACTGCTTGGTTGGGTTCTGTAGATCTGGGTGTAGGTAAATCTTGGAAAGAGAAGCCTTGGTCATTTAGAATAGCAGTAACAGATATTTTTAATACCCAGCGTTGGAAAGAGGAAGTTGATTTTGGCAATGTGCATTATCAATACTTGCGCAAATGGGAGAGTCGAAACCTTCGTTTACAAGTCACTTACAAATTTGGAAAGACCAAGTTTAGCAAGCGCGATAGGGAGGTTGGGTCCGTATCAGAAGAGGGAAGAATAAAGTAAAAATTCAAAAAACAAGTATCAAACCGGTCTATTGGTTTCAGTAATTAGGACAAGTCATAAGGCACCCCCTCCCGCATGTTGTTATAGAAATAAAAAACCTCCAGAACAATCAGCGCTGGAGGTTTTTTATTTTATTGTTTAATCCATTCAAATAGTCCGTTCTGCTGCACTTTCATCTTGGTTACTTTGCCCTTACCGTCTAATACAAATTCAATTTGTGCGTCTTTCACACCTTTAAAACTGCACTGGGTAAAATTCATAAAAACCAGTGGTACAGTTTCTGTGGCTGATAATTTAGCAACCAACACGCCCTTAAAATTTTGAATACTGATTTTACGTTTGGGATCAGTAGACAAAACATAATTGCCTAAGTAATTGGGGTAAGCCGATTTTGGAATTACAAATGTTTCCACTTTTGGAACAACCTTCTTTAACTCATATTTTTCACCCTCATCGTCCAATAACACTTTGGTTACTTTGCCATCAGCTCCCTTAATAAAATCCAATTCTGTTTCCATGATCTTTAAAAAAAATCGATGGTCATTAATAGGATACAAATTGGTCTTTGGCATGTTCACCGTTTTAGAAGAGACTTTCAATTTGCCGTCTTCTAAAATAATAGTGGCTTTGAGTTTGCCATCATAATCACCCACGTATTGCTCTAATACTTCATCAGAAAGCTTGGCCGTTTGTCTAAAAGGGATATAGCCTTCCCACTCCCATGGAATACTCAAGCCAGCAATTTTTTCCATTAGTTCTTTGTAAATACTTTCTCCATTTGAGCTATTACTCATCAACAAAATAGCCCATTTTTTTTCAGGGATAGAAACGCAATAATGTCCCCAACCATCAATATGACCTTCTTTAAAATAAGCTGGTCCATAAGGGGTTTTCATCACGCCCCAACCCAGACCATAACCCAATTCAATGCCAAAATTGGCGCTGGTTGTATCGGTATTCAAAGAAGGAAATTGGTGCTTGGTATAAATGCCAATTTGCTTGCTGGTCATTTCTTTTCTGCTCTTATCAGAAATGAGTTTACCACGCAATAGTCCTGAAAGAAATTTGCTATAGTCAGCAATAGTTGTTTCCATAGAACCAGCTGCATTGGCTTTTGTTCTTTTAGATTTATCTAAAGTTTCTTCATTAAAATCATGCCCAACCGCAAAATTATTTTCAAATTGGGGCTGCCACAAATAGGAAGTTCTATACATATCTAGTGGTCGGAAGATTTTCTCCTGGGCCAATGTCTCCAAAGGTTTGGCGGTAATGGTTTCTACTACCAATTGCAGTAAGGCAATGCCCTCTCCACTATAAGCGTAACGTTCACCTGGGGTAAAAAAGAACTCTAGCTTGTTGTTTTCCTTTGGATTGAATTGCCTCCAGTTGGGGAAGCCAGTAGTATGTGCCAAGCAATGACGAGCAGTAATCAATTTCCATCTGCTATCGCTACTAAGGTCTTTGTATTCTGGATAGTCCGGAAGCGGTTTGGGCAAATAGGTATAGATGGGTTTGTCTAAATTGAGTTTACCAGCTTCTACCAACTGCATCACCATAACAGCAAACAATGATTTAGAAAGTGATGCGCCATAAAAACAGGTGCTGGTATCATTCATGGCATTTTGCCCCTTATTTTTAAAGCCAAAGGCTTTTACATAAAGAGGTTTATTGTCATTGATCACGGCAACGGATAGGCCAGTTACTTCTGCTTGCTGCATCAGGTCTGTGATCTGGGCTTCAGCCTGTTTGGTGTCTATTTTTTTGCCATCGGCTTTTTGAAACTGCTTAGGCTGTGCCTGAATGACTTGTAAAAACAAGCATCCTGTAACTAAGAGAACAATTTTTTTCATGTGCATTAGGGGTATGTCTTTATCTAATTCCTATCTCTGCTACCGTTGGTGCAGCGCCATCAATGGTATGTTTTGCCGTTATGCGCAAAAACCGTGCCTGTGTAGGATTTTTTAATACAGTGGATTGTTGAACAGGATTATTGGCAATATTGGAGAACTCTCCTTGGGCTGCAATACTAAAATTCTCACCATCTAAACTGGTTTCATAGAGGTACTGGTCTACCATACCCCTTTTCAATCCATCCTGTCTGGGTAAAAAATCAATGATAGAGATGGTCTGTGTTTTTTGGAAGTCAATGAGTAAGTATTCTCTTTTGGGATCACCCAAATAGGTCCATGTTGCAGGATTGCTATCAATGGCTGCTGAATCCTGAGAGGGTAATAGTTTCCAAGATTTTTTAGCATTAACTAGGGCTGCTGCAGCCGCTTTTTCAGTTTCTTCCAATACAGCTGCTGGTTCAGCAAAAAGGGCAAAATCGCTGAGAGCAATACTAACAGGAGATTGTACTATGCGCAAACGAAGTTTTTGGGCCTCTACTATTTTAGGCAAACGAATCAATCTATTTCCGCCAATACTGGTTGCGGTGGCAATTTCATTCCAGCCCTTTCCATCCCAAGTATCAACAGCTACTGCTTCAATGCGTTGACCCAGCTTGATGTTCTCACGCAGGCGAATCACGTTGAACTTACAGGGTAAACGCAGATTAATTTCTAGACTGGCCGTAGTTATATTGTCATCAGTAGCCCAATAACTATACCTATCATTATCCGTTAAATGGTTCACGGTATACAAGATACTTTTGCCCCTGGTGTTGCTAGCTGTTATACTGGCATTATGGGCTAAATTGTTAGCAAATGTTGCACGTAAAATATCGCCGAAGGCTTTCATATTGGCAATATCATCAGGATGCAATTCTCCACTAGGCATGGGTGCAATACCCAAATCCAGAGACGCCCCACGCCCCACACTTTTATAATAGAGATTCAAGAGTTGTATAGGTGTTTTGGTTTTACCGTCTTGTTCTGGGTGATAGAACCAGCCTGGTCTCAAAGGCACATCGCATTCTGCAGGAATCCAATATGCGCCATTTCTAGTACCAATTGGAAGTACTTCTTCTTTTACAAAACCTGGGGAAGATTTTTTTCCCGGAACAGGACTCTCTGGTGTAAATGTTGCCCAAGAAGTAGGACCAGCTTCACCCCTTTCATTACCTACCCAACGAATATCGGGTCCAATATCGCTAAACGCCACCGCCATGGGTTGTTTGCTTCTGACAATGCCCCAGATTTTTTCATAATCATAATAGTCCGATGCATTGATTGATCTTTTTTCCTTGGCACCACCATAATAACCATCGCCTCCATTGGCGCCATCAAAGAAAACGGTGTACAGTTTTCCGTAATTGGTATAAAGCTCTTCTAACTGCGGATGGTACACATTGGTTACGTATTCGGGTTTGCTATAATAAGGATTGTTTCTATCCCAAGGTGAGCAATACAGTCCAAATGCTAGTCCTGCTTTTTTAGAAGCATCCATCATTTCCTTAACCAAGTCTCCCTTACCATTCCTAAATGGCGATGCACTAATATTATAAGGCGTAGTCTTTGTGGGCCAGAGTGCAAACCCATCATGGTGTTTGGCAACCAGGGTCAAACCCTTGAAGCCACCCGCTTTGATGGCAGCAAATATTTTGTCTGCATTAAAATTACTGGGATTAAAAATGGCTGGTTCGGCGTCTCCAAACCCCCATTCTTTGTTTTGGAAAGTAGTTGGCGTAAAATGCATGATCACATACATTTCCATTTCCTGCCAACGCAATTGTCTTTCTGTTGGTAATACGCCATAAGGCTTTGGTGCGCTTTGCGCGATAGCTGTTGCAACCAATAGGCAGCAGCTCAAAGAAAAAAGAATTCTTTTCATAACAAGGATTGGTCCGTAAAATAGTAACTATTTTCCTTTTAGGTGTTCCCAGATTTTTTGAATGTTATGGCTGGGGTGCTCACTCACTTTTTGTTGGGTGGTTCCCAATCTTTGTGTGGGATAGATGCTGGAATAACCGCTGGCCAATCTTGCTATAAAGCATGCAATCAAAAAATAGAGAACGAATTCGGTTCCAAACAGTTCACAACCCATGATGGTAGAAGCAAAAATGGTATTGGTTGCACCAGCAAAAACAGCAATGAATCCAAGGGCCGCAAATACATCTGTTGGTGCTCCCAAGATCCAGGCAAGGGTATTGCCTAGGGTTGCACCAATAAAAAACAAGGGGGTCACTTCTCCTCCTTTAAAACCGCTTCCCAATGCGATGGCAGTAAACAACAATTTCCAAAACCAGGAGAAAGACGGTGCACCTCCTTCTTTAAAAGCCGATACAATTGAAACAGCATTAGCATTTTCTGCTACTAGGCCAAGCCCTAAATAATCTTGGGTATCTAGTAAATAACAAAGGCCAATAATCATTAATCCACCAATAACTGGAATCAGCCATTTAATAGGAACCCATTTATGGAAAACAGTTTTGACTTGTAGATGCGCTTCTGCAAATAGAAAAGCTGCCAAACCAAAAGCTATGGCTGCCAATATGGTCTTTGCAATTAGTACTGTATCAAAATGCAACAACAAATCATTACCAGCAAATCCAATACTATATCTTGTATGCTGTATGCCCCAGGCCAGACAAACCAAGTGCGCCACAATACTGCTAAAATAACAGGGAAGAAATTCTTTGTATTGAATGCGGCCAATGACAATGACTTCAACAGCAAAAACGGCTCCTGCTAAAGGAGTGCCAAATACAGCAGCAAAGCCAGCAGCCATACCGCACATTAAAATCAATCTGTGGTCCTCTTTTTTAAGTGTAAACCATTTGCTTAAATAAGCTGCTATGCCTCCCCCCATTTGAACAGCGGTTCCTTCTCTTCCTGCCGAACCACCAAATAAGTGCGTAATCAAAGTGGTGAACAAGACCAGGGGAGCCATTCTTGCTGGAACCTTGGTTTGAGAATTGTGTATGCCATCTATGAGTAAACCATTGCCCGCTTCTGAGCCCTTGCCCCAAAAATGATAGATGCTATAAATCAAGATCCCTGCAAGGGGCAATAAAAACAACACCCATTGATGACTCCCGCGGACTAGGGTTACTTGGTCAAGTGCCCAAAGAAACAATGCCACCAAACTACCTACCAGAGCAGCCAATATAGTAAGAATGAACAACCATTTAATGATAGGTTGACTAGGCAGTTTCCTAAGAAAGCTATGATTGGTTTGGGACATGCTCTTGGTGTACCAACATGGATATCATGTTTAATGTACACGACGAATGTACCGATTTAATTTTTTTTTACCATTCACAAACCTAAAACGACCTTTCACAAACTCGTACCAGTTTTTCCATGAAAAGATGGGCCCTAACTAAAATAAATTCACACAATTAATTATATTTGAAATCTGGTTTGTAACTCCCAATAAACTGTAAGCTAACAGCAGCGCTGTTGGTATCATTGCAATAGCAATTTTCTTTTCATTCCCCTCAATGATTTTTTTATGATAGACAATATGAGCATTGCCATAATCGCATTATCGGCAATTGCCGGATCTGGTATTACGTTCTTTTTGTACCGTAGTTTTTCCTTGAGAAAGACCATAAAAATAGAAGCCATATTACAACAGAAACAACAGGCAGAAGCAGACTTGCAACAGTTGTTAAAAAACACCCAATCAGAAAAAGAGCAGTACCTCATGCGGGCTACCCAGTCAGAAACCAAATTGGTGATGGCCAATGTAGCATTGGCAGAAGCAAAGGAAGCAGCCAAACATTTTAATGAGCAGATCAAGTTAGAGTTTGGAGAACTGGCCCAGCAGATCATGGAAGCCAATTCCAAAAAGTTTACGCAACAAAACCAAGAACAGATAGGCCAGATTCTGCAACCTTTAAAAACAGAACTCGGCGATTTTAAAAAAAAAGTGGAAGAAACCTACGACAAGGAATCCAAGGAGCGGTTCACCCTTGGTAGAGAAATTGACCGCTTAGTTCAAATGAGCTTGCAGGTTAGTACGGAAGCCAATAACCTTACAACAGCTTTAAAAGGCAGCAATAAATTGCAAGGCAATTGGGGAGAGATGATTTTGGAATCCATATTGGAACATAGTGGATTGGTTAAGGGTAGGGAATACTTGGTGCAAGAATTTATCAAAGACCATGCAGGCAATATTATTAAAGATGAAAATGGGAAGGGCTTGCAGCCCGATGTCACCATCTTTTATCCCGATCAAAGAAAGCTGATCATAGACTCAAAAGTAAGTTTGGTGGCCTGGGATGAATACAGTTCTGAAACAGACCCTAGTTTACAAGAAGCAGCTTTAAAGCGTCATATTGCCAGCATACGGGCCCATATGGATGGCTTGAGTAGGAAGAATTACCCTAAATATGCCCAAGCACTGGATTATGTTCTCCTGTTTATACCCATTGAACCCGCTTTTTTAGAAGCGGTTAAAAAAGATACCCAGCTTTGGAAGAATGCCTATGACAAAAAAATCATGCTGGTTAGCCCAACCAATTTGTTGGCCGTTTTAAAAATTATAGCCGATATCTGGAAAGTGACCCAGCAAACCAATAATGCCGTTGAAATTGCAGAAAGAGCAGGATTGCTCTATGATAAATTTGTGCTGTTTTTAGAGAACCTAGAAATAGTAGGTAAAAAAATGGCAGAAGCACAAACAGGATATGAAGCAGCCATGAAACAATTGGGAACAGGAAGGGGGAATCTGATAGGGAAAGTAGAAGAGCTCAAAAAAATGGGTGCTGCAGCAAGCAAACAAATTCCAGATAAATTGTTATATCAATTGAAGGATGAGTAACATTATTATTCAACAGAACACTGTTTCTTTAATTTAATTTTAATTATATTTGGTAAGTCCTTCCTCATTAAATCTTCCCCATGCTTGTTTACCAATCAGTGGAATCAGCAGCTCTATTACATGGGGCTTCTTGTGCCTTAGTATATGGTGAACATTCCCTGACCTATGAGCAATTAATGAATAAGGTTGACAACCTGTCAAAAGCCATTCTAGAACAGGCCAATCAAGAAGCTTATATTGGTATCAGTGCTACAAGATCCTTAGAAATGGTAGTGGGTGTATTGGCCATACTAAAGGCAAGAAAAGCCTATGTACCATTAGATACAAAATATCCCAAACTTAGGCTAGATCAATTGATACAAGATTCTGGAATCAAGTTTTGTATAAGCAAAGAAGTAGAATCTAATTTGTTTCAAGAACTAGGGTTAACCAGTATTGTTTCAGATAAAACTTTTGAACTGCCCAATAGATTAATACCTTTTATTAATCCAGCAGTTTGTGTGCTTTACACCTCGGGCTCAACTGGGGTTCCTAAAGGAGTCTGTCTACCTCAGCAAGGTTTGTTGAACCAAATAAATTGGCAAATCAAAAATGGTTTTGCCAAACCAGGTGTAAGAACCTTACAGTATTGTCATTTGAGTTTTGACGCCGCATTTCAAGAAATTTTTGTTCCATTATCAACAGGAGGCACATTACATATTCTTGATGATCACCATCGCCTAAATGCCGGGAATCTTTTAAAGTATATAAACGAGCAAAAGATTAACCGCTTATTTCTACCCTATGCCATGGTACAGATGCTGGCAGAATCTGCAGCCACTTATGAGCTTTATCCAGAGTCTATCAAGGAAATTATCACTGGAGGTGAACTGCTGAGAATTACACCACAGATAGCTCATTTTTTTGGTGTACTAAAAGACACTACACTCATGAATGTGTACGGTCCAACCGAAGCCAGTGTTTGGGTCACTGAATTAAAATTAAAAGCTGATGCCTTTCACTGGCCAGCCATTCCTTCTATTGGTAAACCCATTGCAAATATTCAATTATATATAGTAGACCCTCATTTAAACGAAGTAGCAGAAGGTTCACCCGGTGAAATTTTAATTGAAGGAGAATGTTTGGCATTGGAATATTTGAACAAACCCAAAGAAACCAATGAAAGGTTTATCAAGTGGGTGCATCCTTATAAAGGACCACTAAGGGTTTATCGCACGGGCGATTTAGCCAGTCTTAACCCAGACGGCAGTTTACAATTCTTGGGAAGAATGGATGGTCAGATAAAGATTCGTGGAGGTAACCGTGTTGAATTAGGTGAAATAGAAGTTGTTATTAGTAATATCAAAGGCGTTAGACAGGTAGAAGTGATGGTTAGGGAAGACTATACCAACCAGAAAAGAATTGTGGCCTATATAATTCCAACAGATAAATTTTTAACTGTAGACAAGATTAAGGAAGAAGTAAAAAGGCAGTTGCCTGATTATATGATTCCATCAGCATTTGTGATGATGGATTTCTTTCCCTACACCGTCAGTGGTAAAGTAGACAGAAATGCACTGCCTATTCCAGAAGTCAGTAGTACTAAAGTAGATGCATTTATGGCTCCCACATCTGAAATGGAATTGTACCTAACCGGTTTGTGGCAAGACTTATTGCGTTTGGATAGCATTGGGATCAAGGATGATTTTTTTGAATTGGGTGGTAATTCTTTACTGGCCATTCAAATGATGGTTAGGATTGAAAAAGAAAAGGGTAAGCAATTGCCTCTTGTTTCTGTTTTTGAATATGCCAGCATTGAAAAACTAGCCAAGCTAATTCAAGGTAATCCAACTCCAGAAGCTTATCACACCTTGGTGGCGCTGAATGCCAATGGTAGCAGGCCTCCGCTATTTTTAATTCATGGAGATAGTTTGAATGTGTTGAGTTTTGTAGGATTAACCAAATACATTCATCCAGACCAACCAGTTTATGGATTACAACCAAAGGGTATGGATGGAAAGTCTGATCCCATTGATTCTATAGAAGCTATAGCGGCCTATTATAACCAAGCCATTGTGGCTAAATTTCCAGATGGTCCCTATGCTATTGCAGGTTATTCCTTTGGGGGATACGTAGCGGTAGAAATGGCCAAGCAATTAAAAGCGGCAGATAAACAAGTATTGATGATTGGATTATTTGATACCAACGTAATCAATGCGGAAAACTACCTAACCTGGAACAAACAATTGCGTAGAAAATTATTGCGCCAGATTCCTAAATTCAAATGGATTGTGCAATCCATCATAGAAAATCCTGCAAAAGCGTTGGGTTATCAATTCACTAGTTTAAACAACAGATTTAGGACATTTCTTGGTCTTGGTTCCAAGGCAGAATTGCCAGAAGTAAATAGTTATTATTTGATGATGGACAAAATTAATGCCGTGCATCATCAAGCATTATTTAAGTACAATCTTTCTCCTTTTAATGACAAAGTGGTGCTTTTTAAAGCCTTAGACCGCGTTTATTTTGTGGATGATTTTGATTTTCTGGGTTGGCGCAAATATGCCCTTACAGGAGTTGAAGTACACAATATTCCCGGTAACCATGATACCATGTTCAAAGAACCCAATTGTCAGATCTTGGCACAGGAAATGGACAAAGCCATGCTGTTGGCCATACATATTGCTACCAAACAATCCAATTGATTTTATTAACTTGGAGATAGATCATTTAAAATGGTTCTATCTGAATTCCAACCAAGCCCCATACTTACCGAATACGTTCGCGTATACCGGATTGTGCAATTCATGTTTGATCATCCTGAAAACATTCCCTTCAAATGCTATCCGCCAAGACCTGAGCACTGTTTGAGTTTTTATCCTCGTGATACTGAAAAAGTGCAATATGCAGATAGTGGAAAATGGCATACCAATTTAAAATCAGTTTTGTTTGGACAGCAACAAGAAGTAACAAATAGATACGTGGGTAAGGATTTTCTAGTGTTTCAAATTGTATTTAGACCGGGGGCATTGTTTAGGCTAACTGGGATTCCTTCAAATGAAATCACTAACCAATCCCTTGATGCAGAAACGGTTTTTCCATCCTATATCAAAGAGGTTAATGAGCAATTATTTCATTCACCTGATTTCAAAACAATGATTCAGGTAGTTGAAAAATTTCTTACTCTGGTTGGGGCCAAACAACAAAAAGAAGCACATCGTTTAGATCAAGTGAGCAACCAAGTGCTAACCATGAAAGAGGGGGTTTCTGTAGACTGGATGGCCAAGGAGTCTTATTTAAGTAATAGGCAATTAGAAAGAAAATTTCTTGACAGAATGGGAGTGACTCCCAAGTATTTCAGCAGATTGGTCAGATTTGAAAATGCTTTTAGAATGAAGAATCAATTTCCCGATAAAGATTGGTTAAGCATTGCCATTCACTGTGGTTATCACGATTATCAGCACTTGGTAAAAGAGTACCAAGAGTTCACTGGAAAAACGCCAACCGAGTTTCACCTTTTAGACTCGGCGGGACCAGAAAGACAGTTTGGCGAAGCCGATACCTATTAAATGTCGTTTTTTTACCAGTATAGCATCTGATACTCATTGCATTTTTGTATGGCATCAAAACCTACAACATGCAAAGAAGAAAATTTCTTAGTACCGCAGCATTATCCCTGCCCGTACTAGCTTTTGCCAATCAACAGGCAAGCTCATCGGAAAACAAAAGCATCCGAACAGGAAAAGGATTTGTAGTCAAATCCGGTCAAAGCCGTTTTGGCGAGCAAACCAAGATTGGGGGTAAAAGCCCCAATGATATTAAGGTTTCTACCAAGGATACCAATGGTGACCTGACCATTTTTGAATATACAGGTAATGAAAAAGGTGGACCACCCTTACATATTCACCCCAATCAAGACGAGATCTTTTTCATCATGTCTGGATCCTTTTTATTCAAAGTAGGTGAGGAACAATTCACCCTTAGTACCGGAGACACTATTTTTCTTCCTAGAAATATTCCTCATACTTGGGCCCAGTTATCAGAACAGGGTAAAATGTATTTTCAGTTTCAACCCTCTGGCAAGATGGAAGACTTCTTCAGGGTACTAGGGTCTTTAAAAGGAGCCCCAAGTCCTGAGCAGGGAGCTAAAATTTTTGCTGACCATGATATGCAAGTGGTAGGACTACCACTAAGTTTCTAGTTAGGAACAAATAATGGTTAAATTTGTGCAACAGCCTAGCGCTGTTGCACTTTCATGATTAAGAAGAAACCTGGTATAGATATTATTGATAAGATTCTGGATGCTTGTTACAAATACAATCCAGACGCTCTGTTTATCATGAGTCTCATGCACCAGTATGAGGAACGTGGTTCATTGAGCAAAAAACAAATGGAGGGTCTATACTTAAAAGCGGCCAAGGTTCCAGACCTGCCACCCAATTGGTTGGCTACCCTAGAAGCAGAGATCATAAAAAGACCCAACCGAGATAAAACTCCTGCAGCATCTCTTAAACCCCTTGAAGAAAAAGATATAGCTACTGAAAGCAGGATCAAAGCCATTTTAGATAAATACCCCCAACACAAAAGAGTGGTTTTTTTGCAAACTAAAATTAGCAACAACCAAGTGCTAAGCCTAGATGAGAAAAAAGAAGTGGAGAAATTTCACAAGCTTTTGATCAAATAATTTTCTTGGTGTTAGGTTCCTATCTATAGCGCAAACCCAGGTCCCATTTTAGATCTGGACGGTTATTGTTTCACTTCTAGTTTGCGTAATGCTAACTTACCCTCAACTATCAAAATGGCATACAACTCAAAGTCTAGCTCACTTGTTTTTAAGGGTTTATCCACTTCGTTCATATTGGGTAAAAGTTTTAAACCCGAATTCAATGCTGCGCTTAAAGCCGTAATAGTTTCAGGTATTTTAGCATCCGTACCAATGCCATATGAAGCAAGGGAGCCGTTTTCAAAAACCATTTTCAAATCGCTCTGCCCAAAACCAGATTTTGTTTTGGCATAAAAAGCTTCAGACAAATCTGGCAAATACACAATACTGGCTTTTTTTCCACCATTGGCATTGGCATTTTTCTCAACCAATAAAAAAGGCTTTGGATAGTGAAATTTTATGGCCGATGGTTTGCTAAGTTCTGGGTCACTATAAATTTTTACTCCTGCACAGGAGCTAAATAGCACTAAGAAAAATAGACTCAGTAGAATAACAATGGTTTTCATGAAATCTTATTTTGGTGATGAAATAAATGGAATGATTTTTTCAAGCATGGCATTACAATAGAGGTCAATTCTTTGCATGGCAGTATGGGAAAGCACCCAGTTCATGGGTAAATCTTTTGTGTTGATGTCTAGCTCTAGTTGCAATAAGTGCGCTGGTCCAAATCTTTGCAAGCAATACTCATTTAAGCTATTGATGGCAAGGGTTGTTCTAGCATTCCTAGTTTGGTAAACCGCATGTAATAATTCCGAAAATTCATTTGCCAAACGGATACCCTTGTTAATACCCGGATCCTTACCAGAAAAATTAAAGCAAAGGATTTTAGGCTGCAGTCTGGGATGTTGTTCAAAGGGTAACTTGCGCAATAATTGCAGCAAAATTTCTTGACCACTGTTCTCAAAATAACCTCCATCTACATAATGTCTTCTTGATTTGCTATCGCCTATTTGAGTAGAGAACAAGGCAGCAGGAGATAGCAAAGGAAATCTTGCATTCAGATTAATGGCTGTACTAAAAGCAATTGAAACTGGATATCGCGCAGCAAGGTCTCTTTCATTTGAAAGCGGAAAAGCATCTGTCAAGTTCAGGTTACTCCAGACACAGGGCAAACCGGTTTCCGCTTCAACGGTTTGAAATAAAACTGCTGGCGCGATATTTGAATTTGGAATTGCTTGCACAAAATGATTGGGCAAATATTTACCCAGCGTTACGGCCTCCCAACCCTTTTCCCAA
This sequence comes from Bacteroidota bacterium, assembly GCA_041164585.1. Classification (GTDB taxonomy): domain Bacteria; phylum Bacteroidota; class Bacteroidia; order Chitinophagales; family Chitinophagaceae; genus Sediminibacterium. The sequence continues at coordinate 13,924 of JBEAPC010000282.1, forward strand.
GATTGTTCCAAGGCAATGGCCCTATCTAAAACAGGAAGATGCCAAGGAATGATAGATTGAACTATTTCTGCAAAAACCAATTTGCCCGTAGTAGCTGATAGAAAATCCAGTTCAAAAAAATCTTTGCAAACAGGGCTAAGTTGCTGTTCTGGCAAACCGTCTTTTAAACCTTGAATACTTTGAAAAAATCCTGCACCAAGGCTACCGCCCGATACGGTACTATACGCATAGACCCGCTTTGCGAAACTTGAATCCGCATCGGCCAATTTAGAAAGTAGCAAGGCAGTAAATGCACCAGTTCTTAGTGCCCCTCCTTCTGCAGCAATTAAATAAATGGGAATACTATCTGCATGACTGGTTGATTCTACTTGCTTGGCCCATGCTTCAAAATGAGTAGCTAACAATGGTGACTGTTCTGTTCTTGCATTTTGGAGAACCCTAATAGGATGATCTTGATTTAGATAAGAACATAACAATACCCAGCCAATAACGCATAAACGATAGGGGAATTTGAACCTACCCAAGGGTTGGGCCTGATCCAGAAAATCTAACAAAACATAGATCAATTGCCAGCAACTAAAACTAAAACAGATAAGGGCTGCGGTTCCTACCAGGGTATAGGCAAGTAATGGTAGCAAAGAAAATACAATAATCAAGCTTAGCGCAATGGCGCAGAGGATCAGCAGTTGTTTGATCAAGCAACTGTAAAAAGACAAGGGAATTCTAAATACCCATGTTTGTGTTGGATAGGGCTGATGGTAAATTCCCTGTTCTATTAAAACAAATCCTTCCGGGATAAATGATCCATTGGGTAAGGGCTTTTCTCTGGGTAGATCATTTTCAACCATTGACTTACTTGTTCCATGGTCTTCTTTAATAGGAAAGCTATTAGCAGGAAGATCAATTCTGTATAGATTAAAAATGCCATAGAGTTTCCCAGTCCAAAATGCTTCTTTAGCAGACAAACGCATCCATTTTCTAAATAACGGAAATTTTCTTTTTGCGTGATAGAGTTGAAAGAGCAGCCAACATGCTACGGTTAACAGACATATCAGCATCAATAATACGGCAAGTGGGAAACCACTATCAGACTGGTTTTGAAAATAGGCTTTGATAAAACCAATACCCAAGATAAGTATGGGTGCGTACAAACAAAATTTTGCCAATTGCACCTGTAATGATTTTCTAGATTGTACAGATGCAATAGAAAGAGAATGACCTGAATTGTCTGTCATGTATAACAGCATTCTACAGCAAAACTCTGAAGAGATTGACCAGAACAATACACCAAAAAGTAGAAAGAACAAGGCAGATGGGTTACCCACCTGAAAACTATTTTCCAGTAAAAGCAATAAGACATCGGTTCCTTGAGGTAAAAAAATAAATGCTAGAACCGCTAAAAAATGAAAGACTATTAGAACCCAAATGCCTCTACATACAAAGAACAGATTTCTGCTAAATTCTAAGAATTGGTCTGGCAATTTGGTTATTGGCATATTGGGTCTTTAATGATCCATTAGCCAGGGACGCCAATGCTTCTTCAAATTACAAATGCCATTGTAATTTTGCAAAGGGTCATAGGGGGTTAATACACCCATTTTTTGACTTAGAAAAAGGGTGTATTAACGGTATGATAATGAATAACTGCTCAATCCAAGTGATTATTGAATAAGTTTGTACTTGCTTTATAAAAATTGTCTTGGTGAGTAAGACTAATTGTTAATTAATACTATCATGTCTGCAAATAATTGTGCACCTGCTGTTGAGAGAAAGAAATTAAGTTTCTTAGATAGGTACTTAACCTTGTGGATTTTTATGGCCATGGCTATTGGAGTCTCTATTGGTTATTGGATTCCTTCTTCAGCAACATTCATTAATTCATTTTCAGAAGGAACTACCAATATTCCATTGGCAATTGGATTGATTTTGATGATATATCCTCCCTTTACCAAAGTCAGGTATGATCAATTGGGTAAAGTATTTAAAAATACCAAGGTATTGGGGATCTCACTTTTATTAAATTGGGTGATTGGTCCAATTTTAATGTTTGTGCTAGCCATTTTATTCTTGCACAATCAGCCAGAATATATGATTGGCCTGATTTTGATTGGATTGGCAAGATGTATTGCCATGGTGATTGTTTGGAATGAGTTGGCAGAAGGCAGTAGAGAATATGCAGCAGGATTAGTAGCCCTAAATAGTATTTTTCAGGTCTTATTATATAGTGTCTATGCTTATATTTTTATTACGGTATTACCACCCTATTTTGGAATTAAGGGAACAGAAGTTAATATCACTATTGGGCAAATAGCAGAGAGTGTAGCCATTTATTTAGGGGTTCCATTTGCAGCTGGATTTATAACCAGATATGCATTGATTAGATTAAAGGGAGAAGACTGGTTTCAACAAAAATTCATACCTATTGTCTCACCTATTACTTTAATTGCCCTACTATTTACCATTGTGGTTATGTTTAGTTTAAAAGGACAACTGATAGTCCAAATTCCATTTGATGTGATTAAGATTGCCATTCCAATGTTGATCTATTTTGCTATCATGTTTTTTATTAGTTTTTTGATTGGGAAAAAAATGGGAGCGGATTATTCAACCAATACTTCTATTGCATTTACTGCTGCAGGTAATAATTTTGAATTAGCCATTGCAGTATCTATTGGGGTATTTGGCATTAATAGCGGTCAGGCATTTACTGGCGTAATTGGCCCATTGGTAGAAGTGCCCGCCTTAATTATTTTGGTCAATGTAGCATTTTGGTTAAGAGATAAGTATTACAAAAAAACAGTTTAAAAAGTATTTTAATTTTAATAAAAATCATCATGAAAAAAATTAGTATTTTTCTTGCGTTCCTAATTTTTGCCATTGCTTCATTTGCAACAGAAGACAAGAATCAACCCGTTTTATTACCAAGCCTTAGCAGCTATTTACAAAACGCAGAAAAGGATTTTATTTCCATTCCAGCAGATAGAAAGCTAGAACTGCAAAAAGTTGCCCAATACATCAAGTCTTCTTTAAAAAAGGATAAAAAAGCAAATTTGATATTTATATGTACCCATAATTCTAGAAGAAGCCATATGAGCCAATTATGGGCTTATGCAGCAGCATCATATTATGGGATTAAATCTGTTGAAAATTATTCAGGAGGATTAGAAGTAACTGCTTTTAATGAAAGGTCTGTAAAAGCACTAACTAAAGCAGGATTTCAAATGACAAAACAATCTGAGGGAACAAATCCTCAGTATGCTGTAATTTATGCAAAGGATGCACCAGCAATCATGGCTTTCTCTAAAAAGTATATGGATGCCCCAAACCCTGCCCAAAAATTTGCAGCCATCATGACCTGTTCACATGCAGATGAGTCTTGTCCAATTGTTCCTGGTGCAGCAGCTAGAATTTCAATTCCCTATGAAGACCCCAAGGTTTCAGATGGCACAGCTAATGAATCAGCTGTATATGATGAAAGGATTAAACAAATTGCTACTGAAATCTTGTACGCGTTTTCATTGGTTAAAAAGTAAAATTGTTTTTTCCAGCTAACAAATTGATTCGTTTACCCTTCCAGTCTAAATAGCCACTGGTATTTTTGGGTAGTTCAATAGCAATTTCCCATTTGCCATTTTGTAATAGATAGCTGGCACTGATGGTTCCTGAAGGGTGAGGCATGCTGCCACTAATCTTGGTTTCCTTACCCAAGTGCGGAATAATTTTGACCTTTTTAAAACCAGGTGCGTCACTGTCAATACCCAAAACGGTTCTAAAGAATTCAATATTAGGACTAGCGCCCCATGCATGACAATCTGATCTTGCATTGTTGATGTCTGAGATCTCTGCCCAGGTAGTTATGCCCTGTTGTATATTTTCTTTCCAAATGCCCAACCAGTCTAAATAACCATCGCCATAGCCGGCAATTACTAGTGCTTGATATACATAGTATTTAAAAAAGATAGTGGCTTCTGTTAGGTTTTTGTCTTGCATTATTTTTTCTGCCAAGGCTTTGGCTTCTGCACCTTTTACGGTTCCTGTAAGAATGGCCAAGGTATTAGCGTGTTGTGAGTACAGGTCTTGTTCAGTCCTATCTGCAAATAATTGCTTGGTGCTATTCCAGTATTTTTTTCTGATGGAGCTTTGTAATGCGTTGATGGCTTCTTGATATTTTGTTGCATAAGCGGGCATGCCTATAGACTGTTCCATAGAAGCGGCTTGTTGCAAAGTATAGAGGAATAAAAAGTCTACTACGGTAGAAGCACCATCTTTACCTATAGGAGCCCTTCCACCATCCCATCCCTTGGTGGTACACCAGTCTGTGAAATTCCAATAGGGTAGTTCTTTTAATCTATGGTCTTCCAGTTTGTACTTGCTATAATAATCTAGTATAGCTCTTGTGCCTACTAATTTTTCTTGTACAAATTTTTCATCCTTGCCATAGATCCAATAGTCCCTAAGCATGGCAATATACCAGAGCGAGAAAGTAGGAATCAATTGTGGCGTATGCGATGGATGCCGGCTATAAGTTAGTCCTTCTGAGATTCTTGAATTATCCATCTGGGTAAGCGCATTGCGCACCAACTTGTCATCTCCTGTATTGTACAATGAAACCATGGCTTGTATGCGCGCGTCTCCAATATATTGCAACTGCTCATAATAAGGGCAGTCCATATAAGTTTCCCAAGCACAGAGTCTAGCAGTTCTCCAACCAATATCCAAGATCTGATTAAATAGCGGATTGCTTGAGGCAAATTGGGCTTTGCGTTCAAATGGATAGCCTGTAAAATAACTATAGAGGTCTTTGATTTCTAAGGCTTCATTTTTAGTTGTCACTGTTAGCAATAAATATCTAAAAGTTCGGAACTGCAAGGAACTAAATGTTTGACCTTCTGAACCGTCAGAGATTAATTGGTCTTCTCTTCCAATAAATGTTTTTCCATCCACATCATTCCTATTACCCTTTTGAGGATATTGGGTAAAGAGTGCTTCTGCATAGCCCAATTGAATACTGGCTGATTTTCCTTTGGCAAATTCCAAAACGGGGTAGGCATTGGTTAAAGTTCCTTGGTCCAATAAAATGCTAATGGTTTTATTGGCAGGAATAGTCAGCGTTGTTTTGGAAGCTGGAAAGCTAGCAGGTATGGTAAGACCCCCATCTCTTTTTACTGTGGCAAAGCGTTGCGGAACATAAGCCATTTCAGGAAGCGTGCTTGGCATGAGTGACCAGCTAATGGGCATGTCTAATTTGTAGATATTCTTTGGATTGGCATTGCGAATTTTGAGGGTATGTTTCCATCCTGCAATTTCGGGATCAATGGTTTCCCAACCCTTGATTTGTTTTGCAAAATCTATGGCTTCTCCGGGACCCGCCACATAGTAGGTTTTCATTTTAACAGGAATAGGACTATAGGCACTGTCTTGTTTAGCCCACCAACTATTGTTTGAATTAATGATTTGTTCCTGCTCTCCATTACCCTGAATTAAAAAAGCAGTACTATGGCTAATCTGTGCCTCCGGCATAAATTCTCCTTCATTCCAAACTTTTGCAGCAATATGATTCTTGCCCTGTTTCAAATAAGGCGCAAGATCCAGGGTAGTATAATTCCAGTGTTGAATATCGCTACGGGCTGGTCCTAATGAAACCAATTGTCCATTTACAAAAAGCTTGTACCTATTATCTGCGGTTACATGCACTAAAAATTTACTTACTGGTTTGTCTAAGTCTAGATCTTTTCTAAACAGATAAACACCATAACCATTCCATGACATATTGGGCAAACCAATCCAATAAGCAGGCCACTGTTTGTGTTCTAAGTCTATTTCTTGGGCCTTACTTATAAAAGGCATTGCGCAGCAAAACAGCAGCATTGCTGCGATGGTTTTTTTCCAGTAATTCATGGTCAGCTTTATTTAGTTGCTTGCTTGATTTGAAATTGATATTCACCTGATCCCAATTCTAAACTAATAGTGCCATCTGCATTTTTGACAGCTTTGTAACTAGCGTCTAATGCGTTTCCATTTTCTTTAATATCATCTACAGAGGCGGCTGGCAAGATAACCGTTGTTCTAGTATTGCTTGGTATAGTAGCTTTCCATTCAATGATGCCATTGCCTATTTTCCAACCTGAAGAAAGCTTGCCATAATAAGTTTCCAAACTGGCTGAAGCATGTGTAAGACCCTTGCCCAAATGGGGCTGGATCTTACTATGCTGATAACCAACGCCGTCTTCATAAGTGTCCAAACCTACTACTGATCTATACATCCAGTCTCCAATAGCGCCATACGCATAGTGGTTAAAACTATTCATAGAAGCGGGTTCAAAACTACTATCGGTTCTAATCCCATTCCATCTTTCCCAAATGGTAGTGGCGCCCATTTTTACTGGGTATAACCATGATGGATAAGATTCTTGTAACAATAATTGATAAGCAGTTGCTGTATGCCCAAAACGGGTTAGCACTTCACAGAGATAGGGTGTTCCTAAAAATCCAGTGGTTAGATGATTGCCATAGCTTTTTACATTTTCTACCAATTTGTTGGCAGCTTGTGCGCGCAGATTTTCCGGCAGCATGTCAAAATTTAAAGCCAATACATAAGCAGTTTGAGTGGATGACACCAATCTTCCATTGGGTGTTACATATTCTCTAAGAAACGCAGATTTTACATCGGCCAACAATTTCTCGTATGCAGGTAAGTCTTCTGTTTTGCCTAATACTTTTGCCGCATTAATCAAGAGTTGTGTAGTATGCGCAAAGAAACACTGGGCTATTAAATATTTATCGGTTACTGCAGATTTGCCATCATTGTCATCAAAGGGTCTATAGAATAACCAGTCACCAAAATGAAAACCGGTATTCCACAAATTGTTCTTGCTTTCTTTTTGCATGTATCCCAACCATGCTTTCATGCTGGGATATTGGTCTTCTAAAATGCGTTTGTCTCCATAAGCTAGGTACATATTCCATGGAATAATAGTAGCCACATCGCCCCAACCTGTTGCACCCGCAGAGCTTGCACCCAAAACATTGGGCACTACAAAAGGCACACTTCCATTGGGTAGTTGATCAGCTGCTACGTCTTTTAACCATTTGGCAAAAAAGCTATTCACGTTTCTATTAAAGGAAGCGGTTCTTGAAAATGCTTGTGCGTCTCCGGTCCAACCAAGTCTTTCATCTCGTTGCGGACAATCCGTAGGAACGTCTAGAAAATTACCATTCTGACCCCACTGAATATTGTGTTGCAATTGATTGATCAAAGGATGCGATGATTCAAAATTTCCAGTAAGTGGCATATTGGAATACAAGGCCACTGCACTAATATCAGCTGGACTTAATTTGCCTGGATAACCTTCAATCTTAGCATACCTAAATCCCTGCCAGGTAAAATGGGGTTCAAAAACTTCTTCTCCACCACCTTTTAAAATATAATTGTTCTCACATTTAGCAGCGCGTAAATTCTCTGTATAAAAATTGCCATACTTATCTAACACTTCTGCGTGCGATACCTTGATTTGATCTCCAGCTTTTCCGCGAGCCTTGATCACTACCCATCCCACTAGGTTCTGCCCAAAATCAATTACCTGTTCTCCCTTGGGTGTGGTAAAGATTTTCAATGCTGGAAAAGTCTCTTGCTTTTTCACAGGTTCATTTTCAGTTGCAATGATTTCCTTTAATGGAATATTGGCAACCGTAACAGGTTTCCAATCTTTGTCTGAATAGCCTGCTTTGTTCCAACCCATGGGTTCTTTTCTTGCATCATAGGTTTCTCCATGATATATCTCTGCATATTGAATAGCGCCGGTATTGGATTTCCAATTAGGATTAGAAGCAATGGTTTCTTTGCTGCCATCGGTATAGACAATATTCAATTGCATTAACAAGGCTAATTCTTTGCCATAAATATTATAGTGATTGCCCCAAGCAAGATTGCCACGGAACCATCCATTGCCAATGGTTACCCCAATAGCATTTTCACCTTTAGTGAGCATACTAGTCAAATCATACGCTTGGTATTGGATTCTTTTGTTGTAAGAAGTCCAACCTGGTGTTAGATAGTCATTGCCCATGCGTTGACCATTAATGCTTGCTTCATACATGCCATGCACGGTAATATAGGCAGTGGCCGATTGCACTGTTTTTTTCAATTGGAATGCCGTTCTAAATAATTGACTGGGTCTTAGAACAGAATCTTCTAGAAATCCTGCCTTGATCCACTGAGCTGTCCAATCAGAGATTTGTAATAAGCCTGTTTGAAAACTAGCAGGGCTGCTCCAAGCCGATGGCGTTCCTGTTTGGTCCCAACTGCGCACCTGCCAGCTATAACGAGTATTGCTTTTGAGAGCTGGACCATTGTATATTACTTGTACAGTTTGATTAGAATTTATCTTGCCTGTATTCCAATTGGAACTTTTATCCTTCTCTGCACTTAGTTTAATCTCATAAGCAGTTTGAACCGTGCCACGTTTGTCAGAAACCATTTTCCAACTAAACCTTGGAGTTGTGGTACCCAAACCTATGGGGTTAGACTTGTTTTCTGTTAATAAGGAACTGACTTGAACTTGGGCTTGTACACAAAAAAACAGTAGCTGCAGGGCAGCAAAAAGCAGAGGGAACTTTCTCATGGTGGCAGGGTAGTTTATTATAAAGCAATCATTTACAATGCCATGGGTCATTGGGGTCTCCACTGAAACCACCCTTCACTTGAGAATCCTTCATCAAATCCTGGTCAAAACAAAAACTGAAATTATTAGACCTTACCTTGATAATATCACAGATCACTGTTACCCCCTTAATACTATTTTCTGGACCCTTAAAACTGATTCGATTATTAGGTTGTACGTTTTTGATCTCAAATTCTCTGGTGTCTACCGTATTGCGGTTACTAGGATTAATATAGAATACTTTAATAGTAATGGACTCAATGGGATATTCCGTTTTGTTCACTACAGGAATATTTAGGTTGGTAACCATGCCATCTTCTGTGAGCGTAAATTCCACATCTTTGTGTAATGGTGGGATATAAATAAAGTCCTTCCAATTTTTTCTATAATTCAAGGTTTTATCCGTAGTACTGGCATCCTTTGCAATTTCTAGGCCAGACGAGGTACTAATAGTCTTCTTGGTTTCATCAACTTCTACAATTTCTTCTTTGGGTGTTAAGTAGGCGGTCTTTACATAAAAGCCTATTCCTATACTTAGAGCAAGGAAAATGGTAATCGTAGGATACCAATTGGTTTTCTTTTTCTGTTTGGGGCGCATAAGCTAAAGTTATCATTGTTTTTTTAAACAGGAAAGCTTCTCTTGAAAATTAAAGGCTCTATAAAAAACGATTTCGTAAATACTTGCAACATTCCTATTTGGAACTTGTTATTTGCTACCCTTTCGCAAAATTGAATTTTAATCACTTAATTTCAATCACTCAAAATAACAATATGATAGCCGTAAAATCTTATGCAGCTTTAGACAAAACCAGTCCACTTGCCCCTTTAGACATTAGCAGAAGGGCCGTTGGCGATAAAGACGTTTTAATAGACATTATGTACTGTGGTGTTTGCCATTCAGACATTCATATGGCCCGTAGTGAATGGGGTCCTGCTATTTATCCATTGGTGCCAGGGCATGAAATTGTGGGTAGGGTATCTGAAGTTGGTGCAGGTGTAACCAAATTCAAAGTAGGCGACCTAGCCGGAGTAGGCGTTTTTGTAGATTCTTGCAGAAAATGCGCTTGCTGCAAGGATGACTTGGAGCAATATTGCGACGAGGGCATGACTGGAACCTATAATGGTTATGAGCGCGATGGTAAAACCCCCACTTTTGGAGGGTATTCCAACAAGATTGTGGTAGACGAGCACTATACCTTGCACGTGGGTAATTTTAAAGAAGAACAATTAGCCGCCGTAGCTCCCCTGCTTTGCGCAGGTATTACTACTTGGTCACCTCTGCGATATGCAGGTGTGGGTAAGGGTCATAAAGTAGCCGTGTTGGGTCTAGGAGGTCTGGGTCATATGGGGGTAAAATTTGCCGCTAGTTTTGGGGCTGAAGTAACCATGATCAGCACCAGCCCATCAAAAGAAGCTGATGCAAAATCACTGGGCGCCACTCATTTCTTACTATCTACAGACAAGGAAGCCATGGCCAAAGCAGCCAATAGTTTTGACTTTATCCTCAATACTGTTGCAGCACCCCATGACGTAAATATGTACTTAAACCTGTTGGCCGTTAACGGAAAAATGTTGGTAGTTGGGCTGCCGCCCGATGATAGCAAAGTGTCAGCCTTTCAACTAGTAGGAAAGCGCAGAGGCATTATTGGTTCCATGATTGGGGGCATTAAAGAAACCCAAGAAATGTTGGACTATTGTGCTGAACACAATATTGTTTCCGATATTGAAATGGTGGCTATGAAAGACATTAATGCTGCTTATGAGCGCGTGATCAAAAGCGATGTGAAATATCGTTTTGTGATTGACTTAGCAACTCTGTAAGAGTTGAGTGAAGAGATAAAAGTGAAGAGATAAAAGTGAAGAGTGAAGAGAGGAAGAAGAAGTGAAGAGTGAAGAGAAGAAGAAAGTGAAAAAATTAAAGTGAAGATGGAAGAATGGGAGGAAGGAAAATGAGCGGATAATTGTTACATTTAAAACATGATAAAATCCAGTATCCATATTCCTTTCTTGATTTCATTGTTCTTTCTATTTTTTTCAAGTGCAAGTGTTGCTCAGAATATTGATTCAATGATGAATGTGTATGCAGACGGTTCCGCAACCGAAAGGATACACATTCATTTTGATAAAAATATTTATAACAAAGGAGAAACTGTTTGGTACAAAGCCTATTTGATACAAGGCAGGGACACGGGTTTAGCCAGTATGAATATTTATTTGGAATGGTACGGGTCAGATGGAAAATCATTGAAACAGTCTGTATCACCCATTATTTTGTCTGCTGCATCTGGATCCTTTGAGATTCCTTCAAACTATACAGGAGATTTTCTTGAAATTAGGGCATATACCAAGTGGATGCTCAATGATGATCCTGAATTTTTATATCGGCGCCAGCTATTAATTAATCATCCCAGTACAAAAACAACAAGTACTCCTGTTTCAAAAACTACAGTTGCTGTTTTTCCAGAAGGTGGTTATTTGATTCAAGGTTTACAATCCCGTATTGCTTTTAAAGCTACCAATATAATTGGTAATCCTGTATTCATCAAAGGGGCAATTGCGGATGAAACCAATCAGATCATTGATTCGCTAGAGCTGTTACATGATGGCATGGGCAGTTTTTTTCTAACTGCCAAACCCCAACACCAATACCATTTAAATTGGGTAGACCAAGATGGTAATGCAGGTGAAACGCCAATCAATATTACCAAAACAGAAGGGGCACAATTGACTGTTACCAGAATCAAAGAAAAGGTTTTGTTTCAAGTGGAACGCAGTGACAAAGCGCCATCAGCTTTTAAAAATATGGTCTTGGTCATACACATGAACAAAGTAGGTCTTTATCAGGTGGCCATTAATACAAGGGATAAAAAACGGATTAATGCAGAAATTCCTACCCTTGATTTACCAACGGGATTGCTACAGTTTACCTTGTTTACAGCAGACTGGATTCCAGTGGCAGAAAGGGTTGTCTTTATCAATAACCAAAAACATGAATTTCACCCAGAACTAAAAGCTTCCCAAATTAATGTGGATGCTAGGGGCAAGAATACACTTGAAATAAAAGTACCAGATACTTTATTTACCAATATGTCTTTGTCTATTACAGATGAGATAACCAGCCAAGCCTCACAACATACCATCTATTCCGATATGTTTTTGAGTAGTGAAATCAAGGGGAAAGTATATAACCCAGGATACTATCTTTCTGGAAATACAGATGAAATTGCATCGCATCTTGACCTTGTAATGCTAACCAATGGATGGCGTAAGTTTAACTGGGAAAAAATCAAGGCTGAGATTGGTCCTCAAAATGTATATCCTATTGAGAATGGCTATATGAAATTGATTGGAAGAGTCACTGGCATTAAAACAGACAAGGACAATCTATTAAATATGATCATTGTAAGCAAAGACAGCAGCAGGCAATTTGCTTCTGTTAGTTTGCAAAAAGATGGCAGTTTTGAACATAGCGTGATTCTATTTGATACTGCTAAAATTTTGTATAGCATCAACAATGATCCTAGCCTTACTGAAAAAGCTACCCTGCAAATTCAAAACGGGTTGATGCCTTTATCTGCTAAAACAATCTCCGTATTCAATGAACTGGATAATACTGAAATTAACCTAGCAGTAAAAGGAAAACTAGATCAACTTTGGATGCAGCAAGAAGCACTAAGGAAAAAAATGGAAGAAACAACCTTAAAAGAAGTAACGGTAAAATCAACCGCAAAAACGCCTGTTGCAAAGTTAGAAGAAAGATATACATCGGGTTTTTTTAGAGAGAATCCTGCTAGAAAATCTTATATCCTAGACCTGTCTAATCCCAATACGGTTCTGGCTGCAAGTACAATTATGGAATACTTAACCAGCAGGGTCCCTGGTTTGATGGTTAGTGGTGATGGATCCATGCAATGGCGTGGACATAGCCCCAATTTATTCTTAAATGAAATGAAAACGGATATTGCTACACTCAGTTCCATTCCACTGATTAATGTAGCCATGATCAAGGCCTTTCCGCCAATTTTTATGTTTGCATCAGGAGGTGGAATGGGAGGTGCGGTGATTGTTTACACCAGAAATGGGAATGATTATACCCCTCCTGAATTGCCTGGGCTTCAAACAATCAAATTGTCCGGATATAATAAGTTCAAAGAGTTTTATTATCCTAACTACGAACAACCTGAAGCCGGCTTTGTAAAACCCGATAACCGAACTACGCTCTATTGGAATCCAGACATCTTTACCAATCAGACCCTGCAAAATCTAAAGATTGAATTCTATAACAATGATTTTTCCAAAACCTTCAGGCTTGTTTTAGAAGGCATTAATGCTGCTGGAAAAATGACCCATATTGAAAAAATCATTGGGGCAAATGGGATAAAAGATTAAACCAAAGAAATGAGGCATATTCAGGTAATTGTTTTTATGATATTTTTGAATTTGCCTCTTAGAGCATTTTTACAAGTATCAGTTAATACTAATATGCCTGTACCAAGTGCAGCCATAACCAACAAAAAACTTGTAAAGAATCATTTATCCAATCATGCAAAAGAACAGGCGGATAATATTCATTGTATGATAGAAGACAAGTTGGGTAATCTTTGGTTTGGCACTACCGGAGACGGGGTTTATAAATATGACGGAAAGCAATTTGTGAATTATACTACCAAGCAGGGATTGAAGAGCAATGCCATTTGGTCTCTATTGGAAGATCAGAAAGGCAATATTTTGATAGGTACCGATGCGGGTCTGTGTATGTTTAACGGGAAAGTCATTAGCCCAATAACCTTAGAAGGAAGTCTAGGATTTGACACCAATGAATATGGTTCTTCTAAAAATGCCATTTGGAGTATGTTACTTGACAGCAAGGGTAAAATTTGGTTAGGTACGGGGGATGCTGTTTTTTGGAGTGATGGAAAATCCTTTACGCGTTTTTTGAAGCAAGGTCAAATCCTTAACCCCCAGTCTCTTAAACTCAAAATGGTAGACGATATCTATGAAGATAAGCAAGGAATTATCTGGTTTGCTTCAGGTATGCCCCCAGGTTTGGAAGGTGTTTGCCGTTTTGATGGAAAGTCCCTTGCCAGTGTCAAGCCAAATGGTGACAGTTGGATTAGATATATTGTTCCAGATAAAATGGGTTGGATCTGGTTTGGTGGTAGACTCAAAGGCAATTTTTACTATGACGGAAAAACATTCAACAATTTCAACTTGAGGACTGATATAGGAAACGTGATGCTATGTGACGCAAGTGGAAGCCTATGGTTCTGTGGAAACGAAGGAGATAAAAATTATGAAAGCAAGAATGGCATCTGGAGATATGATGGCAAGAACTTTGTCAATTTTTCTACAGCAGAGGGCATGGGAAAAGAGTTTGTTCATTCCATGATACAAGACAAAAAGGGGAATATTTGGATTGGCACTAGAAATACCGGTTTATATAGGTATGACGGCAAAAAAATCACCCGTTTCTCTGAATGAAAAACGGGTGATAGTATTTTATGGCCTATTTGATTGTTATATCGCCGCAGGCAAAAATTAATCTTCTTTAGGTTCAGCAGGAACATGATCCGCAGGAGTCACATTCTTAATGCTGAGTTGGAAACGGGTATTCAAAGCCACTTCATAATTACCCTTGTTCAGGATTTCACGGATCCCAGCATCAGCCAATAACACATCGGCCAAGTCTTTTGCCAAAGGAATACCGCTCAAAACATTCAGGGTTCTACCACCTACAAGCTCAATTAGAAACTTATAACCTGCTTTACGTCCGCTACCGGCACGTTCAAAATCAATACGGTTCAGGTCTAAGGTTTGGTTACCATTAGCAGAACGCTTCAACAAAATTTTGATAATCGGCAGGTATTTGCTCCAAATCTGGGTGTACATAATCGAATAATGGTTTAATGAGGTAGAAAGCAGTCCCAAATTGGGTTCGCCAGTCAATATTATTACAAAGGTGCGCTATTTATGGCCGAAAAACGAATTTCCTTTAAATATCTTCGCTGCATCATGACAGGAATAGACAGCGTTCAATTGAATCAAGTAATAGTCCACAAAGTGGGAAATCCAAGCAGGGGCGAGGCTTTGGGCCTTTCTGCCAACCCATTGACCCTTAATGATCCCATTGTGCAAGGGATGCTGACAAAATACTTTTTGGGAGCTTTTAATGAGCAGGAACAGTACCATTTTACCCATATTAGTAGTTTGGATCTCAATGAAGTGTACCAATACGTGAAGGCCCTTTTTGAAGACAATAAGCAGTTTTCCAAGCAATCTTTGCAGTTGGCACAGTTCCTTTATAGCAAGAGTACCCATAGCAAGGTAAAGGAGGGAGAAATGTATTTGGCGCATTTTAGCAATGTGCCATTTGAAACAGACTATGTAGACGCCATTGGCATTTTCAAAAGCGAAACCAAGGAGACTTTTCTAAAAGTATTCCCCCATGGGCAGAGTTGGGAAGTGATTGCAGAAGACGGGGTGAACATTAATAAACTAGACAAGGGTTGTCTCATTTTTAGAAAAAACCAGTCTGAGGGATACGTGGTTTGTGTGGTAGACAATACCAATAAACAGCAAGACGCACAGTATTGGATCAAAGACTTTTTACAAGTAGCCCCCAGCGCCAATAGTTATTATCATACCGATGCCGCCATGGGTATGTGCAAACTATTTATCAGCAATGAGCTCCAGGAAAAATTTGAGGTAAACAAATCAGACCAGATAGACCTGTTGAATAGAAGCATGGACTATTTTAAAAACAAAGAAGCTTTTAAAATGGAGGAGTTTGCAGAAGAGGTGTTGCACCATCCAGAAATGATTGAAACTTTTACCCAGTATAAACAGACTTATGAAATTGCGCGGCAGGTAAATATTGAAGACGAGTTTGATATTCACTTAAAAGCCGTAAAAAAACAGGAACGGGTATTCAAGAGTATTTTAAAACTAGACAAGAATTTTCACGTTTATATCCATGGCCGCAAAGACTTGATAGAAAAGGGTTTTGATGAATTTAGTGGCAAACATTTTTATAAACTCTATTTTGACGAAGAGTCTTAAATGCTGGCGCGATGTCTACTGATTAAAGCGTTGCCATCTCTTTTACATAATCATACTGTTCATCCTCGTGCATGCCATCGATGGCCTTGTTTACTTTCTTTAATTGCATCTGATAGAGGTTATTCAAGACAGGATATTTGTGGTAAGCAATCCCCGATGTTTTTAGTTTTTGGCAAAAATGCAGGAGCACTTGAGCCTCACCTTGTTTGCTACCCATGTATTTTATATGTTTACCCGCAATGCGTAAAATTTTGCGAAGTGCTTTCTTGGTTAGATAAATATTAGACTTGGGAAGTTCTAAAAATCCTTCGTTAATCTCTTCCTTTACTTCGGCTATATAACTTTCTTGATCATGCGATTCAAATAGCAGATAAGTAAGTAATTCCTTATTCTCTTTTTTGAATTTGGCTAATTGCAAACAGAGCTCTCTGAGCTTAACTAGGTTACTTGCTTGTAATTCCGCTTTGATTTCCTGTATACTGGCCGCTTTCATGATGGGTTAAAATTAAAACATCTGTACTTGGTCAAGCTCAAAAGGAATGCCCTTTATTTTTATTAGTTTTAGGTTTGAACAGACTTTGATCAAATTCAATAGGAACAAATGCAAATAGCCGTTATAGGATTGGGTAAAATGGGATTCAATATTGGTCTCAACCTTTTATCAAAGGGTCATGAAGTAATTGCTTTAGACCAAGACACAGCCCTGGTACAAAAAGCAGCAGCAGCGGGTATGCAACCTGCCGCCAATCTGGAAAATCTTTGCGCCAGCTTTACTGGCCAACAAATTATTTGGTTAATGGTACCTGCTGGTCCCATTGTAGATGAACTATTGCAGCAACTAACGCTGCTCTTGCAAAAAGGGTCCATTGTCATAGACGGGGGCAATTCATTTTACAAAGACAGTATTCGCAGAAATGGGGAATTAGCAGCACTGGGAATTGACTATTTAGACTGTGGTACCAGTGGTGGAACCAGTGGCGCTTTGCAAGGTGCTTGTACTATGATTGGTGGAGACCCTACGGCCTATCAGGTGGTAAAGCCCTTGCTAGACGCCATTTCTGTGGAAGGTGGTACTTTGTACACTGGCCCATCTGGTAGTGGTCATTTTGCCAAAATGATTCATAATGGTATTGAATATGGAATGATGCAATCCATTGCCGAAGGCTTTGAAGTGTTGCAGCGTTCTGATTACGAATATGATTTTGCCGCATTGTCACATTTGTTCAATAATGGTTCTGTGATCAGGGGTTGGTTAATGGAGTTAACAGAAAATGCCTTTAAAAAAGACCCAGGCTTAGACGCCATTAAGGGTGTGATGCATAGTTCCGGAGAAGGCAAATGGACCTTGGATACCGCATTGGATCTGGGTGTTCCAACACCTGTGATTGCACTTTCTTTGATGATGCGTTACCGATCTCAAATGGAAAATACTTTTTCTGGTAAAGTAGTGGCTGCCTTAAGAAATGAGTTTGGTGGTCATGCGGTAGTAAAGGCAAACGACTAATTCTCTGCCATGCAATATTATGTAGGGATTGATATTGGAACAGGTTCTACCAAGGCCCTGGCTCTTGATACTACTGGTCAGTTATTGGCCATGGAGCAAATCAGTTATGCTACTAATCAAATCGAAAATGGATGGGCTGAGCAGGATCCCAATACTGTGTTAGCTGCCGTGAAAGCTTGTTTGGCTGCACTCACAAAATCCTTGAATGCCGCGCCAGCGCTGATTAGTTTTAGTACGGCCATGCATAGTTTATTGGTGGTAGGCATGGATGGAAAGCCGCTAACTGCATCCATCATTTGGTCCGACAATCGCGCAGCGGGAATTGCCCAAGCATTTAGAGAAGATGCAAATATTCAAGATTGGTACCAACAATCTGGGGTACCCATGCACGCCATGCTACCCCTTTGTAAAATCAAATGGCTAAAAGAAAATCAACCGCAGATTATTGATGGAGCTTACAAATTTGTAGGCATCAAAGAATTTATTTTATTCCAGTTAACGGGTGTTTGGGTGGTGGATTATGCAGTGGCTGCAGCTATGGGTCTGCTAAATATTATTAGCCTTGATTGGCATGAGGGAGCGCTTACCATGGCAGGGATATCGCGCCAGCAATTGCCTGAGCTGAAAGATGCCAAAACCATTTTGCCACTGCTAGAAGGGAATTCATTTTCATTATCTGATACCAAGATTGTCTTAGGTTCTAGCGATGGCGCCATGGCCAATCTGGGCTCTCATGCAGTAGATGCTAGTACAATTGCAATTACCATTGGTACCAGTGCAGCTGTGAGGATCATACAAGACCAAATTCATTTGGATGCATCTATGCGCAGTTTTTGTTATCCAATTACAAAGGGTCAATACCTGGTTGGCGGTGCTTCTAATAATGGTGCGCAATTATTGGAATGGATGCAAACACAACTCTTTCAATATGAGGGTGTCACTAAGAATTTTTTTGAGCAAGCTGCCCTAATACCCATTGGGTCTGATGGTCTCACGGTCTTGCCATATTTATCTGGTGAGCGTGCGCCTATTTGGAAAGAAGGGGCAAAAGCAGTTTTTTTTGGCATGGGTCCTCAGCATGGTCAGGCTCATTTGGTGCGGGCCGGTATGGAAGCTGTCTTATTTAACCTCTATGCCATTGCCCAATCATTGCCTTTAAAAGAGCAACCCAAAAAAATCATGGCCAGTGGCGGATTTATTCAGAACCAGACTTGGTTGCAGATGCTGGCTGATCTGTTTCAACTTCCAGTGCTGATAAACCATGATGGAGATGCATCGGCAAGAGGTGCGCTTTTGTTGGGTATGCAAGCGGCTTTTCCAACCATTCGGTGGGAAATGCCCACTAATCAGGTTTTGCACCCCAATCCAACACTGGCAGAAGACTACCAACAAGCGTTTAAACGCTTTGAACAATTGAGTAGTTCCTTGGTTCCCCTTATGTAAGTTGCTTTATCCTATTGAATTGGTGCACTAATTAATTTTCCTTTATTTTGCCGCTCAATCAGATCTTATGAAACGCATTATTATATACAGTATTTTCTTGGCGCTATTCATGCCCAAAACTATGCTTGCGCAAACGCCCCGAACTTATCAGGATAGCATTGTGGCTTGGCATCAAAAAAGAATACAGGATTTAAAAGCACCCAATGGTTGGGTGAATTTGGTGGGGCTGTTATGGTTAAGCCCGGGTAAAAACAAATTTGGATCTGATTTCAGCAATCAGATTATTTTTCAACACAAAGACATGCCCGATCAAGCGGGTACTTTTAATTGGGAAAACGGAATAGTCAATTGGGTTTCTCAAAAAGGCATTGCTACCAAGATCAATGACAGCCTAATTCAGGAAGCCATTTTGTTTTCAGCTAATGAGAAACAAGCGCCACAAATTGCATTGGGTAGTCTGCGTTGGAACCTGATCAGAAGAGAAGAAAAAATAGGCATACGCTTGCGCGATGTAAATGCACCTGCTTTGAAAAAATTCAAATCGATTCCATATTATCCTATTAATGCCAAATACAGAGTAGATGCGATTTTGGAGAAACCGGCTTCTAACAAATTAATGATCACCAATGTGCTGGGCCAGACAACTGCACAAGAAACACCTGGTAGATTGGTTTTTCAAATCAACGGCGTTACTTATAAACTAGATGCATTAGATGAGGGGGGCGATGAATTGTTTGTGATTTTTGGTGACGCTACCAATGAATTAGAAACTTATCCTACGGGCAGGTTTATATATGTACCAAAACCAGACGCAACAGGCCATACGGTGATAGACTTTAATAAGGCTTTTAATCCGCCTTGTGCTTTTACCGTACATGCTACTTGCCCATTGCCACCCAAGCAAAATATTTTACCCATTGCACTCAAAATAGGAGAAAAGAAATTCCATCCTGAACTACTCAAATAGTTTGATGAGCCCATATGGGAAAATCTTCTTAATTTTTGGCACAATTCAAGATATGCTAGATAAGAAAATCCTCCTGACCATTACTGCCTTTACGGCATTTGCAACCATGTTATTGGCCCAACCCAAAACTGATGCTGAGAAAAAAGCCATTCAATCTGCTAGGGAAAAAGAAGCTGCTAAAACAGAGATCTGGGAACCCGTTCCAGCCAAAGTAACTCCCGGCAAACTAGCTGGTGAAGCACCTTCAGATGCCATTGTACTCATGAATGGAAAAGACCTCAATGCTTGGCAAAAGGAAAATGGGGGTGCGCCTACTTGGAAGATTGATAAAGACGGTGCTACTACTGTTGTAAAAGGAACCGGAAATTTAGAAACCAAACAAGCTTTTGGTTCTATTCAATTACATGTTGAATGGCGTGAACCAACAGCTATTGCAGGATCTAGCCAGAGCAGGGGAAATAGCGGAATCTTCTTTATGGGCCGATATGAATTACAAGTACTAGACTCTTATGACAATCCAACTTATGTAAATGGTCAAGCTGGAAGTATGTACAAGCAGCATATTCCCTTGGTCAATGCAAGCCGCAAACCAGGTGAATGGCAGGTATATGATGTGGTGTTCACTGCCCCACAGTTTTATGCCGATGGCAATTTGCAAACACCAGCTTATATCACCGTATTCCATAATGGGATCTTGGTTCAGAATCATGTTGCTATCAAGGGTGGTACTGAGTGGATTGGCCAACCAAAATACACGGCTCACAAAGAAAAAGAAACACTCATCTTACAAGACCATGGAAAAGATGGTGGCAATCCCATGAGCTACCGCAATATCTGGATCAGGGAATTACAATAACACATGTCATTAATCGCATCGCCTGAGCAGGTACTCGCAAACATTTTTGGATACAATAGTTTCAGAAATAACCAGGAAGCCATCATTCACCAAGTATTGGATGGTGGAGACGCCATGGTGCTCATGCCTACGGGTGGGGGTAAAAGTCTTTGCTACCAAGTGCCGGCTCTTTGTTTGCCAGGCTTAACCGTAGTGGTTAGTCCCTTGATTGCGCTGATGAAAGACCAAGTAGATGCATTATTGGTGAGCGGTGTTAAAGCTGCTTTTCTAAATAGTACACTTTCTGCAGCAGAGCAAGCAGCCATTAGTCAGCAGGTTTGGAACAATGAACTCAAACTGCTCTATGTTGCACCAGAACGGTTAGTTGGATCAGATAAACAGTTTCTCAAATTTTTACAAGGGGTTCAAGTTTCTTTATTTGCCATTGATGAGGCGCACTGTATTAGTCAATGGGGGCATGATTTTAGACCAGAGTACCGGGTTTTAAGCGAGCTCAAAAATTATTTTCCCAATACCCCATTGATTGCGCTTACCGCTACGGCAGATGCCTTAACACGCGATGATATTATTGCGCAATTGCACTTAGAAGATTGTCCTGTTTTTGAAAACAGTTTTAACAGACCCAATATTCGCTATACCGTAAAACCCAAGCAGGGTTATTATGGAGAGCTAGTAGCGTATTTGCAAGAACACCAAGAAGACGCGGGTATTATTTATTGTTTGAGCAGGGCGGCAACTGAAAAATTAGCTCAGGATCTTTGTGACGATGGTTTTCAAGCGGCAGCCTATCATGCAGGATTAGAAAGAGAAACCAGAGAAAAAAGACAGGAACAGTTTCTCAGAGATGAAGTACGGATTATGGTGGCCACTATTGCCTTTGGCATGGGCATCAATAAAAGCAATGTGCGTTTTGTAGTGCATGCAGACCTTCCCAAAAATCTAGAAGGCTATTACCAAGAAACTGGAAGGGCTGGTAGAGATGGATTAGACTCTGAAGCCATTTTGTTTTACGGCCAGGGCGATGTAATGAAACTGCGCAGTTTTGCCCAAGTAGAAGGCAATGAAGAACAGACTGCCATACTCATGCAGAAATTAGCCCTGATGGTACAATTCTGTGAAACCAAACGCTGCCGCAGAAAATACCTACTCAATTATTTTGGAGAACAAACGGTAGAACACTGTGACAATTGTGATACCTGTTTAAACAAAGCAGAACTTATAGACGCTACCATACCAGCCCAAAAACTACTCAGCGCAGTAACCCGATTAAACGAAAGGTTTGGAGGTAATTATGTGATTGATGTATTGCGTGGTAGCATGGCAGAAAAAATAAAACCTGAACACAAGGGACTGAGCGTTTTTGGCAAGGGTAAGGATTTGGGCAAAGAGATTTGGCAACATTACTTGCGTGAACTTGTTCAAGATGGCTACTTGCAACAAAGCAGTGGTGAATATCCCATTTTGCAATTGACTCCTAAAAGCAGGGCGGTTTTATACAATGGAGAACAGGTAATGTTATCCGCACCTAATCAACCTGCTCAGGTGAAAGAAGCAACCAAAACCTATGAGAAAGCCAGCCATGAGAAGGCTTTATTTGAAGACCTAAAAAAACTCAGAACCCGATTTGCGCAGGAAGAAAATGTACCACCCTATATTATTCTCAGTGATAGTACCTTAATGGAACTGTCTACTTATCTGCCCATCAAACACAGTGACCTTCAGCATATTTCTGGTTTTGGAGCTTTTAAAATTGATAAATACGGGAATGCATTTTTAGAATTGGTTCAGGACTATTGTATTGCAGGTCAACTGCCAACACGCATGCATTTAAAAGGGCCCTTGAAAGAGAAGAAGCCAAAACCCGTTAAGGAAAAAGAAACGGATACCAAGAAGCTAAGCTTTGAATATTATCAAAAGGGTTTGTCAATAGAAGAGATTGCAGAAGCCAGAAATCTTTCCACTAATACCATTGCAGAGCACCTCTCTTTTTACATTAATAAAGGCATGCTCAAATTGGATGCTTTTGTTTCTGGTCAACACCAGGCTTTGATCAAAGCAGCCATAGATACTTATGGCGCCAATAGTTTGAGACAATTAAAAGATAACCTGCCAGATAGGATTAGTTATGCCAGTATTAGAATGGTCTTGGCAACATTGCCCCTTTAATTTAACTTTAGTAAATGGCAAGCAAAAGAAATAAAAAGGTTTCAAAAACCAAGGAGGGTCATAACATAGAAAGAACAAGAGAACTATTTCATGTAAACCCCGTGGTTCCTTTTCAACGTGATGCTGTTCCAGCTCCCCATATTCATGTCTTTGATTACTCAGAAAACCATTTCTCAGAATTGGAACACCCTGAAATTGGGGAATGTTTTAATTACAAAGACAATGGACATTTTACTTGGATCAATGTAGGGGGTATTCGCAAAGAAGAAGTAGAGAAAATCTGTAGCCATTTTAATATTCACTACCTGATTGTGGAAGATATTTTGAGCGTAGACCAGCGCCCAAAGATGGACGAGATGGACAATGTATTGTTCTGTTTGTTAAACATGCTCTACTTTAATCAGGAAACTGGTACGGTAGAAACGGAACAGATTAGTATTTTGTTGGGCAAAGACTAT
This sequence comes from Bacteroidota bacterium, assembly GCA_041164585.1. Lineage (GTDB taxonomy): Bacteria > Bacteroidota > Bacteroidia > Chitinophagales > Chitinophagaceae > Sediminibacterium. Next base: position 37,037 of record JBEAPC010000282.1, read on the forward strand.
GTGATCTCTTTTCAGGATGATGCAGAAAGAGACCTTTTTGACAACCTACGAGAGAAGTTAAGAATGATTAATAGTAAGCTAAGATTATCCAAACCAGATTATCTCTGCTATGCTTTACTAGATACCATTGTAGACCACTATTATGTGGTCATGGAACAGTTGGGAGAAAGGATTGAAAACTTGGAAGAAGAAATTATTCGTTTTTCCAATACTGGGTCTCTGCCAGATATCAATAACCTCCGCAAAGAAATGATTGTGCTCAAACGCAATGTGGTGCCTGTGAGAGATTTGGTTAATGGTTTTATCAGAAGCGATAGTGATTTATTAGAAGAGCGCACTACCAAGTATTTTAAAGACGTGCATGACCATATTATTCAAGCCACAGATTTATCTGAGAACTATCGAGATATGATGATCAACTTACAAGACCTCTATTTGAGTAATGTAAACCTGAAGATGAATGAAGTGATGAAGGTAATGGCCATTGTAACCTGTTTAATGGCTCCAGCTACGGTTATTGGTGGAATTTTTGGTATGAACTTTGACCGCATACCCACTTTGCACAACCAGTACGGATTTTTTCTGGCCGTATCTTTAATGATCTTGGTTCCCGGGTTAATGCTTTTTACTTTTAAGAAACGGGGCTGGTTCTAGATTATTTATCCTTGGCTGTATATTTAGCTATGATGCTAAATAAGTCTTTGGGGTTGAATGGCTTGGTAATGCAATCATTCATACCAAATTCTGTAGCCCTTCCCTGAATATCAATAGTAATGGATGCTGTTAAAGCAATGATTGGAGTTTCGTTGTCAAACTCACGAATGCTTTTTGTGGCAGTATAGCCATCCATCACGGGCATCTGTAAGTCCATGAGGATAATGTCAAATTGGGTAGCTTTGGCTTTTTCAACAGCAATTTGTCCATTGCCAGCAATTTCTACTTTAGCATTCCAGTTCTGTAACATTTTCTCCGCCACCATGATATTGAACTCCACGTCTTCTACCAAAAGTATATGTAGTCCCTTTAAATCTGGGGCATCGGTGTGAATGGACTTGCTTTCCTCTTGAGCAACGGTATCACTTTTCTTAAAGCAGAGCGTGAAAAAGAATTTAGATCCCTTGTCTGCTTCGCTTTCAAGAGAGATATCACTGTTTTGTAATTTCAACAAGAGTTTGATGATGGTGAGGCCTAGTCCAGAACCACCGTATTCTCTGGTAATATTGTTATTGGCCTGAGTAAATCTATCAAAAATCAATTCTTGTTTTTCTGGTGGAATACCAATACCGGTATCAATGATGGCAAAGTCTACATACACAGATTCTTCAGTAATCCTATTCAACAAAACTTCAATAGTAATGGTGCCTTTCTTGGTGAATTTGATGGCGTTAGAAATCAGGTTATTCAATATCTGACCCAAACGAATATCGTCTCCTATAATAAAGTCTGGAATATCTTCATCAAACATTAAACGCAGGTTGTTACCACGTTCTTCTGCGCGCAAACGATGCGCCGCCCTAAGATTTTTGACAAATTGTTTGAGGTTAATATCCCTTTCTGCCAAAATGATTTTTCCTTCTTCCAACTTGCCATAGTCCAAAACGTCATTGATCAGACTGAGTAGATTTTCAGAAGAAATCTTCATCACATTGAGCAATTCTTTTTGTGACGGAAGCGGATCTTGGTAATGAAGTAAATTATTGGTTCCAATAATGGCGTTTAGCGGGGTCCTAATCTCATGACTCATGATAGAAAGAAACTCACTCTTGGCCATGGAAGCTTTTTCAGCAGTTTCTTTGGCCAAAATCAGGTCTGCTTCCATTTGTTTGGATCTAGTAATCTGTTCTTCTAAGAAGGAAATAATGCTGATTAAATCTTCATCCTTGTCATCAAAACTAAATGACCTTGTTGGGTCTAAAGATCTAATGGCTTCTTTCAATTTGAGAATAGAAGCTTTTCGAATATCATTCTGAGCTTGTAGGTCTGCGTTTACTTTCTGGTATTCCCTTTCACTGATTTCAAAAGCATGATCTGCCAACCGCTTGTCTCTATCAAATGCTTGATAACTACTGCTAATGGTATTAAAAAGTTCCTGCATTGCAGCATCCACCTGGTAATTTTCAGGAAGGAGTTTACGGATTTGTTTTTCTAAAATGCTGTGGTATCCCATAATTGGATGATGCTTCGAAGATAGTATTATTTCTTATTGCTCAGAAAAGGTAGTGATGGTCATGGTCTGATTATGCAATTCACACTTAAAATTGGTATTAAAAGGTGAAATTTCTCCATATGAATAAAACCCAGTGATACAGGTATCAGTGCCAAAAATTTGTTTTGCTGCAACTACTTCATCTTCAGTGCGTTCTTGCAAAATCAGTTTCCTGCCTACACAACTAATCAGAATAGCTAAGTCTGGTGATTTTGTTGTTTCAAAAGACTTTTCTGCAGCAGTAGAAGAAGCATTGATTAATTTTTCAAAATTGGCTTTCATGAATCGTACTTTGGAACCTTCGGGAAGGTTACCCGCAAAAGTCATGGTTTTATTCTCATGGTCTACATTCAAAATGGTTCTAACCAAGTTCTGATCAGAACCTTCAAGTTTAAGTGATAATGGAAATAGAAGGGCAGAGCCAGGTAGCTCATCTGCATAAGTACCTAGGTATTCCTTATATAAGTCAAGGGCAGAAGCGCCGTCAATTTCATATAAAACGTTTTTGTCAGACTTGGTAATCACACGTTCCTTACCAAACTCATCCCATCCCCCAAGGGAACTATGACCAATTTGAACATCCTTACCATAAAATCCAACAGCCACAATAATACCTTCTGTTGCGGGTTCATTCAATCCCACCAAGGTTTTAGAGAATCGGGCAGCATCACCAGCCAATCCACCAGTAATGGGAATCTTTTTTTCATTGCCTTCGTTTAACCCACTAACTAATTCACTGCCATTGATTTGTGTGCCATCAGAGAGGATAAACAAACCGGCCAAATCTGGTTCATTGAGGCTTTTGTATAGGAATTTGCCTGTTTCAAAACTATTGGTTTGCTCACTAAATGAGGTTTTAATGGCCTTCACTTTTGTTTTCTCAAATTGCATGGCGGTTACAATCACTGAATCGTCAAAAACCTCTTCATCAATAATTTCTCCGGCAGTAGAACTGGAAACAATATGTGCATTAGGGTATTGAGCAGCCACGTAAGCATAGATTTGGGGTTGGCCAACCATTTCTCTAGAACCAAAAAGCGTAACTAATTGGGCTTCCTTTGCAGAAAATCCAGTACTTGAATCTTTTGTTTTCCATTCATTGTTTACAAAATGCAGCTGTTGTGTTTGCATAGTTGAGGCTTAAATTGGTAAAGTATATAAATATAAAAAGGAATTTGTTTAACTGCGTAATATTTTTTTGATATGTTTTCTATTACAAAAATCCCTCTTAAATGTTTTCCAGTTTTTCCAAAAGCAATCCTTAATTTCAAAATAGTTAACGCTTGCACATGAAACAGAATCTATTTTTCAGGTATCTAGGGTCCCTGTTATGCTTTTTCGATATTGATTCCCGCCTGTAATAGTACACCAAAATGAATATTTGGCATGCCAAAACATAACATTTTTCTTATATATTTTAATTCAACAATTAAGATGCAGACCAGAACCTTACTATTTTGCTTATTCCTTTCCATGGGAGCCATGGCGCAGCAAGCAGCACCCGTTACCTTTTGGTTAACTACTGCAGATCAGTCTGCACTTTTGCAAGAAGGAAAAATTAATTGGCAAATGGGTGCTTCTAATCAGTCAATGCCCATTATCAGTATTGATGAACAACAGCGTTATCAAACCATTGACGGTTTTGGAAATACCCTTACTGGAGGTTCAGCTCAACTACTCTACCAATTACCCAAGGAGCAACGTCAATCATTGTTGCGAGAATTATTTAGCTCCAAGGGCAATGGGATTGGTATTAGTTATCTAAGAATTAGTGTGGGAGCGTCCGATCTTGACGCTACTGTATTTACCTATGATGATCCTCCCAAGGGTGAAACAGATTTTGCACTCAAGCATTTTAGTTTGGGCCAAAATTTACAAGACTTGATTCCAGTGTTGCAAGAAATTATGGTCATTCAACCCAAGATTAAAATTTTGGCAACACCATGGACGGCGCCAGTTTGGATGAAAACAAATGCCAATTCTATTGGAGGAAAATTAAAGCCGGATTGTTACCAAGTCTATGCTCAATACTTGGTTAAATATATACAAGCCATGAAGGCCAAAGGGATTGTGATTGACGCCATTACCCCACAAAATGAACCACTGAATCCCAAGAACAATCCAAGTTTGGATATGCAGGCAGATGAGCAAGCCAGTTTTATTGCCAATCACTTGGGTCCGGCTTTTCAAAAAGCGGCTATCAAAACAAAGATTGTACTCTATGATCATAACTGTGATAGACCAGATTATCCCATCAGCATTTTAAACAATACCAAAGCAAAACCGTATATCAATGGCTCCGCTTTTCATTTGTATGGTGGTGATATTAAAGCCTTATCTGCTGTTCATGATGCACACCCTGACAAGGACCTATATTTTACCGAACAATGGGTAGGTGGTCCTAGTAATTTTGCAGGTGATTTTGGATGGCATATCAAAAATGTAGTCATTGGTTCTATGCGCAATTGGAGTAAAAATGCACTTGAATGGAACCTGGCTGCAGATGCGAAATACCAACCCCATACGCCAGGTGGTTGCACCAATTGTTTAGGCGCATTAACCATTCAACAAAACAATGTTGCTAGAAATGTGGCTTATTATATAATTGGTCAGGCTTCTAAATTTGTTCCTGTTGGTTCTGTTAGAATTGCCAGCAATCTTCCAACTGATTTATCCAATGTAGCTTTTAAAAGACCTGATGGAAAAAAGGTTTTGTTGGTTTTCAATGATGCTAAACAAGAACAATCCTTTGGCATTAGTGCCAATGGAAAAATGATTGCAGCCAAATTACCTACAGGTGCTGCAGCTACTTATGTTTGGTAACTGCCTAGATTTTGGAACTTATATATTGGCAGTGAGCCTGCTGTTGTTAATACGCATTAACCACGCAAGTGATAAGCTTTTGGTTGGGTAAATACGCGCAGACCAGCGTGAGACAATGTACTACCAAATCCACTGTTTTTTCTTCCACTCCATGGTAAGGATGCGCTAACGCGATCACAACAATTCCAATAAACGGTTCCCGCATTTAAGGCAGACTGAATAGTCAATGCCCTTTCTTGGTCATTGCAATATACTGCTGCTGTTAATCCATACTGGGTATCATTCATTAAGCGAATGGCTTCTGCATCGGAACTCACTTTCATGATACCAATGATAGGGCCAAAAGATTCTTCGCGCATCAGGTCCATGCCATGGG
>JBEAPC010000283.1:0-3427 GCA_041164585.1 Bacteroidota bacterium
AATTAGCAAGGCTTTTACTTGAGTAAAGAAGAAAGAAGCATTGCCATACATTAAACCATCGGCGCCAGCACCATTCACGGTTTTTGTTGCAAAAATTCCTGTCATTAACATACCTACCATACCACCAACACCGTGGCAAGGGAATACGTCAAGTGTATCATCTAATGAAGATTTGCTTTTATAGTGAACAGCCAAATTAGAGATAATAGCTGCGGTAAAACCAATAAAGATACTTTGAGGAATAGCTACAAAACCAGCAGCAGGTGTTATAGCAACCAATCCTACAACTGCACCAATACAGAATCCAAGTACAGAAGGTTTTTTACCACGCAGTACATCAAAAAACATCCAGGACAAACCTGCAGCAGCTGCAGCAGTATTGGTAGTAGCAAATGCTGATACTGCAAGGCCACCGGCTCCAACGGCAGATCCAGCGTTAAAACCGAACCAACCAAACCAGAGTAAACCTGTTCCAATCAAAACATAAGGAATATTTGCAGGTGGAACTTCTTGTTGTTCAATATGAGATTGACGGCGCTTTAATACTAGTGCACCAGCCAATGCTGCGCAACCAGCAGAAATATGTACTACGGTACCACCAGCAAAATCCAAAGCACCCATTTTGAATAGGAATCCTTCTGGATGCCAGGTCCAATGCGCAATTGGAGCGTATACTAATAAACTAAATAAAATGATAAACAAAGTGTAAGAAGCAAAACGGATACGTTCAGCAACTGCACCAACCACCAATCCTGGGGTGATGATGGCGAACATTAATTGGAATAGTGCAAAAAGCGATAATGGAATGGTTGGTGCAAGACTCCAAGGTGCTCCTGATACAACTCCTTTAAACATAAAGTGAGTTGTTGGATTACCAATAAAACCTCCAACGGTATCACCAAAGCATAAACTGTAACCTACTACTACCCAAACCACAGATACCACTCCAGTGGCAACCATACTTTTCATCATAGTAGAAAGAATGTTTTTGCGGTGAACCATACCTCCGTAAAAGAAGGCAAGAGCAGGGGTCATTAAGAACACTAATGCAGTAGATACTAGCATCCAAGTAATGTCAGCAGCACTGTATTTGCCGGCATCATCAAAAGCTGGTAGGGAGGGTACAAAAATTGCCGCTATAGCAACAACTAGCAGCAAAAAAAACGGGATGGTGTTTTGTAATGACAGTTTTTTCATTGAGGTTTGTTTTGGTATAGAAATAATTGTTAATACAATTTTTACAATGCTAAAATAGTAAAATTCTTTCCAAAAACGAACATTCAGTAAATATATAATTAAATACAATGTGAATAAATAGCCGAAATATTTGTATAAACCATTGTTATTCTGCGTTTTTATTAGAAAATATCTGAATAAAAAGAAGCCCGATTGATTTTTCATCAAACGGGCTAATTATATTATAGAATAATAAATATTATCTATTCACTACATAACTGTGGTCTTTTGTTTCTAATTGGGACTGTCCCATTAAGTATTCGTCCACTTTTCTAGCGGCTTCTCTGCCTTCGCTAATGGCCCAAACAACCAATGACTGACCTCTTCGCATATCGCCTGCGGTAAAAATTTTCTGAATATTGGTTTGAAAACCTTTTTCATCAGCTTTCACATTGCCTCTTTCGTCTAATTCTACACCTAATTGGTGAATTAGGCCATCATGCTGAGGATGTAAGAAGCCCATGGCCAATAAAGCCAATTGACAAGGGATTTCCCTTTCACTATCGGCTCTTTCAGTGAACTTAGCGGGTCTGCCATCATTGCTGCTGGTCCATTCTAGGTCAACAATCCTAAGTGATTTTAAATTCCCTTGTTCATCACCAATAAAAGCTTTGGTAGCAACTGCCCATTGTCTGTTAGCGCCTTCATCATGAGAAGAGGATGTTTTTAATGTCATGGGGTAGGTTGGCCAAGGCATATAAGTTGTTCTGCTCTCTGGTGGCTTAGGAAGTAATTCAAATTGAGTTACTGAAGACGCTCCTTGTCTATTAGATGTTCCAACACAATCGCTACCGGTATCACCGCCACCAATGACTACTACGTCTTTAGTAGATGCTAATAATTCTGCTACATCAACTGGACGGTTGGCAACTCGTTTATTTTGTTGTTTTAAAAAGTCCATTGCAAAATGCACCCCATTGAGTTCTCTACCTGGAATATTGAGGTTTCTTGGAATGGTACTACCTCCAGCTAAGACAATAGCATGGTTCTCTCTAAGTAAGTCATTAATGCTGGTATTTACTCCCACATTGGCATTGCATTTAAAGCTTACGCCTTCTTCTTCCATGAGTTTTACCCTACGGTCAATCACCCATTTTTCTAGTTTAAAGTCCGGGATGCCATAGCGCAATAATCCACCTGGGGCGTCGTCTCTTTCGTATACCGTAACCTGGTGTCCAGCATAGTTTAATTGTGCAGCAGCCGCCAATCCCGAAGGGCCAGAACCAATGACTGCCACTTTTTTGCCTGATCTGAGATTGGGTTTTCTTGCTTTTACAAATCCTTTGTCAAAAGCAATTTCAATAATATGCTTTTCAATTTCCTCAATAGTTACAGGAGGTTGATTAATTCCTAATACGCAGGCACTTTCGCAAGGGGCTGGACAGATTCTTCCAGTGAATTCTGGAAAATTGTTGGTAGAGCTTAAAATATCATAAGCTTCTTCCCAGCTCTTTTTGTAAACTGCGTCATTGAATTCAGGAATCACATTACCAAGAGGGCACCCACTGTGACAGAACGGTACACCGCAATTCATGCAGCGCCCTGATTGTTGGTTTAGTTTTTCTTCAGGAAGTCTTTGAACAAATTCATTATAATCATTCAGTCTTTCTGAAACGGCCCTTTTGCCTGGAAGCTCTCTAGTGAATTCTATAAATCCGGTTGGTTTGCCCATAATAATAAGTTTGGCTTTGTTTATTTACCTGTGGCTACGCCGTTTTTCTTTTTTTCCAAAACCACTTTTTTGTAGTCTTTGGGGAATACTTTTATAAACTGTTTCAGTTGGTTGTCAAAATCGTCTAAGACAAATTTGGCCACTTTGCTTGCTGTGTGTGCATAGTGTTTGGTAATCAGGTCATTTAAGATTACTGCATCGTCTTGATCCAATGGGTCAAGGTCTACCATTTCCATATTGCATTTTCCTGCAAAGCTGTTGTCAATGTCATAGATATAGGCAACACCACCACTCATGCCTGCGGCAAAGTTTCTTCCAGTATTACCCAGAATTACTGCAACACCACCAGTCATATATTCGCAACCGTGGTCTCCAACACCTTCTACCACCACTTGTGCGCCTGAGTTTCTAACGCAGAATCGCTCTCCGGCTTTACCTCTAATATATGCTTCACCAGTTGTGGCACCATAAAATGCCACGTTTCCAATGATGATATTTTCTTCAGGAACAAAACTGCCA
>JBEAPC010000284.1:0-11809 GCA_041164585.1 Bacteroidota bacterium
GGTAGGTTTACAGGATCAATGGCATAGTTATTTAAGTTATATCGCGTAAAGCTTACGGCAGTAGTCAAAGAGAAATAGTCATCAGGCCATTTCAACTGCTTAGCCAAAGCCACGGTTACACCTGTGGTAGTAATGGAACTTTGGTTAGAATAGTTGGGGTCATACTGACCAGTAACGGGGTTATAGGTTTGTCCGTACTTGGTATTATAAATACTGAAAGACAAGGCATTTCTTTTCTTACCACCAAACCAAGGCTCGGTAAAAGAGAAGTTATAAGAACGGAAGGCCTTACCATTACTCTGGATCCTCAAACTTAGTTTTTGACCATCACCCATGGGTAATGGATCCCAAGCAGATTTTTTCCAAATATTGCGGATCGAGAAGTTATTGAATGAAACTCCCAAGGTTCCTGTTAAACCAATTACACCACCCCAACCTGCACTCAACTCTAACTGATCGCTGGATTTTTCTTCTACAGTATAGTTAATATCTACCGTTCCGTCTTCTGGATTGGGAATAGGTTGAATATTAATTTTCTCTTGGTTAAAATAGTTCAACTGCGCAATCTCACGATTAGAACGCACCAAGTCAGTTCTGCTGAATTTCTCACCAGGAATGGTTCTCAATTCCCTTCTGATGACATACTCCTTGGTTCTATCATTACCAGCAATTCGAATATTCTTGATAGTAGCTTGTGGACCTTCTACAATTCTAATTTCAAAGTCAATGGTATCATTGTATACCGCCGTTTCTACAGGGTCTGTACGGAAAAACAAGTATCCATCATCTTGGTAGAGTCCGCTAATATCTCCCCCTTCGGGCGATGCGTTCTTACCCAATTTTTTATCTAAGATCTCCATGTTATAAGTATCGCCTTTGCGGATACCCATAATGGCGGTTAAAACAGAATCGCTGAATTTGGTATTACCTCTCCAAGTAATATTTCCAAAATAGTATTTTCTACCTTCTTGTAATTTGATGTCTACGTTCAAATCACCTTTCTTGGTATGGTAAACAGTGTCTTGCAAAATCACCGCATCTCTATAACCCAAGCTATTGTAATAAGTCAGGATATTATCTAGATCAGATTCAAATTTGTTTTGATTGAATTTGGCTGAAGAAAACTTGATCCGCACATAAGGATCCAAGACTTTTTTAGTACGGCTATAAGTGAGGTAGCCCTTTTCTTTTAAGTAGTCATCAAAAGTATAGTGCTTGGCTTCCACAATCATCCCCTTGTCATAAGTGGGGAACAGGGTAAACCTTGATTGTTCGTGGGTGTCTTTCAATTGCTTTTTCAGCTTACTTTCTTCTACATTGGCATTACCTCCAAAATTGATATTGTTGATATGCACTTTAATGCCTTTGTCAACAATAAAATTCAGGGTAAGGGTATTGTTTAAGCTAGAATCTTTGGTTTCTTGAATCTCTACTTTTGCATCTTGGAAACCTTTTTCTGCATAATATTTTTTGATGGCTTCTACCGCAGTAATCTTCATGTTTTCGGTTACCACGCGATTGGGAACCAATCCTGTTTTACCAGATAAATCTTCGCTTTCTGTTTTACGGGTATTTCTAAAATAGAATTTAGACAACCTAGGTCTTTCCGTTACCTCAATTTCTACCCAGATATTTTTACCTTCTAGTTTGGTCAAATAAATTTCAATATTGCTGAAATAATTCTGACTCCAAAGTTTGGTAATGGCTTTTGCAAAATTATCGCCACCAGGAATTTTAATCTCATCACCAACATTAATATTGGCAATAGAGATTAGCAAGTTCTCGTCAAAGAAACGGTTACCCACTACTTTCACGCCTGCCACTTTATAGTTCTTGGGTGTTTTCTGTTGGAAGATGTTAACCAAATCCGCTTCAATAGAAGTGATGGTAGTATCTGTTGAACCCGTGGATGATTGAGACTGGGCCTTATTACCCAACAACAAAACAAGGAAAGCCAACACTAAGTATTTGTACAATTTCTGCATCCGGTTCTTTTTGTGATATTCCAGTCTGAAAACAGGTTCCATGCTGCTTTCAGCGTTTTTCAAGGTTTTAAGTTGGGCAAATTAACGGGAATAATTAAAAGTGTTTGTTAAAACCCCCTTTATTAGCCAACTGTTTTGAATATAAAGTGTTTCAGACCAATTGGGCTTCCTCCTCAATCTGTTTGTCTGTCTTTCCAAAACGACGTTTCCGACCTTGGAAATCCAGTATGGCTTCTACCAGGTTTTCTTTCCTGAAATCGGGCCAACGGGTATTGGTAAAATAGAGTTCTGCGTAAGCCAATTGGTATAATAAAAAATTACTAATTCGGTATTCTCCACTGGTTCTAATCATGAGCTCAGGATCAGGAAAGTCACTGGTAGCAAGGTATTGCTCCAACACTTCTTGATTAATGCCCTCTGCTTTAATCTTACCCGCTTCTACGTCTAAGCCAATTTGTTTAACCGCATTCACCAATTCCCAACGGCTACTATAACTCAAGGCCAAAATCACGTTCAGACCCGTATTATGACTAGTCATATCAAGTGCTTCATGCAATTCTCTGTGTGCATCTGTAGGCAATAAGCTTAGATCTCCAATCACGTGCAGGCGAATATTGTTTTTGTTCAAAACAGATACCTCCTTGCGAATTGTATCTACAAACAAAGACATCAGACCCTCTACTTCTTGTTTGGGTCTGTCCCAGTTTTCGGTACTGAACGCGTACAAAGTCAGGTATTCAATACCCAATTCGGCACAGCCTTCCACAATGATTCTCACAGACTCAACCCCATGGAAATGCCCATAGAGGCGCTCCTGGCCTTGCTCCTCTGCCCAACGTCCATTACCATCCATAATGATAGCAATATGCCTAGGCAGGCGATCAGTTTTTATTTTAGCAATGAGGTCTTCCAGCATGGTATACCCTTCATTTAGGCTGCAAAATTAACAAAAAGGCTTGTGTTGACAGGATTTAATTGCAGAAAAAAGGACCCAAATCTCTGAATAGGCAAGATTTAGGCTAGTAATTGGTGGCTTTGGGGCAGCGATAGCTTTGTAAATTGAAGGAAAGACCCACTTGAAGGGTCAAATACGCGTCTTTTTGAAGGCTATTTCCCCTTTGTCTACCCTTGATGCCAATGGAACTGCCAGTTTCATAGCTTCTGTCTTGCAATAAAAAAGCTGTTGAAGGTGAACCATCAGGTAAAGGTGGAAAAGCGTCCGGAGCAAACGTAGTACTTACGTCATCTAAGTAATCTGTTCTGGTAAAATGGTACACCGCTTCACCATAAATATTCATCCTATCGGATAAAGCATATTTAACACCCACCCCAAATGGAATGGTGATGGCAATGGGGCTATAGGGAATTCGTTCTGGATACAAACTACTACCCTGACCTTCCGTTCCTAATGGGCGGAGCAGGTATTTCTCTCCATTCAAATAAGCATAGGGATCAAAAGACATGACGCCAACACCTAGACTAATATAGGGTGTATAACGGTATTGCTCAAAACCAGGAATGAATTTGAAAAAGTTGAAATCGCCAGAAACACTGAGCTCCCAAACATTGCTATTAAAGCTTAGGTTGCGCTGTTTTTCTGTAGGATTGCTGCTGTAAGCATCAGAATATCCTAAGAAAGCATAGCCTCCTGTGATCCGCACCCCTATGTAATTGTTAAACTGTTTTCTAAAGAACAAACTACCCGAGAACTTGGGTCTATTGATCTGCATATTGGTGTTCAGGTCTCCAAAATAATGGCCTAACCCAACGGCAAAGCCATACTCACCTTGGTGCACATAGCTTTCCATGCTCTGCGATTTTGCAGTCAGGGAAGAAAAAAACAGTAAAACAACAACTGCAATTTTGTTACGCATGTGACTATTGGATCTGGTTATTGTAAAATAGCACCAAATTTTTTGAACGTAAAAGTTAATTTCTTTTATCAAGTCCCCAAGTGAGCTTGGTCCTAAGGGTAGAGAGGAAGTTATTTTCATTCAATCTGGCCAGATTTACATAAAAATTCTCCTTTCTCACCGCCAATTGAATGGTTTTGTTCACAATCTCTCTTCGGGCATCCAAAGCACAAATGAATTGGTCAGCTCTACCTTCCACTTCAAATGAGATCACGTTGGAATCAGGTACTACGATGGATCTAACGTTTAGGTTGTGTGGCGCCACTGGAGTAATCACAAAACTGCTAGATTCTGGGAATACAATGGGGCCATTACAACTCATATTATAACCCGTTGAACCAGTAGGGGTAGACACTATCAAACCATCGGCCCAGTAGGTGTTCAGGAATTCCCCATTCAAATAAGTATGAATCTTGACCATGGGAGAAATATCCCTTTTGTGAATGGCAAATTCATTTAAAGCAAAAGGAATATCACCAAACAAACCCTCATTAGAATCCAAGTGAATCAGGGTTCTTTTTTCAATCAGGAAAGTCCTATTAATCAGGGCGTCAACCGCTAAAGACAGTTCGTTGCGGCTAATACTAGCCAAAAATCCAAGACGACCAAAATTGATACCCAGAATAGGAATATTCTTTTGTTTCACCAAGGTAACGGCGTCTAACATGGTGCCATCGCCGCCAAGGCTAATGAGAATATCTATATCATTACTTAAATCTGCTGAGTTATAAAAAGGTTTGAGTTTTTCTTGGATTTGGGACGGAAAACTAAACTGTTCCAATAATTGATGGAAAATCAGAATACTAGTTTCATGCCGCATGAGTTCCTCTAACAATAATTGAATGGGGTTCTCTTGCTCAAAATCCAAACCGCGGCTGTAGATGGCTACTTTCATTGCTGTAATTGAGTGGTGCCTAGGGCACTAGAAATCGTTTCTGCTCTGTAAATATAAGCCATCCTTGCCTAGCTGGTTAAAGCTATATTCAATCTTAAACACAAAATCATAGATAGAAATAATGTCTAGCCCAAAGCCATAAGTATGTAAAACCTTGTTATTGAGGGTGTTATCTGCTTTTGGGCTGGTTATATGGGCATACCCAAGGTCAGTGTAGGCTTTTAGATAGAGTCTAAAAGGAATTTTATCATGGGTCTTACTCTTAAAAGGGTTCCTAACGTCAAACCCGATTAATTTCTGATGGATGGTGGTCTTGAGCATACCGCCCTTCATACCATCTACCACATTGTATTCCAAACCCCGCATTTGCATACTGCCATAACCCATTAATCGCTGATCTGTAAAAGCATTGTTCACCGGAAATTTCAATTGCACCAAACCCTCTAAGTGAAGAAAAGAGGTTTTGGCAAGCGGAAGGGCATAAACAGCACGGGTATTGATCATCCAAAGTTGCGTGGGTCCAAAGCCTCCTCGATGGTAGACATTTCCCTCAAATAAAAAACCATTGGTTGGGTAGGCATTATAATCTGCATTATAGAATTTAAACCGATAGTTAAAGTCTATGTATTGGAACCGTTTTTCTTGGTTGACAAAATAACTAGGCGTTTTTTTAATCACGGTATCATCCACAGATTCATCAACATAAGCTATGCGAAAACTATGTCTTTGTTTTACGCCAGGGCGATAGGAATAAGTAAGATCTGCTCTAATTAATTTTCTCAAATAGCGGTCATCTAACCTGAAAAATTGTTGCTTATTATCCGATGTAGCATAATTCACCTCACGCTGTGTGCTATAAGCCAATCCTATATTGAATCCGCTTCTTAATTTTTTATCAATAAAGGGTAAATCATATCTAAGTGTTACTTGTTGTGTGTAACCAGTAATCAACCAAATATCCAGGTTGTCATTTCTACCGGTAAAATTGTTTTGAATAAATTTGACCCCATAATTCACCCTATCTAAACTTCTTTTTTGATCAACCCACCATTGGTTAAAATTCCGATCAATCAATTTAAAATAGGGAAGTGGGAACAAATACCAACGTTCTTTTACAAGTACTTGCATTTCAACCAAACTATCAGAAAGTATTGGTTGCACTTGTGCATCAACAAATAAAGCGGTATTAATTAATTGACGCTTAGCTAATAACAATTCCCGTTCTAAATCATGCTTGGCAATACGGCTGCCCTCTTGAAAAGGTAGTTCTCTCAAGATGATCATGGGCTTGGTGCGTTTATTCCCAACAATGGAAATCTGTTTTACCCTAATGGAATCAGTGGGATTGGCATGAAATAAAACAGTATCAATTTTTATTTTCTTTACCTGCTCTAGATCCTGTGCCTGCAGATTGCCCCAAAACAAAAGACAAATAATAAAAATGGCAGCAGCATGTAACCCATTGGGTACAAAGAATAAAGATTTTTGAAAATGGGACTGGCTAGACATTCAGATAGGCCAGTAAGTGGTTGTAATTGTCTTTCAATTCATTGGTATAAGACTCTTCCCCAAAATAATATCGCACCGCGTAATCATAGCGCTGGAAAGTAGCCACAATTGCAGAAATTTCTATCTTATTTACTTTGAGGGTAATGATGATAAGGCCTGTCTCTGGTTCTGTAAACGTATTACACTGGGTAATCAAAGCGTCATTGGTTTCTACCAATCTGCTGATCTCTCCAAAGCTGTAATTCCTTTTAGAAATTTCCAATACTATTACACCGCCTTTTTCTTCATTACCAACAAAACGGGATAATTGTTGAATCAGGTTTGAGAGGGTAATCACACCCAATAATTCAGACTGCTCATTGATTACAGGCACCAAGGAGAATTCTCTTTCTGCTGCCATTTTCAAAGCCACTAAAAAATGTTCTTCTCCCTTAATGGATAGGTTGGCAAACTGGTCTTGGATAGTGGCAATGGTTTGGTCTTCGTCTACGTCTAGCAAATCAGATTTGGCTATCAACCCAACATAATGCTCCTCGCTCAACACCGGTAAGTGTTGCACGTCATATTCATCCATTAACTGTAAAGCCAATGAAACCCTGTCTGTGAGGTGCAAAGAGGGGAATCCAGTATGCAGTATCTGTGAAGCTAACATGTGCCGTTTTCAAATGATACAACAAAAATCAAACAAGGGTTGTTGCAGGCGCTTTCAATTTATCTAAAAAAGCTTCTAGAATCTGATTGAATTCACCGGGAACTTCCATCATAGGTGCGTGACCGCATTTGTCTATAAAATGCAGTTCTGAATTGGGAATCAGCTTATTGAATTCTTGTCCAACAAATGGGGGTGTAATGGTGTCATTATTTCCCCAGATCAATAAAGTGGGTTGTTTGATGCCACTAATTTCCTCACCTAGATTATTGCGGATAGCACTTTTGGCCAGAGAAATAATCTTGATGACTTTGATCCTATTATTGGTGATTTCAAAAACTTCGTCTACCAATTCTTTGGTGGCAGTAGCGGGATCATAGAAAGTAACCTGTGTTTTTTTCTTGATGTATTCATAGTCACCGCGTTTGGGATAACTATCGCCCATGCCATTTTCAAACAAACCACTGCTACCAGTGAGAATGAGTGATTTAATTTTTTCTGGTTGTTTGAGTACGTGTACCAAGGCCACATGACCTCCCAATGAATTACCCAATAAATGAATATTGCTGTAACCACGTAGTTCAATAAACTTGTGCACGTGTTTTTGCAATCCGCCAACCGTGGTATGAAAAATATCTAATTCAAATAAAGGCAATAAGGGTACAATTACTTTGTACTTTCCCCTAAAATGTTCTACTAAATCTGCAAAATTGCTTAGTGCACCAAAAAGCCCGTGTAATAATAAAAGCGGCTCTCCCTCTCCCTCCTCTATAAATTTGAATTTATCCTGTTGTTTGATCTCGTAATCCATGTTATAATTTCTTATGCAAGCACGCTTGGTTTCATTTAACGGTACGGCCCAGATTTAAAACGCTTTTTCTCTTACAATCGTATCTGCATCTGCAAAATACAGATTTTAAGCTAAAACGGGGCATTAAGCGGCTTTATCAATAGGTTAAGGGCTTAGTTTTTGGCAATTCTTTCAAAAAACAAGGTTAATTCCTGAAAACTGTCCTTGAAAATGGGAATGATCTTTCCAAACCATTGCATCATGGTAGGTGCCAAGGATTCCAAATAGGGATAGGCTTTTGATGCAGCTAGGTCTACAGATTGTAATAGCTGCAACTGTTTGGCATAAAAAAGTAAGATGCTAAAAACGGTCAAGTACAAAAACCCATAGACCAATACACCTCCTACTATATTTAACCAACCCAATAAAACCATTTCAAAAGCAGCTTTTACCAAGGCTGCACCCATTTTCACCAATACCCAAACACCCAGCATGATCAATAAAAAAGCCAAAAAAGGTAACCAACTTGCCGTAATATGGGTATAGTTGCCTAAGGCTTTGGCTACCATCGCACTTAATTTAAGTGCTGCCGCCAGCCCAATAAAGATGCCCAGAAAAGCAAACACTGCCACAATCAGGCCTTTTTGAAAGCCCTTGTAAATGGACAGTGCCAACAAAACCAGACAAATGACGTCTATGCTACCCATGCTGTGATTATCCCAAAAGGGTTTTCACCGCTGCAGAAATGGCTTTACCTTCTGCCTTGCCTGCCAATTGTTTGCTGGCAACACCCATTACTTTACCCATGTCTTTGGCACCAGCGGCACCGGTTTCAGCAATGATGGCTTTTAAAGCAGCTTCCAGTTCTTCTGCACCCATTTGTTGGGGCAGAAATTTTTCAATTACGGCAATCTCTTCTGATTCCTTGGCAGCCAGATCTGGCCTATTCTGTGTTTGATATATTTCTAGAGAATCCTTTCTAGACTTTACCAGTTTTTGTAATAATTTGATTTCAGTATCTGCGTTAATTTCTCCGTTGGCTCCTGGCTCTGTTTTAGCCTTGATGATCTCAGCTTTAATAGCCCTCAAACCACGTAAAAGAGGTTCGTTCTTAGACTTCATGGCATCTTTCATCTGGTCCATTACCTGTGTTTCTAAACTCATATACTAGGTTTTATTTGTTCTCTTTTAATTGAATGTCTCTAAATTTTTTATAAAAGTCCTTGGCATAGGCTTTCATTTCTGCTACCAATTCAGTTTGTTGGGTAGCGCGCTGAAAAGTATCGGCCATACCCATAAAAGTTTGGTAATAAAAATCGGCCATCTCGTCTACCATCATGTCTTTGGTCCAAAGGTCAATTCTAAGGGCAGACTTGTCTTGAGCGTCCCAAAAAGCCACCATCATTGACTTTGCGGGTTGCATGGCATCGGCAGTGGAATCAGAAGCTGACCAGTTGATCTGATCAGGTACTTTGTTTTCATCTAAATGAATATCAATGGAAATGGTTGATTTGTGCATATTGCTATTTTTAAATACTGGCGCAAAACTACGTTTTCTGTTCCAAGTAGTTTATTTGGCTATGGCAAGGATGTTTTCCCAAACCCCTTGAGCGGTTTTGTCCCAACTAAAATCTTGGGCCCTGTCTAATCCTTTTTCAATTTGAAAATTGCGCAGTTTTTCGTCTTTATAGAGTAGGAGCATTTGTTTGGCCATGGCATCAGGGTCATTGGGGTCTGCATATAAAGCTGCGTCTGCTCCCACTTCTGGCATACTGCTGGTATTACTGGCAATCACTGGCACTCCGGATTGCATTGCTTCCACAATGGGCATCCCAAAACCTTCAAAAAAACTAGGGTAAACCAAGGCATAGGCCGATGCGGTAATTCGGGATAATTGTGCTTCTTCCAAAGCACCCAACAAGACCAAGTCTTCTCGGTATTTATAGGTCTTGATTTTCTCTAGCAAGTCTTCATATTGCCAAGCCATTCTTCCAGCCACCAATAATTTCATATTGCTTTTCTGCCATTTTTTAAACAGCGAAAAAGCTTTTAAAAGGTTGAGTAAATTTTTTCTAGGATGAATGCCCCCCACAAATAAAAAATATTCTCTGCCATCAGAAAAACTGTCTTTTACTTGGGACTTTTCTTCCCATCTCAAGGGCTGGAAACCCGCACGGGCAGCGGGATAGACCGTACTAATTTTATTTGCAGCGCTTGGAAAATTTTTGGTCAGGTCATCTTTTGAAAAATTAGAAACCGTTAATACCTTTTTGGCTTTTTTAATAAATACTGGCGTAAATAATTTGTAATACCAGTACTGATGCCAAGCTATAAATTTGGGATAATGCAAATAAGCTAGGTCATGTACCATTAATAATTGTGGGATGCTAGAACTAGTGTTGCAAAAACCATAGGGATTAACCCAAACATCGGGTTTGAATTTTCTTAAAGCAGCTGGTGCCGCAATATTGTACCAATAAAAAAAACTACCCGGGTGCCTAGCTGGTGGGCCTACCACAATAGCTTTGCAGTTGGTCGCAAAAACAAAACTTTCATCATAGGGTCTATCAAAAACGAATAAGAATTGGTGCGCTGGATATTGATTGGCCAAGCGGCTAAACACCTCCTGTACAAACCAACCATAACCTTCCATTCTACCCTTCTGAAGAAATATTGCATTAACCGCTATGAGCATGCCGCAAAGCTAGGGCTTTGGGGGATATTCGTAAAACCCCTTGCCGCTCTTCTTTCCCAAATTCCCATCAGCTACTTTCTGCGCTTGAATAGGCGAAGGCTTCAGCCTTTCAGGTTGTCCAAGTGCATCATATACAATTTGGCTAACACCATAATTGATGTCCATCCCTATTAGGTCCATGAGGTGAAAAGGCCCCATTTTAAAACCACTGGCAGTTAAGATCTTGTCTAAGCTGGCAGGGTCAATTTCTTCCCCATTATCCTGCGCCTGAGCCAATAGCCACATGGCTTCCAGATAATAATGTCTGGCTACCCTATTGACTATAAAACCGGGTGCGTCTTTGCAAACAACCGCGGTCTTACCCATTTTTAGACAAATATCCTGGAGTAGTGTAATTACTTTTTCATTGGTATCCTGACCTTTTACCAGCTCAACCAATTTCATCACCGGTGCGGGATTAAAAAAGTGCATGCCCACAAAGCGTGATGGGTGTTCTAGACCTTGGGCAATGGTATTGATAGATATAGAAGAAGTATTGCTAGCCAAGATGGTATTCAATGGATTTATCTGCTCCAGCTCTCTAAACAGGTCTGTTTTCGCAACCAGTTTTTCAATAATAGCTTCAATAATCAGGTCTGCCTGACAATCCGCAAGCTTATCTGTAAACTGAATCAAGGACTGAAAACGGCTCAAGTCTTCCGGATTGATTTTTCCCTTAGCCAAGAGTTGATTCCAATTAGCTATTATAGAGGTCTGGGCTTTTTCTAGCACGGCAGCATTCAAATCAAAGAGGATGGTTTGAAAACCAGCCTGCGCAGACACCATGGCAATTCCGGACCCCATGGTTCCCGCTCCGCAAATACAAATGGTCTTGATTTGGTGCATGTGCTTTTTTGCAAAGCTAGCATTTCAATAGCTTTCCCCAGTAAAAGCCTTCTTTTCCACCATGGGCATTGGGCTGTAACAGGGCCAAATTAGTTGTACTACTTTTAGGGCATGGCAGGACCTTTGCAACAATTAGACTTATTTGGATTTCCAATAGAAACAGCGGCACCCAAGCCCAAGAAAGAACGCGTTGCAAAACCTGCTGCTCCCAAACCGCCAGTAGAAACATTACAGGTACCCGTGGCAGAACCCGCCATGGTTTATGAAAACCAAAATATTGGGGTTAGGATCAAGGTTAAAAAAATAGCCGAACCCAAGGAATCCATTGCCATTGAAGAGAAGAAAGCCAGCAAACGTGGCAGAAAGTCTTTTCGTGAAATGGATACAGAACTAGACCTGATAGATGTTCCGGAAGAAAGCATTTTGGCTCAAAAACTCTATTATAGCATAAGTGAAGTAGCGGGTTGGTTTAAAGTAAACACATCGCT
>JBEAPC010000285.1:0-11827 GCA_041164585.1 Bacteroidota bacterium
TTGATTGTATTTGACGATTTGTCAAAGCAAGCGGTGGCTTATCGTGAGGTTTCTCTATTGTTGAGAAGACCTCCAGGACGTGAAGCATATCCTGGTGACGTATTCTATTTGCATAGTCGTTTGTTGGAAAGAGCTGCTAAAGTTATTGCCAATGATGACGTTGCTAAGAACATGAATGACTTACCAGCTTCTATCAAGCATTTGGTAAAAGGTGGTGGATCATTGACTGCATTGCCAATCATTGAAACTCAAGCGGGTGACGTATCTGCTTATATCCCAACTAACGTAATCTCTATTACTGACGGTCAGATCTTCTTGGAAGGTAACTTGTTCAACGCAGGTATTCGTCCAGCGATCAACGTAGGTATCTCTGTAAGCCGTGTGGGTGGTAACGCTCAGATCAAATCCATGAAGAAAGTGGCTGGTACACTGAAATTGGATCAGGCCCTTTACCGTGAGTTGGAAGCCTTCTCTAAATTTGGTGGTGACCTAGATGCAGCAACCAAGTCTGTAATTGACAAGGGTGCACGTAACGTGGAAATCTTGAAGCAGTTGCAATATTCTCCAATGACCGTTGAAAACCAAGTTGCTATTATTTACTTGGGTACACAAGGTTTGTTGCGTGAAGTAGCTGTGAAAAACGTGAAGGAATTTGAAGCACATTTCTTAACTGAAATGGCTAACAAATTACCAGATGTTTTGGCAGAATTTAAGAAAGGTCAGTTGAACGACGCAAGTTTGACTAAGATGACTGATCTAGCTAAGAGCTTGATGCCTCAGTACAAATAGTCCACACTAACTGGTTATACTAGACCCCAAGTTATTGGGGTCTTTTTTTGTGCCGAACCAAAATGCTTCTTGCTTGTTCTTTGGCAAAAGCCTATCATGAAAAGCTCCCTAAGCTTAGTTTTTTTATTGTTCAGCCTTTTGACTATTGCTCAAAAGCCAACCATTCCTTACCAGAAAATAATTCAGAACTATAGTCAGAAAAAGCAGTTTAGTGGCAATGTGTTAATAGCCAAAAAGGGTCAGATACTTTATCAGGAAGCCATAGGAATAGCCAATAGAATCTGGAATATTCCCATGACCATGGATGCCAAATTTAAAATCTGTTCTATTACTAAAACCTTTACTTCTGTCTTGGTGATGCAATTGGTAGAAGCCGGTAAATTATCATTAGCCGGAACAATTGGTCAATATTTACCGGAATACCAAGGACCAGCCAGAGACCAAGTAACCATTGAACAATTGCTGACCTATAGTTCTGGATTAGATAATGCAGACCAACGTGATGATGCCATGTACCAATCACTGATGTCTGTTGATAGTATTATCAAACGATTTGGTTCTGGTCCATTGGTTGCAAAACCTGGCACCCAATTCAGTTATAAGAATATTGATTTTATTATTCTTGGTAGGATTTTAGAAAAAATTACGGGCAAATCATATCCAGTGTTATTGGAACAACAAATTTTAAAGCCCTTGCAAATGAAACACAGCGGCTATCTCAGCAATAATATGGTTGTTCCTGGATTAGTGAGTTCTTATCAAATAGATAGTCTGGGTCGTGTGCAACAAGATGATCCATATTGGATAGATAATTTTTATGCAAGTGCTGCCATGTATGCGAGTATCCAAGATATGCAGTTGTTTGATCAAGCCTTGTTTCATGGAAAATTGATCAATAAAAACAGCTTAGAATTAATGCTCAAACCCCATCCTGAATTATGGGGAGTAGCATTGGGATTTTGGGTAAGTGATACACAAATTGGTACTATCAAAACCAAGGTTGCAGATAGGAGGGGAAGCATTGGAGGTAGCAATGCTATCTGGTACCACCTGATTGATCAAGACATCAACATCCTCATTTTGAGTAATAACAACGCCTTTGATTTGGTAGAGTTAAGAGATGAGCTAGCCAAAGCGGTCATCAGCAAATAATTAATTAAAAATTCAAGTAGAAAAATGGGAGCTAGTACAGCCTTAAAATATTATTTGCAAAATAGTTTGGTTTATAAAATAAACTAGTCTATGTTTGATCTGTCAAATCCCTACAATGAAGTATCTGATCATTCTTTTAAGCAGTTTATTCATCTTACTATCGGCCCACGCCCAAGTACAAGTCCTTGGTTCTGTGAGAGATATGAAGAGTCGCATTTTGGCGGGTGCCAATATTGCCATTAAGGGGTCTTATGATGGAACCACTTCTGATTCCACCGGTCATTTTAGTTTTAAAACCTTTGAAAAAGGGATTCAGACCTTGGTTGTCAGCAATATTGGTTACAAAACGGTGGAACAGCAAATAGACTTAAGCAAGGAATTTGGTCCATTTAATGTGGCACTCAAAGAAGAAATCAGTGAACTTAAAGCAGTCACTGTTACTGCCGGAAGCTTTGAAGCCGGAGACAAAAAAAGGGCTGCTACAGTACTTAGTTTGTTAGACGTTTTAACAACGGGTGGGGCTAACGCCGATATTTCTGCTGTACTCAAAACACTACCTGGTGCTCAGCAAGTAGGTGATCAAGAAGGTTTGTTTGTAAGGGGTGGTGCAGGATATGAAGCCAAACAATTTATTGATGGCACCATGGTCAATAATCCCTTCTATTCCAGTGTTCCAGACATTGCACAACGTGGCCGATTTTCTCCCAACCTGTTTAAGGGTACGGTATTTAGTACGGGTGGATATTCTGCATTGTACGGACAAGCCCTTTCTTCTGCCGTGATTTTAGAATCCATTGACCTGCCAGAACAATCACAAGTAAATGCATCTATTAGTACCGTGTTCTTAGGAGCAGGTTTTCAAAAATTAGACAAGACCAAAAAATCATCCTGGGGTTTTAACTATGGCTATACCAATCTCTGGCCCTATTTTCAGATTGTAAAACAAGGGGTGGATTATTTTACCGTTCCTGAATTTCATTCTGGTGATGCCAATTTTAGAATCAAGACCAAGGGTGGAATGATTAAATACTATACCACATTTGCCACTAGCTCTTTGGGTTTGCGTAGACCCGATATTGATTCCCTGGTTTTGAAAGACGCATTTGGACTCAACAATACCAACTGGTACAATAATTTGAGTTGGAGAGAATTCTTGGGCAAGGGTTGGAAGATGAATTTGGGTTTGAGTTATAGCACGGACTTAACCAAGATCAACCAACAATTACAAGACCAACAAAACAAACCAGTAACTGGTTCAACCGCTTGGATGAATCTCAAAACTTATAGCTTAGACAATACGGCCAATCTCTCTCAAATTAAATTGGTCTTTGACAAAAGAATTTCTGGCATTAGTGTCTTGCGTTTTGGAAACGAATACCAATACGCGTATAACAAAAGTATCTATAATGGATTCTCACTACCCTTGAAAGACCATTATTATGCCGCATTTACAGAAGCCGATATAAATATAACTAATGAGCTGGCATTCAAGCTGGGAGGGCGTTTGGAGCATTCCTCTATTTTAAAGAAATGGAATTTAGCACCAAGACTCGCCATTGCTTATAAAACTGGACCAGGTGCACAGTTCTCTTTTGCCTACGGCGATTTTTATCAAAAACCAGAGAACAATCAATTGATGTTAACCACACAATTGGGTTATACCAAGGCCACACATTATATACTGAATTTTATGAAGACTACTACGCTACAAACTTTTAGGGTAGAGGCTTTTTATAAAAAATATGAAGACTTAGTCAAGACTTTTCCAAGCATCAATAATGATGGAACGGGGTATGCAAAAGGGATTGAACTTTTTTGGAGAGATCGGAAAACATTTCAAGGAATGGATTATTGGATCAGCTATTCTTATCTAGATACCAAGCGTGATTATTTAAATTATCCAGGACAATTGCAACCCAATTTTGCAGCCAATCATACCGCTTCTTTTGTGCTTAAAAAATTTGTCAACAAGATTAATACCGGTTTCAATTTTACTTATTCCTATGCTACTGGAAGACCATATTACAATATCAAATATGAAACAACTAATGCCAAGTATGTGATTGCTGATCAGGGTAAAACCATTGACTATCACAACCTGGGTTTTAGTCTCAACTATCTCACAACCATT
Organism: Bacteroidota bacterium; assembly: GCA_041164585.1. Classification (GTDB taxonomy): domain Bacteria; phylum Bacteroidota; class Bacteroidia; order Chitinophagales; family Chitinophagaceae; genus Sediminibacterium. Next base: position 4,073 of record JBEAPC010000285.1, read on the forward strand.
TTCAAATCTTATGCTGTGATTGTAGCATCCGTAACCAATGTATTGGGTAGTAACCAAATCTTTGGTTATAACTATTCTCAAAACGGATTATACAAAGAAGCCATCACGCCAGTTGCGCCTAGGTTCTTTTTTGTGGGATGTTTCTTGAGTTGGGGAGTTGATCGTAGACAAGATGCCATCAACAATAATTTGTAAGATGAGCATGGAGATGAATGTGAAGAGTGAAGAGATAAGAGTGAAGAGAGGAAGAAGAAAGTGAAGAGATAAAAGTGAAGAGTGAAGAATGGGAAGAAGAAAATTTCAAAATAAACTGTAATAAAATTTTAATTCAAAATTATTCAAAGACAAATTTTTTAAAATGAAAACTGTAAAAACCCTCAACATGAAAAAGATCCTTTTTTTGATCATGGTATTATTTACCACATTGGCCAATGCACAAAGCAAGTATGAAGCAGGAATGGGTAAAGGTTTTGAGATGCTCAAAGCTGCAAAGAGCGCAGAAGATATGGGTGCTGCTTCTGCTTTTTTTGAAAGAGTAGCAGATGCGGAGAAAGACAAATGGTTGCCTTATTATTATGCCGCTTATGCCAATCATTTAACAGGTTGGATGAACCTTAAAGCGGACAAAGACAAAGTAGCAGCAAAAAGTAAAGACCTGTTAACCAAGGCGGAGGTATTGGAAAAAGACAACTCAGAAATCTGGGTATTGCACCAAATGATTACCGTACAACAATTAACTGTTGATCCAATGACCCGTTGGCAAGCTTATGGAGCTGAAGCTTCCGACTATATTGACAAAGCAAAAAAAGCGGACGCAAACAATCCAAGAATCTATTTGGTAGAAGGTCAGTTTAAACAAAATGTACCAGAAGCTTTTGGTGGTGGTAAAGAAGTAGGAAAAGTGCTTTTCACAAAGTCCATTGAGCTATTTAAAACCTTTAAACCTGCTTCAGAAATGCATCCTACTTGGGGCAAGGAACAAGCAGATGAAATGTTGGCTGCTCTAAACAAATAAATCATCATGGGATGTTGCAGTATTGTACTGCAACATCCCATCACAAAACATTACTATGCCAAGTCTATTTCAAGTATTGATCACCCTACACGTGGCAGGTGGCACTGCAGGATTAATCAGTGGATCTATTTCAGCTGCGTCTAAAAAAGGATCTTTCCTGCACAAACTATCTGGTAAGATTTTCTTCTGGGGCATGTTTACTGCTTCTATAGCTGCATTGATTATTTCTAATCTGCCAGGACACAAGAAAGTTTTTTTGTTTGCCGTGGGTGGTTTTACACTGTATATGATCTGTAGTGGTTATAGAATTGTACAATTGAAACGTTTGGCAAAAGACAATGTACAACCATTTGGATGGTTGGATTATGGGCTATCCTTGTTTGGTTTGGGATTTGGTTGCTATTTACTTTATTTGGGAATTAACCAACTAATAGATGGCCAAAATTTTGGAATTGTACCAGTAGTATTTGGTCTGATCTGTGTGAATTATGCGCGCCTAGACTATCAATTTCTAAATGGCAATCAGTCAGTCAAAGCAGTTTGGATGAGTAATCATATCATTCGTATGATGGGAGCCATGATTGCCTCTTATACTGCATTTCTGGTAGTAAACGTTAGAATGGAGCCTAGTTGGGTTTTGTGGTTATTACCTACCATGATTGGTTCAGGATTGATTGCTTATTTCATGAGAAAATTTGCAAAGCCTAAAAGTGCAAAGACGGTGTAAAAGAGCTGGTCATTTTTTTTCCAACAAAAACAGAAAGCAAGCATTTTTGCATCTATAGTAAAACCTATCAAATGCCCGAAGAAAAACAATTAACGGAACAGGAAAGCTTGCAGCTGATCACTTCCATGATTCAGAAAGTAAAAGGTGGCTACCATGAAAATGGAACGGGCCCTATTTTATGGGGAACCGTGGTATCCATTGCCAGCTTTGTTACCTATTTGCAAAGGGAATACTTGTTTGACCTTCCCTTTGATATTTGGTTGATTGTGATGGCTGCCATTATACCTCAAATTATCATGGTTAGAAAGGAGCGAAGATCCAGACCCCATGTAAAGTATGAAGACGAAGCCATTAATGCAGTTTGGATAGTGTATGCACTCACCATTTTTGGATTGACTGCTTATCAGAATATTGTTCCAGAAGTATCCACCAATTTGCTCAAAGAAGAAGGTTGGCAAATGATGAAGCATGTACTTGATAATAGTAAGCCTGATGAAGTTATCACTCCTTTTACACCAAGTCTCTATTCCATTTATATTTTGGTCTATGCTTTTCCAACCTTGGTTACAGGTATCACCAAGAAATTCACCCCCATGTTGCTGGGCTCAGGAATTGCCTACACCTGTTTTATCATTTCTTTGTATACTGCTTCTAAATACGATTTTCTATTAGGAGCGGTTACAGCCATTGCTTGTTGGTTTATTCCGGGGGTCATTTTAAGAATGCGTTATCTAGCTCAAAAAAAGGCGAATGTTTAAGGAATTAGATCCCATATTACATTCCCAGTTGCGCTTGGCAGTGATGAGTTTGCTCATTACTGTTAAGGAAGCGGATTTTACCTATATCCGCGAAAAAACCAATGCCACTGCGGGTAACCTCAGTGTGCAGGTACAAAAGCTCAAAGAAGCGGGTTATATAGACGTACTAAAACAGTTCAAAGACAATTATCCTCAAACCACTTGTAAGATTACCCCCAAGGGAATAGAAGCTTTTGAAGCCTATGTTCAGGCGCTGCAGGTCTATTTGAAAACCTAAGGCTGAAAAAATCAAGATTTACTTGAACCTCTTCTCTACCTTTATGTTATAGATAATGATGCAACAGATAGTACAGGTCAAAGGCCTCACCAAACAGTTCAAGAATCTTACCGCAGTTAAAGACCTGTCTTTTTCAGTAAATGAAGGAGATGTATATGGTTTTTTGGGTCAGAATGGCGCGGGAAAGAGCACTAGCATTAGAATGATGCTAACCCTAATTGAGCCTACCAGTGGTCAGATTGAATTATTTGGGATGGATTTGGCGCGCCATCGCAGAGAGATTTTGCGCAATGTGGGTGCCGTGATTGAAAAACCCGATGTATACAAATACCTATCGGCTTACGAGAACTTAGAATTGTTTGCCCGATTGAGTGGCATCAAACCCACTAAGAAATTATTGATGGACCAACTAGAAATGGTGGGTCTAGCAGCTAGGGCTAATGACAGGGTAAAGACTTTTTCTCAGGGAATGAAGCAAAGACTAGGTATTGGAATTGCCTTAGTGCATAATCCACAACTGATAGTCTTGGATGAACCAACCAATGGTTTGGATCCACAGGGTATTGCAGATATTAGAAATTTGATTTTACACCTGAGCCGAGACTTGAAAAAAACCATTGTGGTTTCTTCTCACTTACTAAGCGAGATTGAACAAGTGGCTACCCGCGTATTGATTATTGACAAGGGTCGCAAATTGGTTGAAGGCAATGCAACTGAATTATTTGATCCGGCACAAACCATTGTAGAATTGCAAACCATGGATAATGTATTTGCTTTGGAACAACTCAAAGCAAGCCCATGGTCAACCTATTTGCAAGCCCAACGCAATTCAGCTATTTTACTCAAATTGAATAGAACAGAGATTCCTGCATTGCATACAGCTTTGGCTGCTATGCAAATTCAATTGTTGTCTCTGCAACCACGTCATTCTTTAGAAGACTATTTCTTACAAATAACCTCCGGCAACCAACATGTGGACACTTATACAAATTGAGTTATACAAGATATTCCGCAGACCCCGGACTTATATTGCTTTTATTGCTGTAGCAGCATTAATTACCATTATCCAATTTGGGTTAAAAGTAGATGGTAAAAGCTATGCCGATTTTCTGATGAAGGATATTGGCGGCACCATGGAAATTGATGGCAATATCATCAATGGCTATTTGATCTGTTATATCATGTTGCAATTGCTCTTGGTGCATGTGCCTTTATTGGTAGCATTGATTGCAGCAGACATGATCTCGGGCGAAGCCAATATGGGTACTTTGCGTTTGCTCATTTCAAAACCCTTTAGCAGAACAGAATTGTTGTTGGCAAAATTTTTTGCATCAACTGTTTATACTTTGTTGCTTTTGGTATGGTTGGCCATTCTAGCACTGTTTTTGAGTATGTGGATTTTTGGCACGGGCGATATGTTTTTGATGAAGAGTAGCTATGTGGTCTTGCTTTCTGAAAACGATGTATTCTGGCGCTATGCGGGTGCGTTTGTTTTTGCTGCACTGGCCATGGTAACCGTTGCAGCACTGGGTTTCTTCTTGTCCATTTTTGCGGAAAACAGTATTGGACCAATTGTAGCTACCATGAGTGTGATTGTATTTTTCACCATCTTGAGTACCTTGAATATTCCCATTTTCAATGCCTTAAAACCCTATCTCTTTACTACACACATGATTAGTTGGAAAGAGTTTTTTGACATTCAAGTCAATGACGCCAATGAAGCCATTGTGGGTAGTATTCAGAACCCACAAAAGATTGTCAATTCTGCCCTAGTATTGATTGTACATATTATTGGATTTGTAGGCGGTAGCATTTGGATCTTTAACAAGAAAGACGTGTTGAGTTAATTTGCTTTTATTTTAAAATATTTTCCATGAGGATTTTCTTTTTCGTTGTTGCTTTATTGATTTCTTATTCAAGTGTTCAGGCCCAAGATATGACAGCGCTTGTAACAAAAGTGAAGGCCAAACTTGACCAGGTAAATGATTATGAGGCAGACGGTAATATGAAAACCGATGTGAGTTTTATCAAAGCACCCATTGGAAAAGTAAAAGTCTATTTTAAAAAGCCCAATAAGTTTAGGTTGAAAAAAGAGGGTGGTATATCCTTGCTCCCCAAGGGTGGTGTATCAGTAAATATGAGCACCATTATTACTACCAGTGATTTTGTAGCATTGGCTGCAGGTGAAGCCGTGATTGATGGTTTTAAAACCAAGATTGTGAAATTGCTACCTACCAATGAAGCCAGTGAAATTGTGATCACCACTTTGTATATTGACGAGCCAAATTTGCTGGTTCGCAAAGCAATTACTACTACCAAGGAAAATGGTACTTATGAAATGCAAATGAGTTATGGGGCTTTTGCCAATTTTGGATTACCCCAGAAAGTAGTGTTTAGTTTTAATACCAAGGACTACAAACTACCCAAGGGAATTACTTTGGAATTTGATGACAATGAGAAGCCTCTTTCTGAAGCGCAGAAACTAAAAAACAAAAAGGGTAGGGTGGAAATTACTTATAGCAATTATATAGTGAACAAAGGCATAGCAGATAGCTTTTTCAAATAAGCCTTAGAATAATTCCACACGCCAGGTTCTTTCAAAAGTTCCGCCTACTGCTAATTGGTTGATGCCTTCTTTGTTGATGAGTTGACTATTAGTTGTAGTACTATCGGCAACGCCACACCAAGGTTCTATACAAACAAAGTCTGCTTCTTTGGCGCTCCAAATACCCATATAAGGAAAGTCTCCATAGTGCATGGTAAGACCATGTGGAGATTGATGGCTCTTGATGCCAATGCTATGGCTTTTTAGATTTTTGAAGACAAGGGCGTCTCCATAAAACAAAGACTTTTTCAAGGGCAATTGGCTGCAGTTCTCTAAATAAGGAACGGCAATTGGTTCTACCAATCCTTCCGCATCTAGTGGATGAACACCCACTGTTTCAGTTGTGCCAAATTCTAAAAACCAGTCTTCATAACCGGTTCCATTAGTCAGAGGTACTCTGAATGCAGGATGGGCTCCAACAGAAAAATACAAATCCTTGTCTCCTGTATTTTCTACCAAGTAAGTCACAAATAATTGATTGCCTTCTACGCGATAAGCAATGGAAAATTTAAATTCAAAAGGGTAGATGGCCCTAGTGGTTGCATTTGCTTCTAGGGTAAATACAATACTAGACTCCGTTTGCTCACTAACACTAAAAACAGATTCTCTTGAAAATCCATGTCTACCCATAGCATAGGATTGACCATTATATTGGTACTGTCCATTTTTCAATCCCCCAACAATGGGAAATAATGCAGGACTTTTCTTGGGCCAGAATGCGGGGTTAGCATCCCATAAATATTCCAACTGGGTTTGCTTGTTAAAAATGCTTTGTAATTCGGCACCTTGTGCACTAATGCTAATGGTTAGCTCCTGATTAGAAATGGTCAACATACTACTAATTTTATCCTTCGTTTTCTTCTATGCGTTCATCAACGGCATTGGCCAACATTCTGGCACTCATTTTCCTAAGTGGGTTGGCGCGCATTTCTTTGTAGCCATTTCTGCTTCTATAAATATCTACTGCTTCAAACACAGCTACAATAAAACTATTGGCATCGGCCTTATCCTTGCCAGCAATATCAAATGCAGTTCCATGATCCGGACTGGTTCTGATCACGGGTAATCCCGCTGTATAATTCACGCCTTCGCCAATGGCCAAAGACTTGAATGGAATCAAACCCTGGTCATGGTACATGGCTAGAACGGCATCAAATTTTTCAAATTGTCCACGAGCAAAAAACGCATCGGCACTATAGGGTCCAAATACCAGCATGGTTTGCTTGGCGTCTTTGATGGCCGGCTTGATAATCGTTTCTTCTTCTGCTCCAATCAATCCCTCGTCTCCCGCGTGTGGGTTCAAACCCAACACCGCAATCTTGGGTTTGTCAACACCAAAATCTTTTTGCAAACTGTTGTGCATGATTTTCAATTTCAACAGAATGTTCTCTCTGGTAATATGTTTAGATACATCGGCCACGGTTACGTGTTCTGTCACTAAACCAACGCGCATATTTTCTGCTACCATGAACATGACCACATCACTCACATTAAAGAATGCTTTGAAATAGGGCGTATGACCGGTATAAGGAAATGCTTCTGTATGAATATTCTTTTTATGAATGGGGGCAGTAACCAAGCCATGGATCAATCCCTCTTTTAAAGCCTGGGTAGCTTGTGTTAAAGATTCTAAAGCGTATTTGCCGCCAGTTTCATTTAATTGACCCGGGGTAATCACCACTTCTTCTTCCCAACAGTTAAAAATATTCACCTGTTTGGGATTTAGCCTATTCAATTCCTTTACACTAGAATAGCTGAAATTTACTTCAGGCATGGTCTTTTTGTAGAAATTGATGCATTTGTTATTGGCAAAAACCACCGGTGTGCAGATTTCTAAAATGCGGTGATCTGACAGTGTTTTGATAATTAGTTCTATTCCAATGCCGTTTAGGTCTCCACAAGTGAATCCTATCACCGGCTTTTGTAATTCATAGCTCATTGATGTAAATTATGGGTAAAAATAAGGATTATTAGCCGCAACTGCGGGAACCTTAAAAAACCTAATTTCGTGCCAATGGACTATCGCCTGAAAAAATCACTGGGTCAGCATTTTCTCAAAGATGAATCTATCTGCAAACAGATTGTAGCAGCCTTGGAATCTGACTCATTTACGCAGTTGGTAGAAGTGGGTCCTGGCGCAGGAGCACTAACCAAGTACTTGCTTCCCCTAAAAGGAATAGATTTTAAAGCTGTAGAACTGGATGATGAGAAAGTGGTCTATCTCAACCTCCATTATCCTGCTATTCAAGGAAAAATTATTCATCAGGATTTTTTGCAAATAGAAACGCCTTTTGAAGGTGCTTTTACCGTAGTGGGCAATTTCCCTTACAATATCTCTACACAGATTGTTTTCAAAGTGTTGGAATGGAAAGA
>JBEAPC010000286.1:0-7555 GCA_041164585.1 Bacteroidota bacterium
AAGCTTTACAAGGTAAAGCTGCGGGTGTATTGGTACAAGCTACCAATGGTTTACCGGGTGGTGCCATCAACGTACGTATCCGTGGTCAGGGATCATACCTAGCAGGTAATGATCCTTTGTACATTGTGGATGGTGTTCAAATCAACACTCGTTCTGATGGTGGCTTTACTCAGAACAACCCTCTAGCTTTCTTAAACCCAGACGATATTGAAACCATTGACATCTTAAAAGATGCGGCTTCTGCAGCTATCTATGGTTCAAACGCTTCTAATGGTGTTGTCATCATCACTACTAAAAAAGGTAAAGCGGGAAAAACCAAGTTCAATGCTAACGTATACATGGGTTCAGTACAATTGATGAAGAAACTGGAAATGTCTAATTCTCAGGAGTATTTTCAAATGAGGGCAGAAGCCTATGGTAATAGTAATAACCTCCCTTGGGATAATGTTGCTGTATTGCAAACTGTTTTAAATGAATTGCGTGTACCCAATGCTTCTACCCTAACACAAGCCCAAGCTTTGGCAGCAGGAGCAGCTTTGCCTACTTATGATTGGCAAGACGCAGCGTTCAGAACAGGTTCCATACAGAACTATGAATTAAGTGCCAGCGGTGGTAATGAAAAAACTACTTTCCGTGTAGCAGGTAACTATTCTTTTCAGGAAGCCAATGTTACCAAGGCCGATTTTAAACGTGCTGGTATTCGTTTTGATTTACAAAACAAAGCCACTGACCGTTTAACTATTGGAACTAGTGTAAATTTGAGTACGTTTTCGCAGAATAACCCATTTGCAACAAGTGGTTCCTTCTTAGGAAGCCCTGCGTTCTCTGCATCTGGTATTATTCCAGTGAATCCAATCTATAATGCAGATGGAACATATTATGGTGTTCCTGGTCAAACCCCTGCCAACTTGATTGGTACTTTGAACCAGAACATTATTCAAGTAAATGATTATAACAGTGGTTATCAACGCACCAATCAAATCATTGGAAACATTACTTTGGATTATAAAATCAACAGCTGGTTAACCTTTAAAACCTTAGTGGGTATGGACTATCGTCTTACCCAAGGTAAAAACGTGCGTGATGCTAGAACTGCTGATGGATTTAACTTAAAGGGTAACGTAAACGTTCAGAGCAACTGGAATACCAATATAAACACCTACCAGACTTTGAACTTCAACAAGACTTTTGGTACCAAACACCGTTTGGATGGTATAGTTGGTTTTGAATATAGAAGAGAAAACAATGAAAGTATTACTGCTAACGGACAAAATTTCCCAACTTATCAGTTTACTTCTTTGAATAATGCAGCAACTCCAGTTTCTGTAGGTGAGTTTTTCTCTGGATTCCGTAGAAACGGTTTCTTTGGTAAAGTAAACTATGGTTTTGATAGAAAATACTTAGTAGCCTTTACCTTACGCCGTGATGGTTCTTCTAGATTTGGTTCTGATAACCAATACGGTACTTTCTGGGGAGTTTCTGGTGCATGGAATATTGACCAAGAAGCTTTCTTGAAAAATTCCAATGTAATTAATTCCTTGAAATTGCGCGCTAGTTATGGTAGCACCGGTAATGACCAAATTGGAAACTTTGATGGTCTAGGTTTGTATGGTGGCGGTGGTATCTATAACAATGGATCTGGTATTGCTTTTACACAGTTAGCCAATCCAAAATTGAAATGGGAAACCAACGTAACCACTAACTTGGGTCTTGACTTTGGTTTGTTTGGCAACCGCGTAACTGGTAGCATTGAAGTGTACAATAAAGAAACTAGAGATCTATTAATTAGCCAACCCGTTCAAATTTCTACTGGTTTTGGTTCTATTACATCAAACGTAGGTAGACTATCAAACAGAGGTATTGAATTAACCTTGGGTGGAGACATCATCAAGGCTAAGAAACAAGGAGGATTTAACTGGAATACTACATTCACTTTTGCATATAATAGAAATGAAGTGAAAGAATTGTATGACGGATTGAAAATTCTTCCAAGTGATAACTCAGTTCAAGTTGGTCAACCATTGGGTGTGTTATTTACACAGCAATTTGCTGGTGTTAACCCTGCAACAGGTAGACCAATGTGGTATGATTCTACAGGTAATTTAACCTACCAAGTATTGGCCAAAGACCGTAAGATCATTGGACCACAGAATACGCCATTGTACCAAGGAGGTTTGAGAAACAGCCTTACTTTCAAGAATTTCACTTTTGACTTTTTCTTCCAATATGAATATGGCAGATACTCTTCTGATGGTCAAGCTAACTTCTTGATTGAAAATATAGCGCGTATCAACGTGTTGAAAGAGGCTTATGATCAGCGTTGGACCACACCTGGTCAGATGACATTTTTCCCTCGTTATTTGTTGACTAGTGCAGAATCTAAAGGATCAGGAGCTCAGAGTGGAACCAGAACTTTCTTCAAGGCTGATTATGTTCGTTTGAAAAACGTTGCTGTTTATTATGATTTATCACCTTCTTTGGTGAAAAAAGCTGGATTGAGCAGTTTCCGTTTTTATGTACAAGGTACCAACCTATGGACTGCCAGCGATTGGTTTAGCTATGACATTGAATTCGTAGGTACAGCTACAGGTATTGTTCCGCAAACAAAGAACTACACCGTGGGTGTTCAAGTTGGATTCTAATTATTAATAAACAAACGAATCAGAAATGAATACTAAAAAATTATATCAAACAGGATTGGCGCTAGCTTCCTTGCTAGTTGTTTTTTCCAGTTGTAAAAAACAATTGGAGATTGCTCCAAGACAGTCCATTGAAGCTACTACAGCACTTTCATCAAAAGAAGCCATTGATGCTTCCATTACTTCAATTTATGCCACTTTAAAATCTGCCCGTTTATACGGTAGAGATTTAGTTGCAATCCCCGAAGTGTTAGCAGATAATGGATTTGCTACAAATAAGTCTGGTAGATTAATCAATGAAGCAGCCAATGTGCAAAACGCACATTTTACTGGTAACGTTTGGTCTGGGGCTTATGCAGCTATTAACCAAATCAACAATACCATTGCTGCAATAGGAAGTGGTGCTATTTCTCCTGCACCTACAACGGCTGATAATGATCGTTGGTTAGGTCAACTATACTTCTTAAGAGGGTTGTATTATTTTGACCTTGTTAAAGTATACGGTTATATTCCAGGTGCAGTTGTGACTGTACAAGACAGAGGTGGAGTGCCACTTTCAACAAGTGGTATAGCTACATCTGCTGATGCATTGGCTTGGAAACCTTCAAGGGCACCTATAGCCGATGTTTATGCTCAGATTGTTAAAGACTTGCTCCTTGCAGAAGCCAAACTAGCTTTTCCTGGATTGGGTGTAAACGTTGCTAATAAAGCAGCGGCTCAAGCACTATTGTCCCGTGTTTATTTGTATAGCAAAGATTACACAGAGTCTAAGAAGTGGTCTGATGCGGTGATTACTTTGGCAAGTAGCAAATTGGCTACTACCGCCAACTATGTATCACAATGGAGGGCCGAAACACATACAGAAACTTTGTTTCAAGTGCGTTATACAACTCCTGCAGAGAATATTGGTGTAAATGAATCATTGCAAACATCCTATACTACTTTGGTAACTGCTGGTAACCAAGCAGCAACTGGTGGATTTGGAGATGTAGTTCCTACCATTACCATGCTGAATGATCTAGGTATTACTTTAACTGGCGGAAACACTACTACAGTATTTGCAAATCCAGCAACGGTTGCATCAAGAAGCACTGACGTTAGAAATTTAATGTTTGAACCCGGTACATCAGGACGTGGTAATATTAAAGTTGAGTGTACCAAATTTTTAGGAAAAAATGGTACCATCAATTTAGATAACGTTCCAGTTTTACGTATTTCAGAAGCCTTATTAAATCGTGCAGAAGCACAGGCTACTGCAGGTTCTGCTGTATTAAATTTGGCTGGTGCATTGTCTGATTTAAAAGCCCTTAAAGCTAGAAGGTATACTGACTATACTGGTTCTACTCAAGAAACTGCTGATAACGCCATGACACAGGCTCAATTGCTTGAAGAAATTTTGCGTCAACGCAGAATTGAATTTGCTTTTGAAGGACACCGTTTCTTTGACTTAAAACGTTTGGGTAGAGATTTAGTAAAAGCGCCGCATTACAATAATGTTGCCTTTACTGATACTCGCATACTTCCTGCTTTGCCTCAAGGCGATATTGATGGTAACCCGAATCTGAAACAAAATGCTGGATACTAAAAAACAGAAACATGAAAAAAATACTCACATCCTCCATATTGTTATGCATTTTATTCCTAACGGGTTGCGTTAAGAATGAACTCACTGTATTTACAGGTTCAGTTGTAGAATTTGATGCTGCTTCTTGGAATGCAAATGCAGTTGGTCTTACTTATCCAATGATGACAAGGGTACCAACATTTAATGCAACTACGCCAACCAGTCAACCAACTATAACAAGGGCTATTGGAACTGTAACCCTGCGTGTGAACTTGGTAGGTGCTCAAAAGTCAACTGCTACTGATTTTGACTTTGTAGTAGCTAGTGAAAGTACAGCAACTGCTGGAACACACTATACTGCTATTACTGGTAAAGGAACCATTCCAGCCAACAGTAGTTTTGGTACTGTTACCATTACTATTTTGAATCCTGGTGTGTCTTCTACAACTGCTAGAGACCTAGTATTGCAATTGGTAGACAATGCAAGTATCAAAGCAAGTACAAACTATGCCAAAGTTGGCTTGAGAATTTCTCAACTATAATTAAGCTTAGTACTAATTGATATAGCCGCCCCAACGCAATTGGGGCGGCTTTTTTTTGCCCCAGTTTTATTAGATTGCAGCATGCCCCTGAGAATCTATTTGCTACTGCTATTTTATCTGATCACATTTCTTCCAATCAAGGGGCAGGGACTTACTGATACGGCAAAACATCTCCAGTTTAATCAATCCTATCTTGATAGTTTGTTGTCTATTGAAAAGGGTAATACTATCTCCAAACATTTTGCAGGACTTTACCGGCAAACAGTGCTCATTACTAATCAATTTGCAAGCACCCAAAACACAGCCGCTCTAGATTTTACCATTAAATTAGACGATGCATTTATACCCATTTTTTTTCAAGCACATGATGCTTATCTAAAGGGGCAGGAGATTCCCGACAATTGGAAAGCCTATTACCAAACTGATAGTTTGAATAGTTTGCAATACCAGTTCTTAGGCATGAATGCGCATATTAATGGAGACCTACACTTGGCCCTGATTCAGCAATTTGGATATGATAGTATAAAGGCGCACAAAAAAGATTTGATGTCTTTTCAAACCGTTTTAAATAAAATTGTTGATAGTGTATATGAGCAAACCAAAGCTTATCCCGAATTAAAAATCTTTCATGACTTAACCTTGGGAACCAACAGGATTATGGCCAGAGAAATGGTCAGGCACTGGCGTAGAAGACAGATTAATTTGGCTTTATTATATTATCATAAGCCCAAGAAATACCAGCGCAGGTTACAGCATGTACAAAGCCTGAAAGTTAAATGGGACAAGGCTGTGCTGGATCATTTTCATGCATCAAAAGCATGAGGTGAATGACATCAAGCTTAAAGAAACATCAGGTTTAAATTAATAACCCAATTGCAATAGCCAACGCTTAACCAATGCTGCTTTTTGTTGGGTTGGAAATGAAAAGAATTGTTCTTTTAAAAAATAGCGGTCCTTGGTATTTAAACTACGCATAAAATGCGCAGACAATTCAGGGTCCAATAAAACCGTATTGGCCAAATGTGCATGGAGCAGGTCTTCTGAAATCAAGGGGTCTTTTACGCTTAAAATTTTGGATTGCAAGAGCTGTATTTTTTCGGCAAATGACAAAGACAGTTTTCCCATTTCTAATCTGGCTACAGCGCCAAATGCTACACGCTCTGCAGCGGATAAATCTTTGTTCCAGCCAAACCAGTTTTTCTTCCAGAGATAACCTGTGATTTTTTGTTGCACCCAATTCAAATTGCCCTGCACCAATTGTTTGGCGTATTGCATTGACAATAATACGGATGCAGGCATATTCAGACTAACCATCATTTGCTGCTCCAAACCTTTTAGCTGGGCTAGTTCTACTTGATGCTCTTGTAGCCAATGCCACTCTTTTGGAAAAAACTGATGGGCAAAATAGCATACAAAATTCATTTGATAACCACAGTCCAGGGCTAGGTCTTGTATATCGTCATAGACCTGCATGCTGCGCACCATCAGGCTCCAATTGGCAAAATGACGCTGATAAGTTTTGAGGTGTTTGTTTAGCAACACACAACGCAGTTCTAACAATACTTGAATAATCTGATCGTCTTTGCGCTGCTGATATGACAATAATTCCTCCATGCTATAATCATGGCGATACTGGGCTAGGTCTGTTTTGTAAGTATCAAAACATTTGTTGCAAACCTGACAGATTAAACTAGCTACGGGCTTAATTTGATGGGCCAATAATTTGCCCAAGTGCAGGTTCATTTCTGTTAATAAGAACAGCAAGTGGGCATAGAAATCGCGATAGCTAATTCCGTATTTTTCATTTACACTGTCTAGTACCCAATCTGGTAAGAGCTCCCGAATATCAAATTCATAAAAGAGCTCCGCGCCATGTTCCTTAAGCTTAAAACGCAAGGAGAAATCAATTGTAGGATTGGCCAAAATAGCCCTTACTTCTTGCTTGCCATATAATTGGGCAATGCCATCAATAAATTCATCGCCAAACAAAATGGCTAGACAAACCAGGTTAGCCAAATGCGATTTGTTTTCTAGCACCTGCCAGGGCTTTAAACCAAAGAGTAGGGTGTCATAAGCAAAGGAACCCTTTTCAATATTACTACGCACTTGTTGCAGTTCCTTGAATTGCAAAATATGGTTGAGCCTTTTGCTCCTTCTCACAATTTTTCTCATGACCATGCCAGCTCCAAAAGAAAAAACAATATTGTTGAGAAAACCGGCAAACTGTTTCAACTCTTTGGCCCAACTAAAATTAGCAAGCAGGTCCTGACGTTGATTCTCTGTAAGCAGGTTTAACAACCATTCTCTTTGGTCCATATCGGAAGCATCCAAAGAATGTAAGGCTGAAAGTGGAAGCGTACTACTATACGCCTGTTTTAGGTAGGGGCTACTATATGTCATGTCCAAATTTTGGAACATGAAAATAAAGAAGCAGCCCTCCTTATATCTACCCGCTAGAGGGTATATTTAAGAAGGGCTGTCAAAAATGAGATTACTAGAAGCTATTTGAAAATCTGCGCCAATTGCTGATCCAATTCAGCAGAGCGCAGTTTGGTAGCAATCACTTTACCACTGGGGTCAATCAATACGCTGTAAGGAATAGACTCAATGCCATATTCAGGAACCACTTTGCTTTCCCATTTTTTGAGATCACTGATATGTGTCCAATTTAGTTGGTCAGCTTTAATGGCTTGCAACCAGTATTCTTTTTCCTCATCTAATGAAACACCCAGAATAGTAAAATTCTTGTTCTTGTATTTTTGATACACAGCTACCAGATTTGGATTTTCTGCTCTACATGGACCACACCA
>JBEAPC010000287.1:0-5975 GCA_041164585.1 Bacteroidota bacterium
TTGAGTTGAAGTGTTTTCTAATAAAAATGTTTCCATTGTTAGCCCAGGACCAAATGCAACACCAAATACCTGTTCTTTTTCTTTTACGCCTTTTTCCATGATAGACTTTAATACAAATAAGATAGTTGGAGCAGACATATTACCATATTGGGATAATACTTTTCTTGCGTCTTCTGTATCAGGTAAGGTTAGTGCTAATTCCTTTTGTATAAGATCTATAATCTTTTTACCGCCAGGATGTATACACCAGTGTGAAACCACTTGATTTCCTAAACCATTTTTCAAAATAGCATCTTGAACTAATGCTTTAATATCTGTTTCAATTAACTCAGGAACATAACTACTTAATCGCATTAAAAATCCCTTTTTACTGATTTGCCATGCCATGTCTGATTTTCCTTGACTGGCAACATGAGAATGAAATCCTTTGATTGTTAAACTATTTGTTTGTGCTTGGTTATTGATTAGCGCAGCTGCGCATCCGTCTGCAAATAATAAACTACTTGAAGCATTGTCTAAACTATATTCTTTTTGTAAATGAATAGTGCACAGTTCAAGACAGACCAATAATACCTGAGCCTCTGGTGAACTATCACAAATAAGTTTGGCAAGTTTTAGGCCATGAATTGCAGCATAGCATCCCATGAAATTGACAGAAGTTCTAAAAAGGGTAGGTTTTAATTGAAGGGCCTCCATGATTTCTAAGTCTAAACCAGGAGCACTCATACCGGTACAACTAACGGTAATTAAATGGGTAATTGCCTCTTTCTCACAATGTCCTTTTAAGCAATTTTCTATTGCTTCTATACTAAGCGGAGTAGCTTGAGATTGATAGATGGCCATTCTTTGGTCAATATCTGGAAAGTCTTTAGCAGGGTCTGATGGAACAAAAGTCCATTGGTCTTTTGGAATACCAAAATCTGGGATTACTGAATGTCTTTGCTCAATCCCGCTTTGGTTATATAAAAAAGACAATTTTCTTTTCTCAATTGGGTCTAATTGATAAATTTCCTGCATGAAAGCTAGTATCTCTTTCTGACTATGACAATGTTTGGGAACTGCAGTACCTATAGAAATTATTTCAGCCAAAATATTTTAAAATTAATAAGGTGATAAATGCTGCATTGGTACAACTACTAGCTAGCCAGTTCATAAACATTGTTTGTTTGAATCCGGCTTCTATTGGATTTTTCCAAACTTTGTAAAACCAAAACAGAAAATAAATAACTACTGGTAAAAAAAAGAGTTGCAATATAAAAAATTGGTTCAATGTTCCCTGTTGGTTAAAATGCCAAAATAAAATACCAAATGCCAAAAGGTATAGACACATGCAAAAGAAAAAAGTTCCTTTTTTACCCAATAATATAGAAATGGTTTTTACGCCGTCTTCTTGATCTTGTTTGTGTTGATAGATTTGGGTTATAGGGTAAAATCCCCCAATTAAAAGACTAGCGGCTATTAATAAATCTAAAGGCACAGAAGGAGAAATAACGTTACTACATACTTCAAAAACCATATAGAACACCAGTGCACCCTGGTTTACAATCACTGTTAGGTAACCTATTATGGGGTATTGTTTTAACCTGATTTTTCGCCATGAATATAATCGGGAAAACAAAATATAACATAAGTAACCCAAACCAAAATGGATACTGATTACAAATGCAAGTATCAAACCCAAAAAGTCCATAAAAAGGCTAGTCTGGTATAATTCATAACTAGGCTCCATGGGTTTTTCTAATCCTCCTATGCTTTCGGTATCTCTGTCCATATAACTATTGTACCCATTTGAGGCAGGATACAATAAAAGATGAAGTAAAAGAAAACTGGCAATTGCATTTAGCCAGTTTATATTTTCTGTAAAACTTAGTGCAAACCAAAATACAGGCATTAAAAAAAAGGAAAAGGGAAATCGGAGTAATTGTATGGTTGACTTTTTGAGTAACATATGGTGCATGGGTTGGTGGGGCCCAAGAATCTTAAGTTAAACATCATTTTTTAAATATGGGCATTTTGTTGAACATCTAATAAGTTAAATCAACGAATCCCAGTTTCCTACATCATTCATTAGTATTATCTTGGCACAAATGAACTATATCTTTAAATTTTACCCAATTGTTTCTGCCAGTATCATTTTTGCCTGTCTTTTAAGTTTTTCTGTTGATGCTCAAACGGAGTGGAATTTAAAGAAAGAAAAAGATGGGATTGCAGTTTATACAGCCAAATTAGAAGATTCTAAATTTAAATCCATTAGAGTAGTCTGTGAATTTCAAGCAAGTCTTTCTCAATTGGTTGCTATTTTAATGCAACCTAATTTGCAACCAGAATGGGTATTAGCCACCAAACAAGCTAGTTTGGTAAAACAAATATCTAGTGCTCGATTGTATTATTATGCAGAAGCTTCTTTGCCTTGGCCAATGAGTAATAGAGATATGGTTATTGATTTAAGTATTAGTCAAAACCCAATGACCAAATTGTTGACCATACATGCAAATACCATTGATAATATTTTACCATTAAAAGAGGGTAAACAAAGAGTGCCAATTTCACAAGCTACATGGTTGGTTAAACCCCTGCCTGACAATAAGATTAGTATAGACTATCAAATTAAAATAGATCCCGGTGGAGGAATTCCCCCTTGGATGGTCAACTTATTTATAACTAAAGCCCCTTTTGAATCTTTTAAAAATCTTTCAAAATTATTTTCAGACAAAAGATTTAAAGGACAACATTTTGATTTTCTGAAAGACTAGAAGGGATTAACTTTTAAGAATTTTTGATAATAGTGTTGTTTTTATTTCAGTAACCTCTGCTTTAGTAAACCCATGTGCTCTAATGGCGCCTTCACCAGTTGTTTCTATAATAATGGTGGAATACCCAATCAACGGACTTTCAATATCTACTGAACTGATTCTATTCATAGGAATAGTAGTTTCTTTTCCATTCAAAAAACCTGGAAGTTTTAAGGTAACTGCTGAGTCATCCATCAAGATTTCACATGGGAAAAGCTTATTACCTTCTGATAGTCTAGAAGCGGTATATTTTTTCATAATAGTATATTGAACAATAAAGTTAGACAATCCAAGTAATTCAATACGAATGATTAAAAAATGTAATTATTTGGCTATTTCTTCTAAGACGGTGAAAATCACGATGAAAATTCGGTGATTTTACGGTAAGCTTTTGGTAATTCTACTACAAAAACAGCTTCTATGACCACCTACATTTGTTTAAAATTAGGAAGATGCAATTTTTTTCCATTCCTGTTCAAACCGAATATAAGGGTAAGAAAATCACAGGACAATTAAGGGGTACGGTAGTTTATTGGGAATTTGAATCCTACTCAAGTTATTTTGTACAATATTTTCCCAACCATATTTTTAGCAGTAGGACTATTCTAAAAGATAAGTCAGAAGCTACCGCCTCTTTGGTTGAAGTATTACTTACTGCTATTGACCGTTGTGTGGAGCCCATTTTAGTTTGACATTTTTTACCCAATCTTAATTTTATATCAACGGATTAAGTTTTCTGTCATTTTGCTGCGTATTTTTAAAGACATACGCCATATATGCCAACTTCAAGAAGACAAGTTTTGAAACAAATTTTATTTGTTTCTGCAGGATCAGCCTTGATTCCTTCCTGTTTGTTATTACCACAGAACAAAGGACTAAAACTGAAACATATTTCAGTAAATGCTGATCAGGAAATGATTTTTGCGGCTTTTGCCGATACACTAATTCCTAAAACCGATTCTCCAGGAGCATTAGAAGTACACGCAGATCTTTTTGTTTGGAAAATGCTGGATGATTGTACGCCAAAAGAAGAACAGGAAAAATTTTTGAAAAGTTTGAATGCTTTTTCAGCAGCATTTCAAAAGCAACAGAAACAATTTTTTAGTAATGCGGCATCAACGGAAAGATTGGCTTTTCTGGAACAATTAGAGCTTAGTAAGGATAACGAAGATCCATTAGTGATTTTTTTTACAAAGGCTAAACAACGCTTGATCCAAGCTTATTCTGGGTCAGAATTTTTCATGACAAAAGTGCAAGTGTATGAACAAATTCCATCTAGATTTCACGGATGTGTACCCGTATCTAATCAACCAATAAAACCAGCTTAAATGGCAGAGAATTCATCATTTAACAACGGGAAAAGAAGTTTTGATGCCATTGTTATTGGCTCTGGTATGAGTGGGGGCTGGGCTGCAAAAGAGTTTACAGAAAATGGCTGGAATACCTTGGTTTTAGAACGAGGAAGGGATGTTCAGCATTTAAAGGATTATCCTACAACCAATAAATTTCCTTGGGAATTTGAACACAGGGGGCAAATGCCACTTGAGATAACCCAAGCCAATCCTGTAATCAGCCGTTGTTATGCATTCAAAGAAGATGCAGCCCATTTTTTTGTCAAAGACCAAGAACACCCTTATCAACAAGAACTACCATTTGATTGGATTAGGGGATACCAAGTAGGGGGCAAATCAATTATGTGGGCAAGGCAAACACAGCGCTGGAGCGATTTTGATTTTGATGGTCCAGCAAGGGATGGCTTTGCAGTGGATTGGCCTATACGATACAAGGATTTAGCGCCTTGGTATAGCCATGTAGAAAAATTTGTTGGTATTTCAGGAAACAAGGATGGGTTAAGCATTTTGCCAGATGGTGAATTTCTACCGGCATTGGAACTAACCTGTGTTGATCACTATTTTAAAGAGATCCTCCAGAAAAATTATCAAAATAGGCATTTGATTTATGGCAGGTGTGCTCATTTAACAGAGCCAACAGCCCTTCATTTAGAGCAGGGAAGGGGCCAATGCCAGAAAAGAAACCTTTGTCAGCGAGGTTGTCCGTTTGGAGGATATTTCAATAGCAATTCCTCTACCATCCCTTGGGCCGCTAAAACGGGGAAAATGACACTGAGGCCATTCTCTGTTGTTCATTCTATTATCTATGATGAACAAAAGGGAAAAGCTACAGGGGTGAGAGTCATTGATAGTCATACCAAAGAAATGGTGGAATATTATGCTAAAGTGATTTTTGTAAATGCTGGGGCATTGAATACCAATTTGATCTTGCTCAACTCTACCTCGTCTAGGTTTCCACAAGGCTTGGGAAATGATCATGGGTTATTGGGTAAATTCCTAGCATTCCATAATTATAGGGCAAGAATTAATGCAACCCATGAGGGGCATTTGGAAAGTACTACAGATGGGAGATCACACACAAGTGCCTATCTACCAAGGTTTAGAAATGTAGAAAAACAAGAAACGGATTTTTTAAGGGGTTATGCTGCTGGATTTTCCTCTTATAGAAGCGTTAAACGAAATACCCAAGGACTAGGACTTGCCCTGAAACAGCATTTAGCAGAAAAAGAGTTGGGGCCTTGGCAAGTGGGGTCTCATATGATGGGAGAAACCATTCCTAAGGCCACTAATCAAGTGAGTTTGCATACAAGTTTAAAAGATGAATGGGGAATCCCACAGCTGAATATCCGTGTTGGATATGACGACAATGATGAAAAAATGGTCAAAGATTACCTAGAACAAATGACTGATATGTTCCAAAAAGCTGGGTTTACCAATATCAAAACATCAGATTCCAAACAGGCACCTGGCCTTGATATCCATGAAATGGGAGGGGTAAGAATGGGAAAAGATCCCAAAACATCCCTACTCAATGAGTTCAATCAACTTCATGAATGTAAAAATGTGTATGTAACCGATGGAGCCTGTATGACCTCAACTTCTACACAAAATCCCTCCCTTACTTATATGGCTTTAACGGCTAGGGCGGTGGATCATGCTGTTAGAAATGGAGGAATCTGACAATAAATTGTTTTTTTCTTATTAGATTGCACCCGAATAAAGCAAACCTGTTTATGACTATCGAAAGTTTCAAAGAACTGACACACGAACAAAAATTGAAAGAATTGCGCGTTGCCGGGGATTTGTTGGGATCCTATGAACGCAATGCGGA
>JBEAPC010000288.1:0-18368 GCA_041164585.1 Bacteroidota bacterium
TCTTGTCAAATTGACTTAGGTTCAAACCAACCACTTTTTCATAGACCGTCACACGCAGGTCTTTCACCACCATCTGCCCCATCCAAGCCGTAACAAAACTGAACAAGAATCTTACCGCAGATTCCACCAAGAGAAAGAATACTTGAAAAAGGGTAACCGCAATAATAAAGCGACTTATATCGCTCAGGTCTCTGCCAAAGAGCACCCATTTTACCCAAGCAGGCAGGTGCAAAGCTTTACCAGTAGCACTATCAATGGTTAATTGAATTAAGTAGGGTCTTACTGGCGCAAAAAAAGCCATTAAGATGGCTAGGAGAATGCTCCCGTAGAAAAATCCCGAATAGGGCTTTACAAAACGGAAAATCCGTTTGAAAAGGGAAAAATCAAATACTTTCTTCTGTGGGCTTTCTTGCATGTGAACTACAAATGTAACAACATTGTTTATATTCGTAGAGTGATGGAGCAAGCATTGGACAATCAAGGGGTAGAAGCGGCACTTCCCAAATATAATTTGAACGCAGAACAGGAGAAGAATGAGATTCTCCGGCATTATCGTGCCCTATTGCGCAGCCTTAGACCCAAACTAAAAAGGGGTGATAAAGAATTGGTGCGTACGGCTTTTGAAATGGCGGCAGAAGCGCATAAATCCATGCGTAGAAAAAGTGGAGAGCCCTATATCATACATCCATTAGAAGTGGCCATGATTTGTGTGGAAGAAATTGGCCTTGGTGTGCGTAGTACTATCTGCGCGCTTTTGCACGATACCGTTGAGGATACAGACATTACACTAGAAGATTTAGAACACGAATTTGGTTCTGAGATTGCCAAGATTGTAGATGGACTCACCAAGATCTCCAATGTTATAGACACCAATACCAGTCAACAGGCAGAGAACTTTAAGAAAATTTTGTTGACGCTAACAGATGACCCAAGGGTAATTCTAATAAAGCTAGCAGACCGCTTACACAATATGCGCACCCTAGATAGTATGAAGCGGGAGAAACAACTCAAGATTGCTTCAGAAACTGTTTGGGTATATGCACCACTTGCACACCGCATGGGATTGTATAGCATTAAGACAGAAATGGAAGACCTGTCTATGAAATACATGGAGCCAGAAGCTTATAGAGATATTGCCAAAAAGCTTTCTGAAACCAAGCGTGAAAGAAGCCGTTATATCAATGAATTTATCCGCCCATTAAAAGAAAAATTAGACGCGGGTAGTTTTAATTTTGAAATCTACGGAAGACCCAAAAGCATTCATAGTATTTGGAATAAGATTAAGAAAAAATCCGTGAGTTTTGAAGAAGTGTATGACCTCTTTGCCATTCGCGTGATTTTAAATTCCACACCAGAAAAAGAGAAGGAAGATTGTTGGAAAGTTTACTCTTTAATCACGGACGAATACAACCCCTCACCAGAACGGTTGCGCGATTGGTTGAGTAACCCCAAAAGCAATGGATACGAGGCTTTGCATACCACCGTGATGGGGCCACAGGGTAAATGGGTAGAGGTACAGATTAGGACCAAGCGGATGAATGAAATTGCAGAGAAAGGCCTGGCCGCGCATTATAAATACAAAGAAGGCGGTGGTGATGAAGATCGCTTTGATAAATGGTTTGGACAGATTAGAGAAGTACTGAGTACTCCTGATACAGACACGGTAGATTTTCTGCAAGATTTTAAGACTTCATTTTTAGCAGAAGAGATATATGTGTATACGCCAAAAGGCGATGTAAAAATGTTACCCGTGGGAAGTACGGCATTGGATTTTGCCTTCTCCATTCACTCCGCCATTGGCACCAAATGTATTGGCGCAAAAGTGCACCACAAGCTGGTTCCTATTAGTCATAAACTACGCAGTGGAGACCAGATAGAAATCATTACCAGTGGCAAACAAAAACCATCGGAAGACTGGTTGGGTATTGTGGTTACTGCAAAGGCCAAGAGCAAGATCAAAGACGCTTTAAGAGAAGAGAAGCGCAAGATTGCAGACGATGGAAAATATACTTTACAGCGCAAGTTAGAGGGCATGGGTGCTGCGTATAATCAGCACAATATTGACGAGTTGGTGCATTTTTACAAAGTACCTTCTTCTCTTGACCTCTTGTACAGAATTGCCACCAAGTCTATTGACCTGCGTGAATTAAAAGATTTTCATTTGTTGGGAGATAAATTGGAACATCCTAGACCCAAACCCGTAGTACAGGATATTCATTTAGACCACCAACAACACAAGAACTACAATAAAAAAGATTCTGAACTCATCATTTTTGGTGAGAGCA
Organism: Bacteroidota bacterium; assembly: GCA_041164585.1. Classification (GTDB taxonomy): domain Bacteria; phylum Bacteroidota; class Bacteroidia; order Chitinophagales; family Chitinophagaceae; genus Sediminibacterium. The sequence continues at coordinate 2,286 of JBEAPC010000288.1, forward strand.
GTGACCGAATTGTTTATACCCTAGCTAAGTGTTGCAACCCCATACCGGGAGATGACGTATTTGGATTTGTTAGTACCGGAAAGGGCTTGATTATCCATAGAACCAACTGTCCTAATGCCACACAACTCATGGCCAATTATGGACACCGTGTGGTCAAAACCAAGTGGGCCAAGAATAAGGAGATTTCTTTCTTAACTGGATTAAAAATTATTGGCATTGATGACGTGGGTATCATCAATAAGATTACCAATGTGATCAGTGGAGACATGCGGGTAAATATTGCCGCGCTGACCATTGAATCATCCGAGGGCATTTTCAAGGGCACTATTAAAGTATTTGTGCATGACAAGGAGGAATTGGAAGAATTGGTGGCCCGACTAAGCGTTCTTCAGGGAATACAAACAGTTGATCGTTTTGACACCGAATCCCTTACCTAGCAAGGGTTTGCAGAATTCCTTGAAAAAACAGGATAATTAATTCACATCATTTCATTTTTACTGATGGTCAAGGCTTATTTTTGCCCCTGATTCAAAACATAACATATGGTTGACGTTATTTTAGGTTTGCAATGGGGAGATGAAGGCAAGGGTAAAATTGTGGACTATTTTGCCCCTAGGTATGATATAGTAGCAAGGTTCCAAGGCGGACCCAATGCTGGTCATACGCTCTATGTAGACGGCAAAAAACAAGTATTGCACCAAATTCCATCCGGAATTTTTCACCAAGACAAAGTGAATATTATTGGAAACGGTGTGGTTTTGGATCCTGTTACCTTAAAAAGAGAATGTGACGCAGTTGCTGCTTTTGGCATTGACGTTAAAAAGAACCTCTTTATCTCTGAACGCACCAATATTATTGTTCCAACGCACCGTGCTTTGGACAAAGCATCAGAAATGTCAAAGGGAGAAAGCAAGATTGGCTCTACCCTTAAAGGAATTGGACCAGCTTATATGGACAAGACCGGAAGAAATGCTTTGCGCGTGGGCGATTTATTAGACAAGAGCTTTACCACCCAGTATATTAAACTGCGTTTGAAGCACCAAAAATTATTGGATAATTTCCATTTTATAGAAGACATTTCTGCTTGGGAAGAAGAATTCTTTGAAGCATTGGAATTCTTGAAAACCTTGAACGTGATCAACTGCGAATATTTTGTCAACGACCAGATTTCTAAAGGAAAGAAGGTATTGGCAGAAGGCGCACAAGGATCTATGTTGGATATTGATTTTGGAACCTTCCCATTTGTTACATCTTCCAATACCATTTCTGCAGGTGTTTGTACGGGTCTAGGTATTTCACCCAAACAGATTGGTGAAGTAATGGGTGTTACCAAAGCTTATTGTACACGCGTAGGCGGCGGACCATTCCCAACCGAGCTATTTGACGCAACAGGTGAAGAATTACGCAAAATTGGTAGCGAATTTGGCGCCACTACTGGACGACCACGCAGATGCGGATGGATGGACTTAGTAGCCCTACATTATACTTGTATGATCAATGGTGTTACCCAAGTGGTGATGACCAAGGCCGATGTTTTGGATGCTTTTGACGAGCTTTCTATGTGTACTTCTTATGAAGTAAATGGTGTTCCAAGTAAACAAGTACCATTCCAAATGGCCAAAGCTAATATTGTTCCTATCTTGGAGCAGTTTAAGGGTTGGAATACAGATACCACACAAATTAAAAATGCGGCTGATTTACCTGCTACTATGCACGAATACATTAAATTCATTAATGAATATGTAGGCGTTCCTGTGAAGCATGTTTCCAATGGTCCAGGTAGGGATCAGATAGTGCATTTGTAAAATATTTCCCATTTCAGAAAAAAATGGAAAATATTTTTGGTGAATACAATTTTGAAATGAAATTTTACGCAATAATCTTATTAGAACATGCCAACGAAATCTGATAAGGATAGCAAATCCTCTACACCGAAAAAGACCCCCGCTAAAAGCGATGCGGCAAAGCCTTCTCCAAAAAGCAAAAAGCAATTGGAGGATGATGACGATGATTTAGACGATGATGATGAACTGGATACTCCGGTAAAGAAATCAGCGGCAAAATCAAGTTCTAAAAAGTCTAAAGACGAAGACGACGATGATGAAGAATCAGACGACGTTGAAGACGATTGGGAAAAATCTGAAGAAGAAGACGATTGGGATCCTGACTTTGACGAATTTGATATTCCAAAAAGTAAGGGTGCTAAAAAAACACCTGCAGCAGGCAAGAAAAAAGCCGATGATGACGATGATTTCAAATTGGACGAAGACTTCAAAGAATTTGACTTATTCAATGATAAGGACAGTGGATTTGATGATGACGATGACGATGATTTTTAATCACGCACATGCTGCCTAAATACAGCAGCCAACATACGATCCCCGAACCTGAAAAATTCAAAACACAAATGTTGATCTGGGCCAACCGGTTCAACATTTGTGCTTTATTGGATAATCACCAATACCATTCCCCCCATCAAAATATTGATTGCGTTCTAGCAGTAGACGCTATGGATGCCTGTTTGCCAAAAGCAAATCATTTGCAAGAACTGAGTCAATGGCTAAAGGGTAAAACGCAAAGAGTTTTTGGGCATCTTTCTTATGATTTAAAAGAAAGTATTACGGGCATTGTATCAACCCATGAAAATAAGCTAGGTTTTCCTGAACTCTATTTTTTTGAACCAGCAACGGTGTTGGAACTAAAGGGCAATTTGTTACAGATTCATTCTGAAACAAGCAATACCCAAGAACTTTTTCAAGTCATCAGTAATCTTGATTCTACCATCGCAACAGCAGTACAGAAAAAAGAGAAGGTTCAGATGCAAGCCAGGATAAGCAAGGAGAAATACCTAGCTAAGATTCGCAGCATTCAAGAACATATTCTAAAAGGGGATTGTTATGAACTCAATTTTTGTCAGGAGTTTTTTGCTGAAGAAGCTAGCATTGACCCCATAGCCGTTTACCTAGCCCTCAACCAAGTATCACCCAACCCATTTGCCTGTTTTTATAAATATCATGGGTCTTATCTGCTATGTGCCAGTCCAGAAAGGTATTTGCAACAAAAAAACAATCGTTTGGTTTCTCAACCCATCAAGGGAACTTTGAAAAGAGATTTGGAAAACCCTGAGCAGGACCTGGTCTTAGAAAACCAATTGCGAACTAGCGTGAAAGACCAAAGCGAGAACGTAATGGTGGTAGACTTGGTGCGTAATGACCTAAGCCGCGTATGCAAACCAGGTAGCGTAAAAGTGGAGGAATTATTTGGTATCTATCGCTTTCCACAAGTGCACCAAATGGTCTCTACCATTGTAGGTGAACCAGCAACCGGTATGGATCTTTGTGCTATTCTAAATGCCAGTTTTCCCATGGGAAGTATGACGGGAGCACCCAAGTTCAAAGTCATGCAATTGATTGAACAGTACGAAGAAAGTAGAAGAGGTTTGTATTCTGGAGCGGTGGGTTATATAGAACCCAATGGAGATTTTGATTTTAATGTAGTCATCAGGAGTATCCTCTACAATCAAGCCAATCAATACCTGAGTTACCAAGTGGGTGGTGGCATTACTTTTTATAGTGACGCGGAAAAAGAATACGAAGAATGTTTGGCCAAAGCTGGGGCCATTATGCAGGTCTTGGGTTAACCATTGGGAGTAGCAGGCCCCTCTAACAACAACCTAAAAGATTCCATCAATAACTGTTGTTTTCTGGCTTCAAAAACCGCTATTTTATCCTTGGGAATACGCATACTGTATTTTCTACCCTCGGCCAAAGCCTTGTCAAATCCTGGGTTCAGTTTATTGAACTGACCAATATCCATGACCAAGCCATTGGCCACTACCATGGAATGATACCTCCCACTCAATTCTATCAAAGAAGTATTGGCCTGTTCCGCTTCATTCAAGGGAACTTGGTTATTGTTTTTGATCATAGAAGCTTTTACCTGTGTGGTTTCTTCGGCTGTTAAAGTAGTCCAACCACCGCCTCCCTCCATAGCATAATGGGTACCAATGAATTTTTTTACGTGGTTGCGGGTCTCTTCCGGCAGGTAATATTGTAGGTCCCAAAAATCTCTACTATTTGCTTTTCTGATACACTGACGCACCCTTCCAGCACCACCATTATAAGCAGCAACTACCAAGAGCCAGTCACCAAATTCTGTATACAATTCTTTCATCAACTTAGCCGCCACATGGGTGCTTTTGTAAAAATCCATGCGTTCATCACCCATGCCACCAACGCGCAAACCAAAACGCTTGGCTTCATAGTCCATGATCTGCCAAGGTCCAACAGCACCAGCCCAAGAAACCAATCCCGCTTGCAAATGACTTTCAATCACACTTAGGTATTTCATTTCTTTTGGAATCCCATAAGTGGTTAACACATTGTCATAGAGGTCAAAATAGGGCTTACCCCAACCCTTCATGCGCTGCAATTCTTTACCCTGTTTGCGAATATATTCCTGAACAAAAGACACGGCTCTTGGATTCAGTTGGTCAATATAAGGCTTGTTGGCATTAAATTGATTGGTCTTGAACAAAGACTTAAACCCATATTTATCTTGGGTGCTATCTGTTTGTTGTTGTTCTTTGAAACCCAGGTCAGATCTAAAAGAAAGGGTACCAATGGACCCTGCCAAACAAGCAAACCCTACCAGCCAAGCGCGGGAAAGGGAGATGCGGTTTTGCAAAGAAATTCCATACCATTTCATGAATAGGTCTCAATTAATGAACCGCAAATTTAAACTTTAATTACTTAACGCTTTGTGAAGGCTTGGCTGCCATCAATTGGGCGGAGAATTGCAGTAAATCGCTTTCCTGAAAATGGCTGCTCATGAGCTGTAAACCAAAGGGCATGCCATTGGAATGCTGGAAAAGAGGAATAGAAATGGCCGGAATGCCCACCAAATTGGCAAAAACGGTATAAATATCGGCCAAAAACATGGCTACCTGGTCCTCAGACTTTTCACCCAATTTGAATGCCGGAGCAGGCACCGTGGGAGAAATCAACAGGTCATAACCCGCAAAAACCTCGTTGGCCTTGTTCCATAAAATGCGTCTCACCTGCTGTGCCTTGGTAAAATAAGCGTCAAAATAGCCCGAACTGAGTACAAATGTGCCCAATAGAATCCTTCTTTGCACTTCTTTTCCAAAACCCTCGGTTCTTGATGCTTTGTATAGTTGGTTAAGGTCTACATTTTGAATACTGGTTCTATGACCATAACGCACGCCATCAAACCTAGACAAATTGCTAGAAGCTTCTGCGGTTGTTAATACATAGTAGGTAGGTACTACTTGGTCAAGCAGGTTAAATTCAATGGGATCTACCTGAACACCCTGACTACGGAGTTGCTCAATCAAACCCTGAACAGCGGTTCTGATTTCTGGATCCAGACCCGGGTGTTCCAATGCCTGTTTAAAATAAGCAATTTTATATTTTTTGATAGGACCAAGATTTGAAAAAGCGGGCACTTCCTGTTGAGAAACCGTGCTATCAAAATTGTCCTTACCAGAAATCACTTCCAACACTAAAGCTGCATCTTCAACCGATTGGGCAAAAATGCCAATCTGGTCAAAAGAAGAAGCATAGGCAATTAACCCATAGCGTGAAATGCGGCCATAACTGGGTTTCAGACCCACCACCCCACAAAAATCAGCTGGCTGTCTTACTGATCCACCGGTATCAGAACCCAAACTCACCATGGCTAGTCCAGCTTGAACACTCACGGCAGAACCACCTGAAGAACCACCAGGTACACGGGTTTCATCCAAGGCATTTTTTACTGGGCCAAAAGCTGAGTTTTCGCTAGAGCTGCCCATGGCAAACTCATCACAGTTTTGGCGACCAATAATAATGGCTTCCTGTTCCAACAGTTTTTCAACTGCGGTAGCGTTATAAACACTAGTAAAATTTTCTAAGATTTTGGAACCGGCACTTACGGCGTGTCCCTTGTAACAAATCACGTCTTTGATACCCACTACCACACCATGTAATTTGCCAATAGTAGCGCCGCTGGCGCGATGGGCGTCTAATTCAGCGGCTTTTGCCAAAGCTTCTTGGGCAAAAACTTCCAGATAGGCATTCAAACCTGGTCTGGCGGCAATGGCATCTACATAAAAACGAACGGCCTCCACACAGGTGGTTTGGCCGTTCTGTAATGCATTGTGATAGTCTTTGATGGAGCTATACCTAAACAAAGGCTAAAGAGATTTAATGGTAGCAATTAAGGCTGAGTGGTAGGAGTGCTATCCTTTTCCTTCATACCTTCTTCTAATTCTTTTTTCACGTTGTTCTTAGCATCGTTAAACTCACGGATACCTTTTCCAAGGCCTCTCATGAATTCGGGGATCTTACGACCACCAAACAATACCAACACCACAACAGCGATGAGCAAAATTTCTTGAAATCCTAAATTTCCCATAAAAATTGATTTGAGGTGGTCAAAGTTAAGGCAAAAGAAATGCTGAGCAATTAAATCTGCCTAAGCTTGACAAGTTTTAACGAAAAAGCGGAAGTTCAGCATAGCTAACCTTCCGCTTTTATTATTTTCAACTCGAAAATTAGAAACGTTTTTCTTTAATACGAGCAGATTTACCGCTACGCTCACGTAGGTAATACAACCTAGCTCTACGTACTTTACCGGTTTTGTTCAACAAGATGCTGTCGATGTTTGGAGACAGGATCGGGAACAGACGCTCAACGCCTACACCATCAGAAATCTTACGTACAGTGAAAGAAGCTGTGGCACCATTGCCTTGCAACTTGATCACATCGCCACGGAAGCTCTGGATACGCTCTTTACCACCCTCTACAATCTTATAGTTCACAGTGATATTATCACCTGCCTTAAACTTAGGGTATTCTTTCTTAACGGTCAATTGTTCGTGTACAAACTGAACTGCTGCGTTCATAACTTTAATTTTTAACGGACGGCAAAGGTAGGGGGAAAAAGATAAAATTTACACTAAAACTAGAATATTTTTTATCTGGCTACGTTTACAGCTCTTTTTTCTCTAATAACGGTTACTTTAATCTGACCTGGATAAGTCATATCGGTCTGGATTTTCTGGGCTATTTCAAAGCTTAGCTTGTCGCTATCGCCATCTGTAACCTTCTCAGCCTCAACAATTACCCTCAATTCTCTACCAGCTTGAATGGCATAGGCTTTTTCTACACCCTGATATGCCATGGCTAGGTTTTCTAGATCCTTAATCCTTTGCAAATATTGTTGCATGATCTCCCTTCTAGCTCCAGGTCTAGCACCACTAATGGCGTCACAAGCCTGAATAATAGGAGAAATCACGTACTGCATTTCCATTTCATCGTGGTGAGCCCCAATAGCATTCACAACTGCAGGGTTCTCGCCATATTTTTCAGCCAATTTAGCTCCCAACAAGGCGTGGCTCAATTCAGTTTCCTCATCTGGAACCTTACCAATATCATGGAGTAAACCAGCGCGTTTGGCCAATTTGGGGTTCATACCCAATTCAGCAGCCATAATGCCGCACAAATTGGCGGTTTCCCTACTGTGCATCAGCAAATTCTGACCATAAGAAGAACGGAAACGCATTTTACCAACTATACGCACCAATTCTTTGTGTAGACCATGGATCCCCATTTCTATCACGGTTCTTTCACCAATTTCCATCACCTGCTCTTCCAATTGTCTGCGGGTTTTTTCTACCACTTCTTCAATACGGGCGGGGTGAATCCTACCATCGGCCACTAAGCGCTGCAAACTCAAACGAGCAATTTCTCTACGCAAGGGGTCAAAAGAAGAAAGGATAATGGCTTCAGGTGTATCGTCTACAATTAAGTCAACCCCAGTAGCGGCTTCAATAGCACGGATATTCCTACCCTCTCTACCAATGATCTGACCTTTGATTTCGTCTGTTTCTAGGTTGAATACGGTTACCGTGTTCTCAATAGTGATTTCCGCAGCAGTTCGCTGAATAGACTGGATCACAATCTTACGGGCTTCTTTATTGGCTTTAAGTTTGGCGTCTTCAATAATGTCTTGTTGCAGACCCAAGGCTTGAGAATGGGCTTCTTGCTTCAGGCTTTCAATCAATTGGGCCTTGGCTTCTTCTGCGCTTAGGTTGGCAATTTTTTCCAGTCTGCGAATATGCTCTTCTTGGTGCTTTTCAAGCTCTGTACGTTTTAGGTTCACCACTTCAATCTGACGATTTAGGTTTTCCTTGATTACGTCATTGTCCTTGCCCTGTTTGTCTAGATTAGCCTCTTTTTGGTTAATGGAAACCTCTTTTTGCTTAATACGGTTTTCAGCTTCTCCAAGTTTGCGGTTGCGCTCATTTACCTCTTTCTCATACTCACTTTTCAACTGTACAAAGCGCTCTTTAGCCTCAAGTTGCTTTTCCTTTTTTACGGTTTCAGCCCTTAATTCGGCTTCTTTTAAAATGGTTTGGGCCTGTAATTCGGCGTCTTCCACCTGTTTTTTGGTGTTCTGGTTAAACAAAAGTTTACCCGAGACAACACCCACAATTAGTGATACTGCACCAATTATAATAGATAAAATCATTGGATCCATGTTCTTGGAAATTTTTTAAAAAAGTTCAGAATCGTTTTTCACTGGTCACATCTCATTTTTTCGTAATGAACAAATGACAATAGGCGAAGATAGTCAAATAATCAAAGTGAAATGTCTATGCTAGGGGCATTACTTATTTTCTTGGAGGGCTTTGTCTAACTGCTTTTCCAATCCCCCTAATTGTAGGGCAAGATCGTTCCATTTAACCAAGAGGTTTTCAGACTGAGACTGTTCCGTTGCAAACCAAAGCAAGGCCATGGAAACATAGTCCTGCATGTCTTTGCCGGCAAAATTGGTTTTGAATTCGGTGATTTTGTCATTGATCAAACCTGCGGTCTTGCGTACCATTTCCTCGTCTGAAACTTCAATTTTCAGGCGATAGGTTCTATCTGCAATGACAATATTTACGGGAATCAGTTCTTCCATTTGCTTAAGAGTTCAGTAATGCCAAGCATTTTTCAATTTCCTTCAAGTAACCGTCTATGCGCTTTTCCATTTGCTGTTTATCAGCCGGGCTCCATTTGGCCCCGCCAATGGCAGCGCTTTCCAATTGTTGTTTCAATCCTTCCAGCACGGAGTCTTGTCCATCTTTATCCATCAAGGCCTTATCCAAGTCCTTTTTTAGTCGTTGGTTCTCCTTTTGTAGTAACTGCTGTTGCTTGAGCAACAATTGTAGCTTGTCCTGGATTGATTTCAATTGTAAGGAAAGGTCTTCCATCCATCTAATTTATACATTAAGCAGCACACCCATATAAAAGCTGGCTATTTTTTAGCCACTACTTACGAATCTCTGCTCCTAGTTCTTTTTCAAAATTTTGTACCAACCTGGCTACCATGCCGTCTACTTCTTTATCTGTAAGGGTTTTTTCCTCGTCCACAAAAGTGAAGCTCACTGCCATTGACTTCTTGTCTGTACCCAATTTATCGCTCTCAAATACGTCAAACAAACGCATTTGTTGCAGTTTAGACAGGTTAGACTTGCGTACCTGTTGGTCAATTAGGTCAAAACTCAAACTTCTATCTACCACCAATGCTAAATCACGCTGCATGGCAGGAAACTTACTCACTTCTTTGTAAGTGATTTTTTTCTGTGAAGCCAATTCCAATAACCTGCCAAATTGAATATCAATATAGAAAACGGGTTGCTTAATATCAAAAGCATCCAATTGTTTTTTGGAAACTTCTAAAACATACCCAATTTCTTTTTTGCCAGATTTAAGTAAGAGTTTGCCAGCAGCGTCTTCTTGTACTTGAAACTGTGCCGCATTCAAACCACAGAGTTGCAAAATGGCCGCGGCCACTCCCTTGGCTTTATAAATATCAAAAGCCCTGCTCTTTACTTGCCAAGAAGGGTCCTGATCAGCACCAGTAAAATAGAGTGCCAAATGTTCTGCCTCCGAATACGATCCAGGAGCAGAACTGTTATACGTTTTTCCCAACTCAAAAAACAGGAGATTATTATTTCTTCTATTCAGGTTATAAGCCAGGGTTTCTAAACCAGTTTCTAGCATGGAGGGGCGCAAAATGTCAAGGTCAGCACTTAGGTTATTGATCATTTTTACTGCGCTAGCCAGTACCTCTTCACCAAAGTATTTGCTATTGGTAATGCTATTGGTCAGAATCTCTACAAAGCCCTGCCCTACTAGGTAATTGGCTATTTTGTCTTTGAGATTTTCTTTAAAGGCAGTTGCATCAGTTGCAGGACTAATGGTAATGGTAGAAGGAATTTCTATATTGTCTAAGCCGTCAATTCGGATAATCTCTTCTACAATATCGGCCGGCAGACTAATATCTGGTTTACTTCTTGGAACAGCCACACGCAATTCATCCAAACCTTCTTTCAGAATTTCAAAACCAAGACTATTCAAAATGCGATTCACCTTATCAGGGTGGTAGTTTTTACCACTCAATTTTTTAAGGTAATGGTGCTTGAGCGATACCTCAGTTTTGGGTTGTGGCGCAGGATAGAAATCAACAACTTCACTAGAGATCTCACCACCAGCCAATTCTTTGATCATAAGCACGGCTCTTTTAAGCACATGCACTGTATTATCAATGTCAACCCCTTTTTCAAACCTAGTAGCAGCATCTGTTCTCAATCCATGATACACCGATGTTTTACGAATGGTAGATGGTGCAAACCAAGCACTTTCTAAAAAGATATTTTTGGAACCGGCCGTTACCCCAGATTTCTGACCACCATAAACACCCGCAATACACATGCCTTCGGTAGCATTACAGATCATCAGGTCTTTGTCTGTTAGTTTTCTTTCTTTACCATCAAGGGTCATAAATACCGAATCCTGGGCCAAGTTTTTAACAATCACTTCTCCGCCAACAATGGCGTCTGCGTCAAAAGCATGCAAGGGTTGCCCCGTTTCATGCAAGATGAAATTGGTGATGTCTACAATATTATTGATTGGTCTTAGACCAATAGATAGTAATCTGTTTTTTAACCAATCTGGAGATTCTGCTACCGTTACGCCACTAATGCTGATGCCCGCATAACGTGGACAATCGGATGCATTTTCTACGGTTACTTTAATGGGCAAATTGGTATTATCATGTTTGAACCCGTTGCTAAAAGGCGTTTTTACCCTTGCGTCTTTTTGGTGATGCGTTAGGTAGGCACAAACGTCTCTGGCTACTCCAAAATGACTCATGGCATCCATTCTATTGGGTGTTAAACCAATTTCATAGATCCAATCGCTATAAGGCTGAAAATAAGTAGCAGCAGGGGTTCCAGGAACTGCGTCTGCGCCAAGAACAATAATCCCGTCATGACTACCACCCAGGCCAATCTCGTCTTCTGCACAAATCATACCCTGACTTTCAACGCCGCGAATCTTGGCCAATTTCATGGTCATGGGTTCTCCACTCAAGGGATAGATAGTAGTGCCCACCGTAGCCACCACTACTTTTTGACCAGCAGCCACATTGGATGCGCCACAAACCACTTGCAAGGGTTCTGCAGCGCCAATATTTACAGTAGTCAATTTTAATTTATCAGCATTGGGATGCTGTTGGCAATCCAACACTTCTCCAATCACCAAACCTGCCAAACCACCTTTGATGCGTTCGTATTTTTCCAGACTCTCCACTTCTAAACCAATAGAAGTAAGGATTTTGGACAATTTTTCAGGATCCAAGACCTCAGGAAGGTATTCGCTCAACCAATTGTAACTAATCGTCATGTTTCAAATCCATTTACGGTTGCCAAAAATAGGTTATAAAAGCGGGATATATGCCTAAAAATGCAAGGGGAATGCCTTTTGAGTTAAGTCATTTTGGGGATTTGGAGCCCCAAATTGAGAAAAATCTTTCTGCACAAGGCTCTGTGTATATTTCTAGAAAAAGGTAGGAAAACTTTTGAAATTGGTGGATAACAATGGTACTTTGTGTGAATAGCCCCTATTTTCATGTGAATGGCCATGGAATAACCTGTGGACGAAAATTGAAGTAAAAATATTTTTACAACCCGATTTCTTAGCTCATATTCGCTCCCCTCATGAAAGAAGACTAAAACGGTTTCTTGATGAGGGTAGCCCTTTAAATACGGATTTTACTAAATAGAAAGCAAGCAATAATGGAACTTACCAGTTTGAACAAAGACCGAAAAAGAAGAAAGACCTCAGTTGATATGAGCACCATGGTTTATGGTAAGGTACCTCCACAAGCAAAGGAATTGGAAGAAGCCGTTTTAGGAGCCATCATGTTGGAAAAAAGTGCTTTTGATACCGTTACTGAAATTCTAAAACCAGAATGTTTTTACGTAGAAGCCCATCAGAGCATTTACAAAGCCATGCAAGGATTGCAACAAAAAAGCATGCCCATTGATATTCTGACCGTAGTAGAAGAATTAAAAGTGCGTGAACAACTAGACGTGGTGGGTGGTCCTTATTTTGTTACCAAACTCACTAACTCAGTTGTATCTACTGCCAATATTGAGGCACACGCTAGAATAGTTTTGCAGAAATTTATTCAACGCGAATTAATCAGAATTAGCGGAGAAATCATTGGTGATGCTTATGAAGACAGTACCGATGTATTTGACTTGTTGGATGAAAGTGAGACCAAGATGTTCAACATTACCAACAACTATCTTAAAAAGAATTTTGAAGAAATTACCAATGTATTGGCCAAGACCATAAACAGAATTGATGAGTTAAGAACCAAAACTGAAGACATATCGGGCGTGCCCAGTGGGTTTGCCACACTAGATAGAATCACTTATGGATGGCAGCCAACGGATTTAATTATTCTTGCGGCAAGACCTTCTGTGGGTAAAACGGCTTTTGCCCTAAACCTAGCGCGTAACGCGGCCTTACACCCTACCAAACCTGTTCCAGTTGGCTTCTTCTCTTTAGAGATGAGTGCCTCTCAGTTGGTTCAGCGTATCCTGAGTGCGGAAAGCGAAATTTTGATGGAAAAAATCAGCCGTGGTAAACTGGAAGAACACGAATACCAGCAATTACTCAACAAGGGCATTAAGAAATTAGAAGTAGCCCCCATCTTTATTGATGATACGGCTGCACTAAACATTTTTGAATTCCGCGCCAAAGCCAGAAGACTGGTTAATAAACACAAAGTTGGCATCATCATCATTGACTATTTACAATTGATGAGTGGCTCCAATGATAAGGGTGGTAACCGTGAACAAGAGATCAGTAATATCTCCAGAAACTTAAAAGCCCTGGCCAAAGAATTAAGTGTTCCCATTATTGCCCTGAGTCAGTTGAGTCGTGCGGTGGAAACCAGAAAAGAAAGCAAGATGCCTCAGTTGAGTGATTTGCGTGAATCCGGTGCCATTGAACAGGATGCGGATATGGTCATGTTTATCTATCGTCCAGAATACTATGAAGTAAAGAGCAATGAGATGGGTGAATCTACCCATGGTGAAACCCATATTAGAATTGCCAAACACCGTAATGGTTCTTTGGAAACCGTGAAACTGCGCGCCAATTTGGCCATTCAACGTTTTGAAGAATGGGAAGAAAGCGGTGGTGGCTTCCCTGCTCCGGGAAGCAATTTCAAATCATTGGGTGCTGCTCCGCCAGCTGCCGGTGGCGATGGTGCCAAGTTCTATTTGCAAAAAGGAAGCAAGATGAACGAAGCAGATTTTGACCAAGGTTATGAAACAGAACAACCATTCTAATGAGTGTCCCTTTTTTTTATGAGCCTCAGATCAAAGCTGGTGCTAGCACTTTTGAACTAAGTGAAGCCAGCAGCCGTCATTGCATTCAAGTATTGCGCATGAGAACAGGTGCGTTATTGAATTTGACCAATGGCAAGGGCCTTAAGTTTGAAGCCAGTATCTTAAGCGAAGATCGCAAAGCGGCTGTGGTTCAAATACTTTCTACTGAAACCATTCCAGCGCCCAATCGTGCTAATAGCATTGGGATTGCCCTGTTAAAAAACAGTGATCGTTTTGAATGGATGCTGGAGAAAATAACAGAAATCGGCGTAAGCCAAATCTTTCCTTTGAATAGCAAGAGAAGTGAACAACACCGCTTCCGTTTTGATAGACACCAACAAATTATTGTAGCAGCTATGTTACAAAGTCAACAGTGTTGGTTACCCATACTACATGAGCCAATGGCTGTTGCTAAATTAATAGCAGCTGCTGACCAAGACTTGAAACTGATAGCACATTGTGAGGATGATCAAAAGAACCCTCTACAACAGGTACCTGCTGCGCAAAACAGCTTGATTTTAATAGGACCAGAAGGTGATTTTAGCAGAGAAGAAATTGAACTAGCGCTACAAAACAATTTTATTCCCGTGAGTTTGGGTGAAACCAGACTTAGAACAGAAACCGCAGGCGTTGTGGCCATCACCCTATTAGCCAATCCTGTTAGTCCCTTGACTTAATTCAGTATCTTACCAATATGAAAAGCAAGCACTTAACCATTGCAGTATGTCTGCTAATGCTTTTTGCAGCCTGCAAAAACTTCAAAAAGCAAAAAAGAGCCGTGGTGCGTGATACCAGCATCACCAAAACCACTTCCTTTAATAACCTATTTTTTGATAGTCTTGGCATCAGTCAATTTTTAGAAGTACACCCAGACTTTCAATCCTTTGAAGAACAATACCAAGACTTTTACAAAGTGCGTAATTTTCAATACGCTTGGTTTGACAACAAGGGCATTACGGAACAGGCCAATCATTTTCTAAACCTGTTGAATACTGCTGCAATTGATTTACAGGATAGCAGTTTAATCAATCCTATCCTAAATAGTTTTTATGCAACTGCTGTAAACGATAGCTTGCATAAAATGTCTGCAGACAGCATTTTAAAAACAGAGCTATTATTTACCGGACAGTTTTTTCAATACGCTGCCAAAGTGTATAAGGGCAGTGATTTAGACGCGGCCGATTTAGGATGGTTTATCCCAAGAAGAAAACTAGACCTTGCTGCATTACTAGATTCCTCCATTAAATCAAAAGCGGCTGATATAGCATCTTATGCTTCTTTTAATCCACAGTTTCAAAAATTACAAAGTCAATTAGCCGTCTATTATGAATTACTAAAAACAGGTAGTCAGGATAGTATTCCCATGCTCAAAAAATCATTGAAAAAAGGAGACAGCTCAGACGCCGTTTTGTTGATCAAACAAAAACTATTTGAGCTAGGAGACCTTGCTACAAAAGATAGTAGCCAAGTATTTGATAGTAGTTTGTTGGTTGCCGCAAAACACTATCAAAAAAGAATGGGCTTATCCATTGATGGCAGTATTGGCAATAAGATGATTCAATCATTGAACATACCTATAGCCAAACGCATTGAACAGATTTTGGTGAACCTAGAAAGACTGCGTTGGATGCCACCACAAACCGATAGCAATTATATCTTGGTGAATATTCCAGAGTACAGATTACACCTGTATGATAGTGGCAAGAATGTGATGGACATGAATGTGATTGTAGGTAAGGCTGCCAATGGAACAGTCATCTTTAATGGCAAATTAAAATATGTGGTTTTTAGTCCTTATTGGAATGTTCCAACCAGTATTGTTAGAAAAGAAATTGTACCCGCCATGGAACGTTCTAGCAATTACCTAGAGCGCAATCATATGGAGATCACTGGGCGCAGCAATGGATTACCCTTGGTGCGTCAAAAACCAGGCGAACATAATTCCTTGGGGCTGGTTAAATTTCTATTTCCCAACAACTACGATATTTATTTACACGACACGCCCAATAGAACCCTATTTAGCCAGTCAAGCAGGAGCTTGAGTCATGGTTGCATCCGCATCAGTGAGCCCAAGAAAATGGCAGAATACTTGCTGCGCGATGACAAAACATGGAACAGTCAAAACATAGACTCTGCCATGCATTTGGCCAAAGAAAAATGGGTTACTTTAAAAAAATCTGTCCCCGTTTATATTGTCTATTTTACGGCTTGGGTAGACAAATCGGGTACATTGAATTTCAGAAATGATATTTATGGTCATGACCAAAAAATGTCTGAAAAATTGTTTACCCGTAAATGATTTTTTCTTTACTAGTACATTTGTAAAAAATAGTTGGATATGCATT
>JBEAPC010000289.1:0-2586 GCA_041164585.1 Bacteroidota bacterium
CTTTTTTCATTGCAGTGCTTTGAGCCATAGTTTGAAATGCCAATGCAATGCTGATAGTAAAGACAAGAAAAATTATTTTTTTCATACCATATTGATATTTTCTATCAGAAATTTTGTTGCAGGGGCTTTTGAATATCCCTAAATTTAAGTTGCCAAGATTGCCCATCATAAAGATATATGCAAATGCAATTATTATTCATTTTTTCATGGATGCCATTTATTCTAGGATTATTTAGTGAGCTACCCAAGCCAGTAGATAATACAGCAACTCCAAAGTTTAAATTAATTGCAGCCCCTAAAATCACTTTCAATTCTTTTGTGGATTGCAATATGGCAGAAGTATGGATAGGTGATACTTTTAGAATTTTTCCTGGTAAGTATGGGGAAGATCCATTATGGGGATATGCCAAAGATTTAAAATATTCTGATGGCAAAAATGCAGAAGCCGTTTTTAAAAATCCAAAAGATCAATTTTTTAATCCTTTAATGCCCAGCAATGTTCCTGTAGGCCAAAAAGGATTGCATGGCGCAGTTTGGTTTGAAACTGTTTATCAAGACAAAAAAGACCCTTCGGGTAAAACGCTTTTTGGTATTTATCATAATGAAAACTACCCAAGTACATTACCCTATGATTCAATTACAAAAGAAGGATACAAAAACAAGCTTTGGCCCCAGGGTTTAACATGTCCAGAAAGCCCTGCAGCGGTTTGTCGTATTGGTGTTATGAAGTCGATTGATGGGGGAAAAAGCTGGGTAAACAAAGGCATTTTCATAGAAGACAATGACCCAAGGATGATTCTTAAACCATTCAACACTTCTAATACTTTTGCAGGTGGTGTAGGGGATCCTTCAGCAGTAGCAAGTGGGGATTATTTGTATTTATTCTATGGAGAATATGGATATCCTGGAGTATACAATGAAAAAACATATGACGCCAAAACGGAATGGAGCGGGCAATGTATTAGCATAGCACGTATTGCCTTAAAAGACTTAAACAATCCCGTAGGAAAAGCAAGGAGATGGGATGGAAAATCTTTTTCTATTCCTTATGATAGCTATGGAGTTCCTGTACGTTCATTACAAATTCCTTTAAAAGAAGGAGGTGGGGCTGCTTCTTCTCCTACAGGTGGATTTCATTGGGGGCCATCTGTAAGTTGGAATACTTACTTAAATTGTTGGGTAATGATGATGGGTAAAGTAGAAGGAAAATCATGGCAGGGAGATAAAATATTTATTTCTTTTAATAAAAATAAAGACTTGGGTACTGGAAATAATAGCCAAGATTGGTCAAAGCCAGAATTGGTTTTTCAGAAACCAGGGTATATTCTTTGGTACCCTTCTTTACAACCTTTAAACGAGCCAAATGACATCAAAGAAAAATATACCTCTGTTCTACTAGGAAAGCGTGCGCGTTTTTTTGTAAAACGCATCAAGCCTGGTGATGATGAATATGCTTCGGAACATTTTATTGAATTTGAAAAATAAAATCACTACCATTATTTTTTATATGGTGTTAGATATTTTATTGCAATAAATGGTTGCGATAATTCCGATTTACCATCTGATAAAGTCAATTGATATGTTCCGGCTTTCAGGTATTTTTCATACTGCGTAAAATAAGGTAAATCGCTTGTTTGCCTGCTAACAATCATATCCCACCGGTATTGATTAAAACCCTTTTGACCTTGTAAATTGATTGACCATATTTTCCTATTCTCTTTATCCATTATGGAAAGCGTTATCGGTTTCATTTCCTTTAACCAAAAGACTATATCCTTTTTCTCAAAAGTTCTGAAGTCGGGATAATTAGAGGCAGACTGAAACCAAGGCAACTGATTTTCTTTCGTTACTAAAAGCTGATCTTTTTCAGCTGAAAATTGTTGGCTTACAAAATCATGAACAGGTCTAAGACTAATTTTATAGATACCCCTGCCATGTGTACCAGCAATTAAATCCCCGCTTGGCTCATGAATTTCTAAATCAGAAATAGCAGCACCTGGCATATTGCTACCTAGATAAGACCAGTTTTTACCCCTGTCTATTGAAATGAAAACTCCACGAATAGTGCCTGTATATAAAATATTCTCATTAGTAGGGTCTTCAAGAATAACATTTATTGGCTCATCTGGTAGGCCAGCTGCAATGCTGTTCCAATTTTTCCCATAGTCTTCAGAAACGTATATATAACTTTTCAAATCATCATAATTAATACCTGTCATAGCAACATACACGCGTTCTTTTTTAAAACGGGAAGGACATATACTCCGAATATAATTATTGGCAAGACCATGATCGTTTTCTTCCCAGCTTACTCCATCATTTTGAGTAACCCAGAATGCACCTTTATCTGTACCTGCATAGAGTAACCCTTTTTGCAGATGAGACTCTGCCAACGCCCCCGTGGAAAATGATTTCTTCTCATTAGTAGATGTAACTGTAAGGTTCGGGCTGATTACTTTCCAAGCATCTCCCCTATTGGTGCTTTTGAAAATATAATTGCCACCATGATACAATGTTTCCTTTTGATGTGGTGAGATTATGTATGGGGTCATATAATTAAACAACAACTCATCTTTTATTACTGAC
>JBEAPC010000290.1:0-4492 GCA_041164585.1 Bacteroidota bacterium
GTTCTGCAACTAAGAACAAAAAAGATTTCAGCTTGGGGATAACCCCTATTTTTGAAACAGCCTAAAAAGCGGTTATCATGAAGCAGGCCTTGATTAAATTACATATTGCTGTTTTTCTAGCAGGATTTACTGGAGTCTTGGGTGTTTTAATTACCCTGAATGAAGCCTTATTGGTTTGGTATAGGATTGCACTTACTGTAGTGAGTCTTTTTGCACTCTTGGTTTGGAAAAAGCAGTTGCAACAAGTGCCCTTTAAAAAAGCGCTTCAATTATTGTTTATTGGTGCTTTAATTGCCATTCACTGGGTTTGTTTTTATGGTAGTATCAAATACGCCAACGTGTCTATTGGCCTTGTTTGTTTTGCCTCTACGGGTTTGTTTACAGCTTTATTAGAACCACTGTTTACTAGAAAACCATTTAGTTGGATAGAAGTAGGTTTGGGGCTCTTGAGTTTGGCCGGAATTTACTTGATTTTTCATTTTGACGCTAGGTATCGATTGGGCATTGGCATTGGAATAGCTTCCGCCATTTTTGCTGCCCTATTTTCTGTTTTAAATAAGCGTAATGTTGCTACCGTAGCACCCAAGACCATGATGTTATATGAGTTATCTGGAGGGCTTTTGATCCTAACCATATTAATGCCTTGGTACTTGCAACGTTTTCCTACCAATCATTTGCTGCCTTCTTTACAAGAATGGGGGTGGCTTTTAGTGTTGAGTTGGTTTTGTACAGTTTGGGCCATGGACCTGATGTTGCAGGCCTTACAAAAAGTATCTGCTTTTACCCAGAATCTGAGCTTGAATTTGGAACCTGTTTATGGGATTATTTTAGCCTTTGTATTATTTCAAGAACAAAAAGATTTACAATCTAGTTTCTACTTTGGATTTTTATTAATTGGTGTTTCGGTGGTATTGCAAATGTTGCGTGTGTTGAAACTAAAAAAACACTGATCAATCTTCTTTTAATAATTCGGCCTTCTTTTCTGCAGGTATTTTTAAAGCTGGGTTAAAGTCAGGGAATAGCTCCTTGATTTTCTTCTCATTCAAATTTGAGACATCAATAAAATACCAGTCTTTTCCATTGTTGTTTGAGATGGCCAATAACCAAGATGCTTGTTTTAGTTTTCCAGGCGGGGTTTCAAATACAATGGTTTGACTCACCAAGCAATGCAATTCTTGTCCAGCTTCAAATATGTTTCCAGGTTCACCCAATTGGATTTCTCTTAAATCAATCCCCATAGAAAACAATTTTTTACTTTTCTCTTTAAGGGCTTGAGCCATTTTTTCTGATCCTCCCATTTGAGCTTGTAAAGCTGGATAGGCTTTTTTAGCAAGGGTTGTATAATCATTTTTTTCCGTTGCTCGGGTAATGGCACGCGCTTGAATCAAGATCTGGTCTCTATAGGGGTTTTGTGCAGTTGCCAATGGCGATAGCCCCAATGTCAGTAATAGACAAAGCAAAAATGATTTCATGTGTCAAGTTTTTATAGAAGTCTTGGGTGGGCCAACCCAATCAATCTAATTTGTAAGCTACCAATTTGTTCCCAAAAAACGTAGGAACATATATGATACGGTTCTTTGCATCATAACCTATGTCTGCGGTATTTTTCTTTTCTTTTCTGGTATCCAACAATATTTCCTTGGTTTTATTGGCTATTACATAATAAATAACCCCTTCCCAAGCACTCACAATATATTCGTCTGCTTTAACCCTTTCAATGCCGTCTGTACTCGGATCCATACCCTCCATGAGTTGCAACAATTGACCATTTAAGTTGAGGGCTAATAAGCTGCCATTGTCTAATATGAGTAGGTCTTTTTCATTCATCAATAAGCCATTGGGTCTTTTTAAATTACGCATGGTAACACTAACCCGTTCTTGGTCGTACTGGTAAACATTAAATGACCTTGTATCACTGACAAAGACTATTCCCTTGTTGTCAATGACTATATCATTTAAAAAAACAGCACCTTCTATTGGTATTTTTTCAAGGATAACAGCTTGCTTAATATCAATCACAACTAGCTCAGTCAAGTCAGCCACATAGAGTTTGTTTTTGTAGATGCCCATACCTTTTGGCGCGTTTAGCCCCTTGATCCATGCTAATGAAATGGGTTTGCCGTCTAATCCTACAATACTAATAAAACCCTTGCCATCTTTTTCTGCAGGTGCACCATCTATATTGGATACAAATAAACGCTTGCCCTTGCCATCAAACAAGACAGACTCAGGTGTACGAAAAATAGTATCTGTTTCCCAAAGCTTGGTTAACCCATGTTGTTGCGCCATGCTTGTATGCTGCAACAACATAAAACTTAGAAAAAATAAAGCCAATAGGGATTTCATAAGTCAATTTTTAATATCCAATCAGGCAAGTCACATTAGAATTCAATAATGAATCCAATGGTTGGTGTCACATTGGCGTCTTCACTAATTAAATAGTAAGGTATGGCATTGGATCCATTTTGTTGAATGGGTTGTCCATTGGTGGTTACAAATCCTGTATTATCAGCAGTGCGTTGGAAGGTGTAAATAGGAGCTGCTGGGCTCTTGGCCAAGTACCAGTTAGTAATGTCTAAATACAAGTCAATGGTAGTCTTTTTAAAATTCCATTTCTTATCTATTCTAATATCACTGGAGTTGAAATTGCGCAAACGCTGTGTATTGATTCTGCCATAATCCAAGATGCCGGTACCTAGTGTTAAATAGTTGGTACGGCTGGCTAGCTCATCATATGGTGTATTAGGAACACCACCTTGATAACGGAATTTCAAACCCAATTCCCAGTTATGGTTAAACTTGTACCCCCAGGTAAAACTGAGCAAATGTTTGTTGTCCCATGAGCTAGCAGTATAAGCTTGATTGGCATTGGTATATTCACTTCTAAAAAAGGTATAACTAAAGATCCCAAAAAAACGCTTGGTCAATTTTTGTTGGGCAAAAAATTCAAATCCATAAGCCCTTCCCTTGCCATTAAAACTAACTGGCTCATTACCTAGAATAGCAAAATCACCACCTAGGTTAGACAAACTAATCCCATTTTTTACAGAAACTGGAACATTGCTGTATTGCTTGTAAAAACCTTCAAAAGTAAAACGGGTAGACTCGCTTTTTAAATGTTCAACTCCAATTACATAATGATTACTCATTTGATATTTAGCCTCTTTGTTTACAAACTGGCCATTGGTTTGGAAACCCAAAATGGTGTAAGGCGGAATCTTAGAATAGCGGCCAATACTGGCATTCAGGTTCCATTTGTCTGCTAGTACATAAGAGAAACTAATCCTAGGACTAAGTGTTGCTATTGGGTTCCAACCGTCAGTAGTAAAACTATTAACATCGCTACGCAAACCGGCACTAATGGCTAGTCTTTTATCAAAAAAGCGTTTACCAGCTTGGGCAAAGAAACCCAGTTTACTGAAATTATTAGAGGTGTTGTAATTGAATGTTTCTGCTGGCTTGATCACGTTACCTGCATTATCTGTTACAGCTGCTCTTACAATTTGGAAAGTACTGTTTTCATAGTGTACCAATTGCGCCATGGCACCATAAGTGAATTTCCAACTACCCAGATTTTTATTAACGTCAAATCGAATTTTGTTTTCGGTTTCTTTGGAATCTACGTTCAGGGTTTGGGTGCCTTTTACAGGTCCCAAATTGTTCTCGTATTTCTGGTTATTATTGCTAAAGTCATTACGGCTAATAGCCAAATTCCAATAGCCATTATTGATCAAATGTTTTAGACTAAGTCCAATGGTATAATTCCATTGTTCAATACTTGGATTGCTATTGAGTGCGTAGAGTTTTTCTGGGGTAGCTTTTTTAGGTGCTGCAAAACTAAATTCATCAATAGCACCAACTCCCAAAAAAGTAAGGGTAGTTTTGGGACTTACTTGATGGGTGATTTTGTATTGAAAATCCCAATAGTTTGGTCTAATAGGTAGGTCAATGGCTTGGAACAAAAACTGTAAATAAGACCTTCTAGCCGATGCCAAGAAAGTTGTTTTGCCACTCTTAGAAAGTGGTCCATCAAAAGTAGCCGCCAATTCTGTTCCACTTAATCTGATATTGCCTTGTACTTTATTGATATTGCCCCTTTTTTGTTTGAACTCAAACACAGAAGAAAGGGCATTGTCAAATTTGGCGTCAAAAGAAGAACTACTCAGTTTTACGTCTTCAATAAAACTCACGTTCAAAATCCCAGCTGGTCCGCCTGCGCTACCTTGTGTAGCAAAGTGGTTTATCACGGGAACTTCTATGCCATCTAAATAATACACATTTTCATTGGGGGCTCCACCTCTAATCACAATATCATTTCTAAAACCAGCTGTGCTAGCTGTTCCACCTACGCCAGGTAAACTTTGGATCACTCTAGAGATATCAAAATTACCGCCGGGGTTCTGTTTAATTTCTTCTGTTGTGAGTCTTTGAACACTCAAAGGTGTTTCTAGTGTGGCTGCTTTGGCGGTTTTTCTGCCTCCACTGGTTACCG
>JBEAPC010000291.1:0-29237 GCA_041164585.1 Bacteroidota bacterium
AAAGGTAGTTCAGGAAATGGCAGTTCCGGTTTTTATGCCTTAATGGGCCAATTATTTTCTCCTGATGGTTATTACACGGAAGGTCCTTATTATACTAGGTATGCCTTGTTGCCTTTTATGATTTTTGCCAATGCATTAGAAAACAAATTTCCTGAGCAGCAATTATTCCAATATAGAAATGCCATTTTAGAAAAAGCGGTAAATACAGCACTGCAACATACCAATACCGATGGCATGTTCTTTCCAATGAATGATGCCATTAAAGACAAGGATTATACCACTAGTGAAATGCTGATGGCATTGAATGTTGTTACCAAAGCCTATGGGATAAAGCCAGCCTATTTATTTGTAGCTAAAAAGCAAGGAAGGGTATTATTAGGTAAAGGTGGTGTTCAATTAGCAAAAGCGATGGCTAACCCAAAAACTATTCCCAATTGGTTTCCTTATACCAGTATTGAAAATACAGATGGACCTAATGGTAAGCAGGGTGGACTAGACATACTCCGATTGGGTAAGGGTGAAGAACTTTCTAGTTTATTATTTAAATATACATCACATGGTTTGTCTCATGGGCATTTTGACAAACTGAATCTCAATCTTTTTGACGGCGGAAATGAAATATTGCAAGATTATGGTTCTGCCAGATTTGTAGGCGTAGAACAGAAATATGGTGGAAGATATTTACCTGAAAATGGGAAATACGCTGTTCAGACCGTTGCACATAATACCTTGGTAGTAGATGAAACCAGTCATTTTAAAGGGGAAGAAAAAATTGCAGAAAACTTTGCCCCCATCAAGCGTTTTTCTGCCTTAGACCAACCCAATGTATTGGTTGCTTCTGCTATGGATACCAATGCAACAGCAGGTGTTAGAATGGACAGGTCAGTTTACTTTTTACAAATGCCTAATGGACAAAAAATCTTGTTTGATCTATTAAAGGCAAGTTCTGCTACTCAACACCAATATGATTTACCCTTTCATTATTTAGGTCAATTTATTCATGCCTCTTTTCCGTATCAATCTAGCAAGAATAGCATGACAGTTTTGGGTAATAAAAACGGGTATCAGTATTTGTGGAAGGAAGCAGAAGCCAATGTGGCAAAAACTATGGTTCAGTTTAGTTTTATGAATGGCAAAACATTTTACAGTTTATCTAGCCTAATTCAAGATTCTGCAAAACTATTTTTTGCTAGGTCTGGTGCTAATGATCCTGACTTTAATTTGAGACATGATCCAGTGTTTGTGATTAGAAAAAATGCTAACAACCAAACTTTTGTAAACGTGCTAGAAATCCATGGTAAATATGACCCTGTAATGGAAACTTCTTCAGGTGGAAATGCATCTGTTCAACAAATTAGTGTGTTAAAAGATGATCAGGAAATGACTGTAGCTAGTGTTATGGTCAATGGTCAGGCATTATTGATTTGTGAAAGCAGGAATGATCTAAATAAGAATAGTCAACATCAATTTGAAATGGGTGGCAAAAAAATGGAATGGATTGGCCCATACGCTATATTTTATCAAGGAAGAAAATTATCAGGTGGAACCTATTAAATGAAGGGTATGAAAACGAATGAAGAACAACAAGTGCATATTGAAGACACGTCTATTGCACTAGAGAATGTAGATCCCGGGGTTAATCGGAAGATCATGGCTTATGATGACCATTTAATGCTGGTGAAAGTTTTTTTTGATCAAGGAGGGGTAGGCAGTTTGCATAGCCATCCACATTCACAGATTACACATATTGAAAGTGGCGTCTTTGAAGTAGAAATTGATGCAGTAAAAAAAGTATTGAAAGCAGGTGATGCGTTTTATATTCCGCCCCATGCTTTGCATGGAGCTATTTGTTTGGAAAAAGGTGTGTTAATAGATGTATTTAGCCCCATGCGTGAAGACTTTATTAAATAATTCTAATTGAGCATGAAAATTAAAGGACTGAGGTGGTGGATTATTGGATTGATTGCGGTGGCAACAATTATCAATTATATTGATAGAAGTGCCATCAATATCATGTGGCCCTATATCTATAAAGAATTTGGCATTGCCGATGTAGATAGCAAACAGGCTCTAGCATTGATTACTACCTGTTTCATGATTACCTATGCATTGGGTCAAATGGTTACTGGAAGAATGATGGACGCTATTGGTACAAAATGGGGAATGGTTGCGTCTATTAGTGCCTGGAGTTTGTCTATAGCTTTGCATGCATTTTCAAGAACCATTGCTTCTTTCAATGTGTTTAGAGCTATGTTGGGATTTAGTGAAGCAGGTAACTGGCCAGGTGCTACCAAGAGTAATGCAGAATGGTTTCCTTCAAAAGAAAGAGCCATTGCCCAAGGCATTTTTGGAGCTGGGGCATCTCTAGGTTCCGTTGTAGCTGCTCCTTTTATTGCTTATGTATATCTGGCTTTTGGATGGCGTGCCACATTTGTGGGTATTGGCGTATTGGGCATTATTTGGATACTGCCCTGGTTGCTCATTAACAAAAATGTACCATCCAAGCATCCTTGGATTACTGAAAAGGAATTAAAGCATATTGAATCTGATTTGGGACAACAGTCAGCTTCACAAGAAAAATTATTGGGTTGGAAAGAGCTACTTAAAATCAGGAATAGTTGGGGTATTATCAGTTCTCGTTTTTTCCTGGATCCTGTTTGGTGGATGTTCTTGACTTGGTTGCCTACTTTTTTAAAAGAGCAAATGGGTTTTGACATTAAACAAGTTGGTGCATTTGCATGGTTGCCTTATCTCTTTGCAGCAATTGGGGGGCTATCAGGTGGATTTTATTCTTCTTATAGAGTTAGATCAGGAGTAGCGGCTCCAAAAGCAAGAAAAGAAGCCATCAGTATTGGTTGTTCCATTATGCTAGTAGCTTTATTTGGTATTTTATTTTCCCTAGACAGCTTAAAAGAACAAGTTGAATTGGCTTTATTCTTAATTGGTATGACCTTATTTGGATTTCAATTCTTGATTAATAATTTACAAACTCTTCCATCTGATTATTTCAATGGAAAAAATGTTGGAACTGTTTCTGGGATGGGTGGTACTGCGGCTGTTTTAGGTACTATAGGAATTACTTTATTGGTCCCTATTATCTCTAAAACCAGTTATCATTCTTTTTTTGTAACAGCGGCCATGATGGTTCCGTTGGGTTGGTGCTGTATTTATTTTTTAACCAGTGAAAACCGTTCTCAGAATAAGGAGATAAACAGGTTATGATAAACATGAATCAAATAAACGCTCTAATTTCTAAAAGAGCAATACTGGTTAGGCAAACAGTATTGTTATTAGTTTTTTTGGTTTTTTGTGTCAACAACGCAATTGCACAATCATCTATTTTAGGGCCATCTATCATGGACCTGAATTTGTTGATTCAGCAAAAGAAAAATTTGGCTGCTGGTGATCAGGTTTTGAAATCTGCCTATCAGCAATTAATTAAGTCTGCTGATAAATCTTTGAGTTTTGGACCCGTGAGTGTTATGGAAAAGAAAGAAATTCCACCTAGTGGCTCCAAGCACGATTATATGAGCCTGGCTCCTTACCATTGGCCTGACCCTAGTAAGAAAGACGGGATTCCTTATATGAGAAAAGATGGGGAAACCAATCCGGAAGTAAAACTGTATAAAGACAAAGAGTATCTTCCATTGCTCTGCGAACACTTATTGGTGCTATCTATTGCACACCATTTTTCTGGTAAGGATATGTATTCAAAACACGCCATGAAATTGATTAGGGTTTGGTTCTTGGATACCGCTACTAGAATGAATCCAAATATGAATTTTGCACAAGCTATAAAAGGTGTTAATCAAGGAAGGGGAGCTGGTTTAATTGATGGTAGAAATTTGATAAAAGCTATTGAAGCTGTTGGTTTACTTTCTGCTAACAAAGCGGTTTCTAAACAGGAACAAGTAGCTATGCAACAATGGTTTGCTGATTTTTTAAATTGGATGCAAACTAGCAAGATTGGTCAGGAAGAATTAAGTGCACCCAACAACCATGGTGCTTGGTACGATGCATTGCGTTTATCTATAGCACTTTATACAAACCAGTTACCTCAAGCAAAAGAGATTGTAGTGAATGCGCAGAAAAGATTAACCACTCAGATGGATCCAACAGGTAAATTTCCATTAGAGATGGCTAGAACAACTTCTTTTCATTATTCAGTTTTTGTAGTGGATGCTTTTTTGAAAATTGCGGCAATGAGTCAAAAAATGAATCTTGACTTTTGGGGTTTTAAGGCATCCAATGGTAATTCGTTGCCCAAAGCAGTGGATGCTTTGTTGCCTTATTTAAACAAACAAAAACCTTGGGATGGTCCTCAAATCAAGCCATTTAATGATCAAGAAGCCATTCCTTTTCTAAGTATTGCTGCCACCCAGTTTAAATATAAATCTGCTGCGGATTGGCTTACTACCAATAATACAGTGAATCCCGATAAAATGTTTACCTATTTGTTAACCCTCAACGATTTCTAAATACAAAACAGCTGCTATGAAAAATGTACAACGATTGCTGGTCTTACTGCTACTCTTTATTTGCGGTAGTGTTACAGCGCAGAATGTGGTTACAGGAAAAGTAACCAACAAAGAAACAGGAGAGCCTTTGCAAGGTGTTTCTGTCTTGGCGGATAAAGCAAGTGGAGGTGCCGTTACAAAAGAAGACGGAACCTTTAGCTTAAAGTATAAGCCAGGAGCCAACACACTATTGTTTTCCTATGTAGGATTTGCCTCGCAAACCATTACAATAGGAACTCAAACAAGTTTTGACATTAAACTGACTGCTTCTGCGGGTGAAACCAATGAAGTAGTGGTGATTGGTTATGGTACACAAAGAAAATCTAGTGTTACTGGTGCCGTTGCCAAATATAAAAATGACAGGTTAGATGAATTGCCTGTATCCAGACTTGACCAAGCTTTACAAGGAAAGATGGCAGGTGTGCAGGTTCAAAATATTTCTTCTGAAGCAGGTGCTGCACCCAAGATTAATATCCGTGGTATTAGCTCTATCAATGCTGGTTCTAGTCCTCTTGTGGTTGTAGATGGTCAACCCATTGCAGATGGATTGTCATTTGTTAACCCCGCAGACGTTGAATCTGTAGAAGTATTAAAAGATGCCGCTTCAGCAGCCATTTATGGTTCTAGAGGTGCAAGTGGTGTAATTCTTATTACTACAAAAAGTGGTAAGGTGGATAAGACAAGGTATAATGTAAAATATAGCCTTGGTCAGAAAAGAGATTACAAACGTTATGATATTCTTTCTTCTTCTGATTATCTGAGACTTTTATACGATGAGGGAGCTAAAAGGTTTACTGATTCTACAGCTTATACACTTGGCTTTAATGCTGCCAGTTTAACCAATTTTCGAAACAATAAAGGTGTTTTGGCAACTGACGCTGAAAAAGCGGCATATATAGTTGAGCAAACTTTAATGGGTGGACAAGGAACAGATTGGCAAAGTGAATCATTACGTCCAGGTCTTTTCCAAAACATTCAAGTTAGTGCGTCAGGTGGAAAAAAAGACATTCAGTATTTTATCTCTGGTGGTTACCAGCGTGATGAGGGCATGATGTTTAAAAGTGATTTTCAACGTTATTCTATTCGTACCAAATTGGATATTAAATTGAGTAACCGCGTAAAATTGGGGATTAACTTGAATCCATCTTACTCCAAGAGAATTAGTCCTTCAGAGAATTTTACCAACTTCTATAGGTACCCAACATTCTTGCCTTTATATCACAATGATTTAACAGCTAAAAATGTTAATCAACTAGCTCAGTGGGCAAATATTAGACCAGGTGATTTTGCACAACCAAGACATTTTAGTTCTATCTATTATTCAGGAACTATGCCAGATGGTAGTACTTGGGCGCCTGTTGGAACTTCTGATCCATTTAGTTCTGCTCAGAACACACCAAAGTCTTCTACAATTGGTCAAGACATTTATTCTAATGAATATCGCTTACAAGGTGCTGCAGATTTGAATGTCAATATTCTGCCAGGATTGGATTTTAAATCTTTGGCTAGTTTGTATGTAAATACTACTTCTGGGCAGTCATTTGCCAATAGAAATGCTACTGCTGATGGTTCTGTTAGTAGGGGCGTATATATTAATTCATCTAATATTGATTTATTGAGTGAAAATACGCTTACCTACAAGAAGATTTTCAATAAGCATACCATCAATTTACTTGCTGGTTTTACAGCGCAAAGAACCAATATTAACAGAGACCAAACTACTGGATTGGATTATCCTTCTGATAATATTAGAACCCTAAATAATGCATCTGCCATTGACAAAGCAGGTACTTTTGGTACTCAAAATCAAATAGGATTGGTATCTTATTTGGGTAGGATTAACTACGAATACAACAATAAATATTTATTGTCTGTAAGTTTCCGTACTGATGGTAGTTCTTATTTTGGCGCTGGTAACAAATGGGGTTCCTTCCCTTCTATTTCTGCTGGATGGATTGCCTCTCAGGAGAAATTCTTGGAGAATGTTGACTGGTTAACTAGGTTGAAATTTAGAGCTAGTTATGGTGCCACTGGTAATAACAGGATCTCAGATTTTGCCTTTTTGGATTTGTTGGGAACAGGTAACTATGCATTTGGAAGTGGAACAGGCGTTTCTACATCTGGACAAGTAACTTCTACATCTAATATTGCCAATCCATCTATTACTTGGGAGCGTACTTTCCAATCAAATTTTGGTGCGGACATTTCTGTATTGAAAAATAGAATCAGCCTTTCATTGGATATTTATGAATCCAAAACAGAAAGACTCCTCTTACAGCAATCTGTGCAAGCTATTGCTGGTGTTCCTCAATACTTTAACAATATTGGTAGTTTGAAAAACAGAGGTATTGAATTGGAATTATCAACTATCAACATCACTAAAAAAGATTTTAAATGGACTACATCTCTCAATTTCTCTAGAAATAGAAATGAGATTATGGAATTGGGTAGTGAACCATTCTTGTTGAATCAAGGCGAACGTACAGAAGTTTATCAAAGTAAAGTAGGTGATCCCTTGGTTCAATTCTTTGGTTTTAAAACCGATGGTGTTTGGTTGAGTCAAGCAGATATTAATGATGCAAGAACCAAAGGTTTAACCAGTTCTTTGAGCAATGTGTTTATTCCCGGTGGTTTAAAATTGGTTGATGTGAATGGAGACAATGTGCTTGATAACAAGGATAGAGTTGTTATTGGGAATCCTTATCCTGAGTTCAACTATGGTATGACCAATACTATTAACTACAAAGCATTTGATTTTAGTTTTACCATTCAAGGTGTGAAAGGCGGAAATGTGATTAATGGGGATGCAAACTATAATGAGTCTAGAAGGTATATTACTGCGTACAGTGATAATAGGTGGATCAGTCCTGCTTTTCCTGGCAATGGGAAAACGCCTTATTCAACTATTGGGTTTAACTGGATGTTGACTGATTATGTAGTTTCTGATGCTTCTTATTTTGCGTTACGTGAATTGAATTTAGGATATCAATTACCTAATTCTGTAGCAAAAGCTATCAAGTTAAGTTCACTTAGGGTTTACCTAGCTGCTCAAAACTTGTTCTTTAAAGCTGCTAAGAATTTCAAAGCGTTGAATCCAGAGGGTAGGGCAAATACTGGTCCTTATGCGTCTGCACTAATTGATGGTTACCAACGTGGTAGCTTCCCTATTCAGAAGACTTTTGTTTTTGGTATTGACATCAATTTTTAACCTGACAAACACATTATATGAAACTGTATAAATATCTTTTAATAGCCTCATTTGCTGTCTTAGCAGGCTGTTCCAAGTTAATTGATTTGACTCCACAGTCAAATATCAACTCTGCAACCTATTACTCTAATCTTTCTGAAATAAGTACTGCCCTCACTGGTTGTTATAATGGGATGAGAACTCCTTTAACTGATGAGTGGACCTTAACTGAATTAAGAAGTGACAATACCATTCAAGGGGTACCTGCAAGTACCGCAACACCCAATAGAGACCTTAGTGATTTGGATATGTTTTTCCCAAATGTATCTCACCAAGGTAATTATAGCTATTGGTTGAATACCCACTACAATATCAGAAATGTCAATTTTGTATTGAATAGTTTGAATGTTAATTATAGTCCTGCTGCTGGTACTCTGAGCTTTGATCCAGTAACCATTCCTGTAACTGCTGACGACGTGAAAAAGTTATCTGCTGAAGCAACTTTTATTAGGGCCTACCATTATTTTAATCTAGTACGTTTGTATGGCGATGTGTTTTTGGTTCACGAGCCTATTAGCCCGGAAGACGCAAAACAGGTTAACCGTTCACCAGTTGCAGATATTTATAAATTGATTATTGCCGATTTGTCAAATACCATCGCCAACGGCAGTACTGCAAAATTTGCTTCAATACCAGGTGCCGATTTGGGTAGGGCCAATAGTTGGGCTGCAAAAGCCTTGTTGGCAAAAGTATACCTGACAATGAATAGGAAAACGGATGCTGCTACTTTGTTACAAGACGTGATTACCAATAGTGGTTATGGCTTACAAGCATCTTATGCAAATGTGTTTTCTATTGGTAATGAAATGAACTCCGAGATATTATTTGCAATTCGTTTTAAAGCCGGAGGGATTGGTCTAGGTTCTGCACTTCCTAATGCATTTGCACCATTAAATAGCGGTGCGGCCATTATTAATGGTGATGGTAGGGGTTTGAATTTCCCTTCTCAAGACTTGTATAATGCCTATTCATCCTTAACAGCTGTTGGGAATGTAAGATCTGGAAACACCTCAGTTACACTAACAGCAGCAAACCCTGCAATAGTTGTAGGAATGCCTGTAACTGGTCTTCAAATAGCTCAGGGAACAACTGTTGCAGCTATCAGTGGAACCACGCTTACCTTATCTACTGCTGCTAATGCAACCTTAGCAACTGCTGCATTAAAAATTGGAGGGGATCCTAGAAGAATTGCCAATATTGGTATTTATACTGGAGCTAAATTTTATATTCAGAAATACATTTCAGCGGTAGCTGTTGCTAATGATGCTGAAAATGATTGGCCTGTTATTAGATTTTCTGATGTATTGTTAATGTTGGCTGAAGCACAAGGTAATTCAGCTACTAGTGTGGCATTGATTAATCAAGTTAGGGCTAGGGTTGGACTTGCTGCTTATACTCCTGCTGATATTACTACAATTGCTCAGTTTGAAACGGCATTGGCTAATGAAAGAAAGTTTGAATTGGCCTTTGAAAACCATCGTTGGTTTGATTTGTTAAGGTATAATACTACATTAACAACCATTAAAGTGGAGCAAGTCATGAAAGACCACTTAACTTATATGTATCCCTTGCATTATGGTTTATATCCATCTCCAAGACTTACTTTGGCAGAAATGTTGGTATTTGTAAACACCGATAGAATGTTGTTACCTATTCCACAAAGAGAAATTGATAACAATACAACTATTGTAATTAAACAAAATCCTGGGTATTAATCAATTTGATATAACCTCATGAAGCAATTCTTATTGTTTTTTTGCATCACCTGCTCCTTGACCAGTTTTGGTCAGGCGGCAGGTGATACTGTTTATAAGCCAGTTGTTTATCCAAAAGGATACGAAGCCCAAATTGACTTGGTATACACAAAGCTGGGAGATTGGGAAGGTAAATTGGATCTTTATTTTTATAAGGCAAGTTCTGTACCTACTCCTTTAGTCATCAATATTCATGGTGGTGGTTGGAACCATGGGGTAAAAGAAGGTCAAGGCGGGTTTAATACCTATTTTAAAGCTGGGTTTGCAGTTGCTAATATTGAATATCGATTAACTGGTCAGGCTAAAGCGCCTGCTGCCATTGAAGATACTAGGTGCGCATTAATGTATGTAGTGAACAATGCAAAAAAGTTCAATATTGACCCTAATCAAATTATTTTTTTAGGAGGTAGTGCTGGCGGACATTTAGCACTCATGGGAGGGTTGTTAGGGAATAATCCTGTTTTTGATGCCAATTGCAAAAAGGAACAAGCTTTTAAAGTAGTTGCTATCATTGATAAGTATGGCATTAATGACGTTGGTGATTGGGCTTATGGACCTAATATTACTAGTAAATCTGCTGCCAATTGGTTAGGGGATAAGGCCAAAGATGATGCTTTTATAAAACTAGTTTCTCCCATTCATCATGTTACAAAAGATAGTCCACCCATTTTTATAGTTCATGGAAATGCTGATCCTACGGTCCCTTATCAACAATCTGTTGATTTGCATAAAAAATTGTTAGAACTAGGCGTAAAAACAGAGTTCATTACCATTGAGGGAGGGGTACATGGAAAATTCACCAAGGAACAAAATGACGAAATCAATAAAAAAGTCATGAGTTTTCTAGAAGCTTGCAAAATTCCTATTGCTAAAAAAAAGATTGAATTTAATTAATTGCTATGATTACTAAACCTGCTTATAGTTTATTGATAATTTGTTTTTTTGGTCAAATTGCAATTGCTCAAGTGAAGCTTTCCAAAACCGATATGGTTAAATGGAATTTTAAACAACTTGCTTCTAATAAGAAACAACTTTTAAAAGGAGATGCTTTATTAAAACCTGCGTATGAACAATTGCTTCATTATGCAGACAGTCTCTTGGGTTATAAGCCGGTAAGTGTCATGCAGAAAAAAGACATTCCCCCAAGTGGAAATAAGCATGACTATATGAGTTTGGCGCCCTATTGGTGGCCAAATCCCAATAAGCCCAATGGAATTCCTTATATACGTCGCGATGGCGAAGTAAATCCAGAAGTTAAAAATTATCCTGATAAAGAACAGATGCCCAAGCTCTGTGAAAATGTAAACACACTTGCACTTGCTTATTTTTATTCAGGTAAAGAAAATTATGCCAAACATGCTGCAACATTAATGCGCGTTTGGTTTTTAGATACTGCTACAAGAATGAATCCCAATTTAAATTTTGGTCAAGCAGTAAAAGGGGTTACCAATGGGAGAGCGGAAGGTGTAATTGATACTAGGCAGTTTATCTACGCACTAGATGCTATTCAACTTTTGAAAAAATCATCTCATTGGACAGCAAATGATCAAAAGGGTTTGCAGAACTGGATGGCTGAATTTCTTGTTTGGCTTAGAACAAGTAAGATTGGCTTAGACGAAATGAATACAAAAAATAACCACGCCATTTGGTATGATGCACAAACATTGTCAATGGCTATTTATGTAGACAGTATAGACTTAGCTAAAAAAATCATTGCAGTTTCTAAAGATCGTTTGGAAAAACAAATGAATTCTAATGGACTCTTTCCTCTTGAACTTGATCGCACCACATCACTTCATTATTCAGTCTTTATCCTAAATGCGTTTAATGTTATAGCAGAATTGTCTGAGCAAATAGGGGTTGATTATTTTAAAGCCAAAACAGCATCTGGAAAGTCAATTCAAATGGCATTTGATGGATTAATGCCTTATTTGCTGCAACAGAAACAGTGGACCCATCCACAAATTAAACCCTTTGCATTTACTGACGCATTCCCACTGATGTTAACTGCAGAAAGAAGGTATAATTACAAAGGTTCTATGGATACATTGGCTAAAATACTGAACGCCGATTTAGGTAGATTGCAATTGAAACTATTATAAAATTGGGTTTGGGCTGTTAACCAATAAATACCCGCTCTAGGGTATTTGTTCCAGTACTCCGTTGCCTAATTTCAATGTAAGGATTTTGACAAGCCTTAATTGAATTATGAATAATCAATTGCATTGGAAAATATTTTTGCTAGCAAGTTTTGGTATTTTTGCTTGCGTCAACAAAGAATCTAGACAGCTTAAAAAAGAGTTGTTTGCATTTGTTGATACCTCTAAGTATAAAATTGACACTGTGTTTGAGCGTGTACAGGTAGATAGTCAAAAATTGACGATTGCCTTACTAAGAGCTAAATTTAATGAACACTTACATCCAATTGATTCTAGTTTAACTGGCACAGTATCACTAGCTATTTTTTCAGATTCTTCTAATCAGCCTTTATATTTTAAGTCATTTGAATCTGAGCCAGATGATGATCCCTTTTGTGTGCCAATTCTCTTTAAAGCAAATGGAGCTAGCCTAAAAGACCCAGGCCATTTGCTTTTTTCTTTGGACAAAGGATACGGAGGTTCAGGTTCTAGTTACCAACTATTTTTGATTCAAATTTTGAACAATTCATTACACCTGCGCCCCCTTTTTAAGGGTAGTGGAGAGCTTTTATATCCTTATTTTTTAGAGCAGGGTAATCAAATTTTAATGTTTGAAGCTATTTGGAATATGCAACAGGGGGAGGCTCATTTTTCCAAACATCGTATTCAAATAACCAGAATTGACCTTAAAAGCAAACAGCCTATTCATCAAAAGTTGGGCAAGTCAATTAACAAATACTTTCTACCTGACAATGATTTATCAGCCAAAGCAATGATAGATCAATTAAAACAAAAAGAGCCACAACTCTTGGAGATACTGAATTTTTGAGAATTTAATTCACTTAAAAGGGTAACTAATTTCATTGTTCTTAAGTAATCTTGGTTAAGATTGATAATGGCCAAGCAATTTAAGATGCTGCACAATGGTTCAATTGTCCTTGAAAGTGAGCTGGGTAAAGGCACAACGGTGATACTCTCCCTGCCGCTTTCCTAGTTAATTTTGCTATCTTCACGGAAATAGCCGGTTCCCTCCGGGCTGCTAGTTTCTGTAAAACATGTACAAAGCCAATATTAAAAAAATCCCGGGAATAGTATTAAAGACCCTTTTCTGGGTGGCTGTTTCTTTGGTTGGCTTATTGGTATTGGTATGGATATTGATCCGTTTTCAATTTGTTCAGGATTATGCCAAGAATAAGGCGATAACTTATTTAAACCAAAAATTGGGAACCAAGGTTTCTATTGGGGGTTTAAGCATAGATTTTCCCAATAGAGTTGTCTTGAAAAATTTCTATTTTGAAGACCAACAAAAAGATACTTTACTTTCTGGCGATAGGTTGCTGATAGATATTTCCATGTTGGGGATACTCAAAAACAGGATTGCGATTAGTAACCTAGAACTTGAAAATGTTCATGCTAACATTCTTAGAAACCGACCAGACTCCGTTTTTAATTTTGAATATATAGCCAAGGCTTTTGAATCTAGTTCTGAAAAGACTAAGACTCCCAAAGACAGTTCCGCACCTATGATCTTTCAGATGGGTGCTGTACAATTAAAAAATATCCAGTTTAGATTTAAAGACCAAGTTGTAGGTATTGATACAAGGGTTTCTCTTGGATTATTAAAAACCAATATTCAAAAAATTGCTCCAGAAGCATCCAAGTATGCTACCGGTCCTGTTTTGTTGAATCAAGTTTTGTTATCCTTTGTTGATACAAGTACTACTTTATCTTCTAATGTGAATGTACAAGAGATGAAGTTACATGTTGGTGAACTAGATCTTGGTCATTTATTAATTCCAATCTATCAATTGAAACTTAACGGAGCAAATATTGCAGTAAAAATTGGAAAGCAAACTAAGATTAAACAAGCCAATCAGGCAATTAGGTTAGATACCACAAAAGCCCCTTTTTGGCAAGTACTGGCAAGTAATATTGAATTAGCCAATACTAATATTCAGTTTGATGATGAGGAGCATCCAAAACAAAAAACAGGGTTAGATTATTTTCACGTCAATGTTAAGGATTTACTGCTAAAAGCGGATAGCGTTAATTTTTCTGAAAATAACTATGTAGGTAAGATTCAGCAAATGCATTTTAAGGAACAATCTGGTTTGTCAATTGTAGAATTAGGTACCCAGTTTTCATATACTAGTAAAGAGGCTTTTTTGAAGGGTTTTCATTTAAAAACAGATAAGACTCATATACAAACAGACCTTTTATTACAATACAATTCAACCGCTAGTTTAACCAAAGAAATAGGGGCATGTAAACTTGATTTTAATTTAAAAGAAAGTAAACTAGCTATCTCAGACCTTTTGATGGTAGTGCCAGACTTGCAAAAACAGTTAGCTAAGCAACAAGATAGGGTAGTTATTGCTGGAGGAATTGTAAAAGGTAGTATTGGCAATTTGAATGTCACTGAATTTCATGCAAGTGGGGTTGGAAAAACTTCTTTGCAATTGAGGGGGCAGATTAAGGGATTGCCCAATGTGGAGAAAACCTATTTTCAATTGCCCATGCTTTCATTGTCATCCACCAGTAAAGACCTGCAAGCTATCTTGCCCACTAAGACTATTCCAACTGCTATACAGCTACCAGCATCTATGCGCCTAAAAGGTAGTTTTAATGGTACTATAAACAGCTTTGGTACCAAACTTCTAGCAACAACCAGCATGGGGAATATTCAACTGAATGGATCAATGTCTTTGAGAGAAAAATCTTATGATGCCCAAATAGATCTTTCCCGTGTTGAGTTAGGAAAGTTTCTAAAGAAAGACAGTTTGTTTGGTCAACTCAATATGCATGGCCAGGTTAAAGGAAAGGGATATGATTATAAAACCATGCAAACTAATCTTCAAACAACCATAGCATCTTTTAGATTTAAAGGATATAATTATCAGAACTTAGAAGCAACTGCAGCATTGGATCAAGGGAACATGCAACTTAAGGCTGCAATGATTGATTCCAATTTAACTTTTGATTTAGATGCCCAAGCGGCATTAAAACAAGGGTTCCCTTCCTTACAATTGTCTTTACTTGTTGACACTATGAATTTTAAGGCTTTGCATTTAACTGCAGACAGCTTTTCCATGCATAGTAAATTCAAAGTTGATTTTTCAAATACCCATCCAGATTCATTAATTGGAGAAGCTTTTATTAGTCAAATTAGGTTCTCAAGGGGAAGTAGGCATTTTTCATCTGATACTGCAAGAGTTAAAGCTGATATGCAGGGTGGGGAAAATCAATTTACTTTATTTTCAAAACCTTTGATTGCAGCCATCAATGGTAGGTATCGTTTAACAGAATTGCCTACGGCATTGCAACATCATTTTAACCAGTATTATCAGTTACAAAACTTTAAAGACACGGTATTTATTCCTCAAGATTGGAAAGCAAGTTTCCAATTTAGAACATCGCCCATAGTATTACAATTCCTGCCTGAATTAAAAGGAACAGATACTATTGGGGCTTCTATGTATTTTGTTTCTGAAAGGAACCTCTTAGATTTTAATTTAAATGCACCTTTAATTCAGTACGATGGTAGTAGGATTAGGCAACTGCAGGCTAAAGTAAGCACTGGAGATACAGCTATACAGTATAGTTTAAATTTTGAAAATGCTGCTGTAAAAAATTTGCTATTAAATAACGCCTCATTACATGGTAGGATTGCCAATAATACCGTTTATGGAAACCTGATTTTCCGAAATAAATTGTTTGAGAAAATATATCAGCTTTCCTTGTCAATGCAACAACAAAACAAGGGGATCAGATTTCACCTAAATCCAGACAGCCTTTTACTAAATAGTCAATCTTGGCAAGTTGATCCTTTAAATAGTATCTACTATGATTCAGCAGGTATTGTTGCTAGTAATGTTGGCCTGCAATACAAAGACCAGTCTATATCTGTGAATAACAGAAACAATACTCCTTCATCACCAATTGATTTGTTATTTAAAAACTTTAGTATTAGAACACTTACAGACATGATTAGGCAGGATTCCATTGGCGCAGAAGGTATTATCAATGGTCAAGCCGTTCTAATGCTTTCAACTAAAAAGCCTGTATTTACTTCTAATCTTAATATTAAGGGCTTGGCTTATCACAAAACCCTGATTGGTGATCTTGATGTGAAAGTAGATAATGAAACCGACAAAAGGTTTAGGGCTGATCTAGAGTTAAATGGAATGGGTACGCATGCAACCGTGAAAGGATTCTATGATACAGAATCAGAAACTATTGACATGAAACTATTAATGGATAGTTTGAATATGGCCTCTATTATTCCTTTTTCTGCTGGGCAGATTAGAAATGCTGGTGGGAAATTACAAGCCAATTTGCATTTGACTGGGAATCTAGATAAACCAAGTCTCAATGGCGATATGCTATTTGAAAACGCCTTTGTTACACCCACTATGTTGGGTCAGAAATTTCAATTAGAAAATGAAAAATTATTGGTTTCGGAAAACGGTCTAACATTTGACCATCTTACCCTAAAAGATAGTCTTGGAAAATCCGCAGTATTAAACGGGACCATTCAAACAAAGGATTTAAAACAATTTGGATTAGATTTAAACTTGGTGGCAAATGATTTT
Source organism: Bacteroidota bacterium (assembly GCA_041164585.1). GTDB lineage: Bacteria > Bacteroidota > Bacteroidia > Chitinophagales > Chitinophagaceae > Sediminibacterium. The sequence continues at coordinate 16,249 of JBEAPC010000291.1, forward strand.
AGTCTGGTGAATTCTACACAGGCAGACAATCAATTGTTTTTTGGCAAATTGAATATAGACGCGGATGTTAAATTGAAAGGAAGTCTTGATAATCTTGACCTTAATGCAAAGCTTAAGGCGAATAAACTAACTGATTTTAACGTGGTACTGCCAAGTACTGATCCAGAGCTTCAAAGTAGAGAAGGGGTTGTGAATTTTATAGATTCAAAAAAGATTAACGATAGCGTAGTCCAAGTAAATTTTTCGGACACGCTTGTTCAAAGACTATCCTTAATAAAGGGGATTAATTTGAGTGCTACCATTGAAACTGATACAGCGGCTAATTTTACACTTATCATTGACAGTAGAACGGGAGATGCGCTAACTGTTAGAGGAAAGTCAAGTCTTTCAGCTGGATTGGATGAAAGTGGTAAATTAAGTTTAACGGGTATGTATGAAGTACAAAAGGGCTCCTACCAAATCTCCTTTAACCTGCTGAAAAAGAAATTTGAAATTGTAAAGGGTAGTACCATTACTTGGACTGGTGACCCAATGAGTGCTATTGTTGATATTAAAGCCATGTATGCTACCAAGGCTTCTCCTATTGACTTAGTTGAATCTGAATTGGGTGGACTAAGTAATACGGAATTGAACAAGTATAAGCAAAGAATACCTGTAGAAGTATACCTTAATATGAAGGGTGATTTGCTAAAACCTCAGATTGCATTTGATGTTATTGTACCTGAACCAGAGGCTTCTAAATGGCCCGAGGTGGAAGACAAGTTGAGTCAATTGCGTTTGGATGAGTCTGAAATTAATAAACAAGTATTTGCCTTACTCATATTAGGTAGGTTTGTTGGAGAAGATATAACACAAAATAGTACTGGAACTACTACTACGGGTACCATGGTACGGCAAAGTGTAAGTGGTATTCTTACGGATCAATTGAACAAATTTGCCAGTGGGCTTATAAAGGGTGTTGATATTAATGTTGGAATTGAGTCACAGGATGATTATTCCTCGGGTACTGTTCAAACTAGAACGGATTTGCGTGTTGGATTATCACGTAGTATGAACAATGATAGAATTAAGGTAAATGTGGGTACTAATGTTCCTATAGAGGGAGGTAGCACAGCTCCAAATGCTTCAATTATTGCAGGTGACGTAACCGTGGATTATCTTTTGAGTAAAGATGGTAGGTATATGTTGCGTACCTATAGTAAAAATAGTTATGAAGGTGTTATTGAAGGCCAAATTATTGAAACGGGACTTACTTTTGTAATTACTTTGGAATATGATCATTGGAGAGAAATTTTCAGAAAGAAAGCAGCATCTGAAAAAACAGAAAAAAACAAAAGCAAATCCAGTAATAAACCAGCAACCAAGCAATGAGAGAATTGAACAAAATATGGTTGCTTCTGCTCTTCTTAGTATTGCTTTCTTGCAATGTAACAAAGAACCTACCAGAGAATGAAACCTTGTATAAGGGTTCAAAATTTGAAATTGTGAAAGCGCAGGATAGCATGAAGATAGATATTAAAGATGCCAAAGAGGAATTAGCTTCTTTAATTAGAAAGAAACCCAATGCCAATATTTTGGGGTATCCATATAAACTTGGTATATATAATTTAATGGGTGAACCAAAGGGTAAAGGATTAAGTTATTGGATTAAAAATAAGATTGGAGAACCCCCAGTGCTAGGTAGTGGTATTGATATTAATAAGAATGTGGCCATTATTGAAAACAGGTTGGAGAATCGCGGTTTTTTTGGTTCTACAGCAACTGTGGATACTACTAAGAAAAACAAAGAACTGCATATTGTTTATAAAGCCTTAATTCAGCCTGCTTATAAAATTAGAAATCTGGAATTCAGGTTTGATACCTTGTCAGCAATTGGAAAAAATATTCATGAATTATCACGTGCTAGTTTTTTGCAAAAAGGGGCAAGATATGATTTGGATATCATTAAGTCTGAAAGAGTAAGAATTGATGCTGGATTAAAAGAAATAGGGATGTACTTTTTCAATCCGGATTTTATCATTGCCGATGTAGATACAGCAGTTGGAGGGCATCAAGTTGACATGTTCTTAAGGCTTAAAAAGGAAACGCCTACAAAAGCCAAACAAGAATACCGTTTGAATGATATCTATGTTTTTGCTGATTATACGGCTGATACAGATACTAGCATGCAGGTAGTTAAACAACAATCTAGGATTTCTAGGGGTTACCATATCTATGACCCTCAGCGTAAAGTGAGAACCTCTGTTTTTAAAAGGGCATTGGTATTTAAGCAAGGGGATTTATATAGTAGAGAAATGCACAATCAGTCTCTGAAACGGTTGGTTAATTTAGGAATGTACAAATTTGTAAAAGCTAGATTTCAGGAAACGGATACTACTCAACAACCATCGCTCAATGCATTTTATTACTTGACTCCTGCGCCAATTAAATCACTTAGGGCTGAAGTTTCTGGTCTTACTAAATCCAATAACAGTGCTGGTACAGAAATTTCTTTAACATGGAGGCATAGAAATTTATTAAGAGGTGCAGAACAGTTTTCAGCCAAAATTTATGGAGGGTCTGAAAAGCAGGTATATTCTCAACAACCCACTATTTCTACCAATAGATTCGGGGTAGAGTTTAATTTGATTTCACCAAGATTGATAGGGCCAGTTAAATTTAAATCTAAGGGTGATTTTACCCCCCAAACAAAATTGACTTTGGGATATGAATTTTTTGAACGCAATACGCAGTATACCATGAATTCAGCTAAACTGAATTTTGGTTATATTTGGAAAAGAGATATTACACAAGAACACCGATTAGACATTGTTTCTTTGAATTTGGTTCAGCCTACCTACATTAATCCGGATTATCAGTTAATGTTGGATACTAACATAACATTAGCAAGAAGCATAGAAAAGCAATTTATTGTTGGGCCAAATTATAATTATAATTTCAACAGTTTAATTGTAGCCAATAATAGACCCAACAACTATTTTATTAACTGGAATATAGACCTTTCAGGTGTAGTGATGGGCGCCATTACTGGGGCAGATATTATAAATGGGAAACAGCGAAACTTTCTGGGAATTCCTTTTTCACAGTACATAAAAACAGAAGCTGAGTTTAGACATTATTTAAAGTTGGGGAAAAGAAATACTATTGCTAGCCGCATTTTAGGTGGTATTGGGTATGCTTATGGAAATAGTACCAATTTGCCATTTGTTAAGGCATTTTTTGCTGGCGGAACAAACGATATTCGAGCATTTAGAGCAAGGTCTTTAGGCCCTGGATCTTATTATGCAGGAAATGCAGCCACCAGTACCGTGTCATTGCCAGATCAACCAGGTGACTTGAAGCTAGAGCTTAATTCAGAATGGCGTTTTAAATTGCTATCTGTTTTATATGGCGCACTCTTTGTTGATGCCGGAAATATTTGGACTATCCGGAATGATGTTAATAGACCTGGTTCTCAATTTACTAGTAGTTTCCTAAAACAATTTGCTGTTGGTGTAGGAACTGGTGTCAGAGTTGACGTAAGTTATTTTGTGGTTCGTTTAGACTTTTCTATTCCTGTTAGAAAACCATTCTTGCCAGAAGGCAACCGGTGGGTATTTAACCAGATTGCCTTTGGCGATAGTCAATGGGTTAAAGAAAACCTGATATATAACCTTGCTATTGGATATCCTTTCTAATTAGGTATTTATTCCTTATTCTTAATGCTGGCCCAGTTTTTTACGGCTTTTTCAATCAGCTCTGCTTGATTTTTATTCCAGATTTCCTTGACTTTTAAATTATAATTGAAATACAATTTTTCATTAACTATTGTCCAGGTTTCAATTTTAGTTGGGGCTTTATGACCGGTGCCGTCTGAGCAGCCATAAGCGCAATAGCCTCCAAATTGTGGCGCATATTTTTCAGGGTTCTCTTTAAATAATTTGAGATTGGTTTCGTTTTCAAAATACCAATTGGCATCCTTCCATTTGAAGCTAAAAATACTATCTCCTGCAACAGGCATTTGTTTTAAATGAAATGCAACAACGTCATAGCCTTGTACGGCTTTTCCATCTTTTGTGTAGATCTCTGACTTTTGAGCATAAATAACATTAACGGCCAAAAGCATCAATAAAAGTATTCTAATTTTCATTTTTTTTATAGGTAGACGGAAAAATGAAGCAAACCTTACAATATTTTAAAATACCCTTAAATGGGTATAGAGACATGGGTAACCTACTTTAATTTTATTGTATTGGAAATTGCTTTATTAATAATACCCTTTTTCAATTCCATATGGATAATCAAATTCCCCAATTACAAGAAGCGTTGGTTGCGTCAAGGGCTGTATTAGGTACTTATGAGGTAGAACGGGCAAAGATGCTCGGATTGTTACAGGATCATTTAACCCAGTATTTGAGCGCAATAAAAATGAATTTACTGGCATTAGAAACTTACATTCCTGTAGAACAAAATGAGCCTAATCAACTTTTAGGAAAAATAAAAGGATTAATAGATGAATCGTTTAATGGGATCAAGCGGGTTACCAGGTTTGAAAATTCTAGAACACCTTTAAATATTGGATTTTATGACGCTCTAAATTTGTACTTAAGGCAAATAGATCAACGAATTTTAAAAATCAATTGTTTTATTGATTACCCACAGAATGCCTTTGATCAGTATAGCGAGATGTTGATTTTTAGGATTATTCAAGAACTCATTAACAATGCCATATTGCATTCTGGTGCAAATTATCTAGACATTACGGTTCAGTCAGATCTAGAAGCAATTTCTGTAATAGTGGAAGATGATGGTTGTGGTTTTAAACAATTAAACGCAATAAATAAGGGAAATGGAATTGATATAATACTATGTAGAATGGTTTATTTAAAGGGAACCATAGAGTGGAGCACAAGTAAGGAGGGTGGAACAATTGTGGCTTTTCACCTGCCATTACATTGATTTTTTTGTTTTGTGATAGCCATTTAGTACATTTCAATACGCTAATTCCCCTAAAATGATTTCAAATAGAATTAAAATTGCTATTGTAGACGATCATCAGATTGTCATAGATGGAATTGTGGCTTTGCTCAACGGCCATCAAGAATTAGAAGTTGTGGCAATGGATACCTCGGCCCAAAATATGCTTTTAAGAATGGCTGATATGAAGGTTGATCTACTTTTAACTGATATCATGATGCCAGAAATGAATGGGCATGATTTTGCCACCGCAGTAAGAAAAAAATATCCAGATACTAAAATACTAGCTCTTAGTATGAGTGGCCAAGGTGAATTAGTTGATGGAATGATTAACCAAGCCGATATTAATGGCTATGTTTTAAAAAATATTAGTAAGCAGGAACTTCTTAACGCCATTCAAAAAATTGCCAATGGAGGCATTTATTTTAGTGAAGAAGTCTTGAATGAGCTTGCGGCATTTAGTCAAACACGCAAGGAAGAAGAAAAAGTACAACTGACAGTAAGGGAGAAAGAGATTATTCAGCTAATGGAAAAAGAGTATTCGAACAAGCAAATAGCTGATGAATTGTTTATTAGTGAGAGAACCGTAGAAACACACAGGAAAAATATTTTCAGGAAAACAAGTACCAATTCAGTATTGGGTTTGATAAAATATGCCTATCAACATAAAATTATTCAAGGCGTTAACTAGTGCTACCAATATTTTTATGCTTCTTCAAGTAATGTCTTAATAGCTAGTTTCTTCTCTGTTGACATTTTGGCTTCAGGCTTTCGGGGGTGCTGTTTGGCAATTTTGCAAAAATGCCCTGTTTGAATTTCAAATCTTTTGCATAAAATGCAAATGGCTAAGTGCAATTCTAATTTTAAATATTTAGAAAATGACAGTTTGCCTTCTTCTTTCAATGAAACTAAATAAGTAGCTTCCTTGCAGCTTATCATAAAAAATTGTTTGATCAGCTTCATTTTTAAAATTTAAATTTTTATCCAATTTTTTTCAAGACAATTTCTCAATTGTAGTTTTGCCCTGTGAATTAACACCCAATAATTTGAGGAGCTAATTCCTAGTAGATTGCATATTTGATCTGAATCAAAATCTTCTAAATATTTTAGAACAAATACTTGTTGTTGTAATTCCTTAAGCTTCTGTTTGCAATTTGCAAGTACTTGATAAAACTCCTTTTTTTCCAATTGTGTTTGACCGTTCAATCCCCATTCATTTGGCTGTTTTTCTTTTGTCCAATGTTCTTCATTGTCAAAATAGTTATCCGAGTCTTCTGTTTCAGTAGTTATTGTTGCGCCTTTTTTCCTGTAATGGTCAATTATCTTGTTTTTACATATTGCGTAAAGCCAATTTTTTTCAGTTGCAACAGCATTGTAAGTTTCTCTTGCTTTCCATGCACTTAAAAATGTTTCTTGAACTATGTCTTCGGCAATACTTTGATTGTTTACCCTTACAATGCAGAATCCATATAAAGCATCTGCATAGTTTTCAATCCATTTATTTGGGTCTAGTTGATAATTGTTTTCCATGAATTAGCTTGTCCTGAAAACTATGTTTAATTTCTAAAATCAAATGATTAATTCCAGTCTTTTTGAAGTTTTTTTATCTGTGCTGTATTATCTTGTAACATTTTCAACCCGTCTTTCAAATTCATATAGGGTAATCCTAATTTTTGGTGATTTTGTTTGCTTATCTTATAGAGAAAGTTCCAGTGCTTGATAATTTCACGCCAAGCATAAAATACACTATGTTTTGGGTCATAAATATGTGTAGGTTCACTTCCTGCTCCATTTAATTCAATAATTGAATATTGTTCCCCTTTACAAAGGCTATTCCAATTATCATAACGCATATCAATTCTTCCAAAGTGAAAATCTGGAATTTGTTGACACAATTGATCTATAAATAGTTCTAATTCTGGGTTGATTTGATCACTATAGTCAAGAAATTTGGCGCCACGGGCATGGTTGCCATATGGAACCAATATTTTTTTTTGATTCTGGGCTAAAATAGTATTCAATAATTGAGGATCATCTTTTTCAAGAAAGGGTATTTGTAAAATATGCCTTGGGTCTTTGGTGAGTAAACTTCTAATACTGTCTTTCCCATTTCCATTAACCGTTAGAAATTCCTTTCCAACAATTCCAGAAATAAAGCCTTTTTTTTCACCAGGTATTCTAATATAGAAAATTCCAACTTCAAGATGATAGGGTACAAACTCCTGAATTAGATATGCAACACTACTTTGGCTTGAATACTTAAGTAATTCTTGTTCGGTATATATTTTTTTAACCCCCATGCCTCGCATTCCTATATCAGGTTTGGCAATTAATGGAAAGTTTAATCCTAGTTCATTCATTCCCTCTTTTATTTTATCCAAAGCCGTATTGGATTCAAACAAGAGCGTTTTTGGGTAACTATTTTTGGGAAGTTGGTCATAAATATCTTTTTTGCCTTCCATTAAAAAGCCTCCATTGGTGATATTTGGATTGGCCGTATTGATAAAAAATGGACTACCTGCCCTTATTCCAAGGAAGATCCATATAGGATAAATTGGCCCATATAACATATGAAATGGCCAATATTCCCAATTAAATATTCTAATCCATATAGGGTGTCTTCTAATTTCTTTAAACATGGCTGAGATTATTTTGCCATTCAAGATGGTTTAGTGCAATAGAAAACTTTTGTGGTATTGCTGAACTATTGTCTAGGTAATTAATTTCACTTTGTTCAGAATCTACTTTAATACAAGTAATGCTGACAGTAGAAATGCCATCGGAACGTTGCATCATAAAATTTTCTGCATTATTGGGGAAGGGGCTTGATTGATGCATTTCTACAATTTGAGCTACGCTAGGGATGATATTATTAATTAACCAATTAGAAAAATAAGATCCCCTTTTAAGCCTTACTTCCTGATTGTATAATGTGCAGCTGCTCCAAATATGCGCAATGGATCTGTCTTTTTCCTGTAGATGTTTATTTTTGCCATCCCAGTTACATTCAAATAAACCTTTTGCGGTTTTTACAATCAAGGTAAAAGGTTCTATGCCATCTAAATTTTCAGTAGCAAAGCCATGTAATAAGTTGTCTTGTTTTATAATAGACAAAAAAATCAATCCTCTACTTTGTCTATATGTTGCTTCTTTGATATGCTTTTCAAATGCGCCATTTAAAAGTACGGCACTAGTACCGTCTGGTTTCAAGGCAATCCAAGAGCCACCTGCTCCACCATCCTTAGGATACCAGATTCCTTCTTCTTGATATTGTTTTTTATTTGGCAATTCAGCATGAGGTCTTCTGAAATGTTCGTCTCTGTTTGAGGTTAAAACGTACCCATTATTTGTTGGAATATAGCTTACTGTGCACATTGGTTCCTCCTGTATTGAATGGTAGCAGCGGCAACCCCAAATGATTCGGGAATTTCCAAATTTGTTAATGATTGAATGCCAATTCTGATTAAAGCCATATGGTGAACACTATGTTCAAGATTATAAAATAGTTCTCTAAAGTAATTTGTTGACAATTCAAACTCCGCTTCACCCTGCCATAGGTTACAATAAAGCTGTAGATTTTTGTCTGGCTTTTGAATACTATTCAAAATGTCATTTATTTCAATAATAGCCTGGTCAAGATTGGTTTCCAATATTAAATCACGTTGCCTTTTCTCGTAATTAACTGTACCAATTTCATAGCCAGTTAATAACTCTTTGAAGAGTTCAATAACATGCCTGCAGTGTTGACCAATACTTACCCCAGAAAGCTGGGTGCAAGGTTGTTGGTACTGGTCATTAGTTAATTGTAGAATGGTATCAGAAAGTAGTATGAGTGTGTTTTTTATAGGGATGGTTACATCCATTTGCTTTATTTTTTTATGGTGAGCACATTCAACGAAATATGCACCTGGTCCGATAGTGTAAGACTATTTCCACCAACTCTAAAATCAGCTCTATTCAATTGGAATTCGCCATGAAAAAGATAGCCGGAAATGGCTGGTTTGGCACTAAATTCAAAACTAATCTGTTTAGAAATGCCTCTTATATATACTTCCCCTTCAAACACGTAGTATCCATCATGGTTAGATGCGCTGATATTTGTAGAAGTAAGATAGATGACTGGATATTTTTCAGTATAGAAATAGTCTTTATCTCGTAAGTGTCTGTCTCGTTTTTTATTATCTGTATTAATGCTAGCTGCATCAATGGTCATTTCAAATCTTGCATTTCCTAATTTTAATGGATTGAACTGAATGTTTCCCTTTACACCTGTAAATGAGCCTTCTACTAAGAATCCAAAATTCTTAATACCAAAAGCAATAGCAGTTCCTTTTTCTACCGGTAAATAGTTTTGTGCGGTACTACCAAGGCTAATCTGAACAAATAAAAGGATTAAAAGAATACGGTTCATTTCTATTGAATATTTGCTGATCCAAAAAGGTGGTTGAATTGTTGACAATGCACCAATGCAAACTTGTAATCTTTTAGGTTTACATTGCTATCAATAGAATACACCTGTGTTCCATTAATAGATTTCAACTTCCCCAAATCTATGAAATTTATGGGTTGTATTTCTTTTGAAAGATAAACGTGTAAATCTGGTCCATTTGAGCTATTTAGATTTTCTAAAATCAGCTTTTTTTCATTATTAATGACAGAAATAAAGGCAGTTCCAGAAACGGTTCCAAAGGGACCATTCATAAAATTTCCTTTCATAGAAGTCATTGGTAAACTATCAATAGATTCCATTAGCTGAATGTTGGGTGTTGCGTTTTGTTTGGTACAGGCGCTTAAAATACCAACTGACACAAGCACAATAAGAATTTTGTATTTCATACGATGGTTTTTAAAAATTATAACTTAATCCAATTCCTAGGTTATTTGCCTTATTTCTAAATTGATATACAGTTGTTCCATCCGGGGCATTCTGATAAATGCTAGTTGTAGTGAATTCAGTAAATAAATATTGATAAACAGCTCTTATTCCCCATCTTTTGGATAATTGATAGTTTATAAAGAATTCTGAATTAAGGCTACCTTTATCTAAATCACCAGTAAGGAGTAAATTGAATTTACTTGGCTTTGTATTTATTTCTGCTTTTGAAATAGCATTAGTTGTTAAAATTGAGGAACTACTGTTTCCAAAACTCACCCCTATTAGATCAATATTAAATCCTACTGAGAACTTTTTATTGAAATGATATTTTATTTCTGTCATTAAATTCAAAGCATTCACAAAAGGTCTTTGTACTTCTAATGTATCCCAGTTTTGAGTGAGTTGATCTGCAAAGACAATTAAAAATGGAATTGTATTTGATCTTGCCAGTTTTGCCGGTGCTGTTATATATTGATTTTTTGAAGAAAATGCACTGGTGTTTCTAAGACCAAGACCTATTTCCCATCGTTTCTTTTTGCCTAATTGCCAATGATACTGGTACCCAATAGATGCGGTGGCTTGACTTGAACTAAAGGCAGTTGAAAACATCAATTCCTGTTTGGGTTGGCTTGAAATTGCCTGTGCCTTTACATTGCCGCTGTTAATTGAACTAATCATAATAAAGCAAAGGATCAATTTGACTTTAGTTATCTTATACAGCAAAGCCTTTATTTGATGTAGATTAATCCATAACAGTATCAAACTGCTGATAAAAACAAGTAAGGCATAAATAAACAATTGACCTCCATCATCCATTACCACTATTCCTAGTTTTCCCAAATGTGAGAAAATAGCCCCAGCCATTATTCCTATTGCTAATAAAGCTCCTAAACCTGTTGTGGCAGGAACTAGAATAGCAATGCTGGCGATTAATTCAAGTATGGCAATTCCTATTCTTCCATAAGGTTCTAAACCAAGCGTACTAAAAATGTAAACTGATTCTGGGGCAGCGCTGAATTTAAAATATAGTGTCTGCAGCATAATACCAGCTGCAATAATTTTTAGGATCCAAATACCTATCTGTTTCATATTCTTAGATTAATGGTTATTGTAAATCTTGATTATCTAAATAGTTTATTCCAATTGGCATTTGCCTTTGTCATTAAATTGGATTCGTCCTTGTTCCAATCTTTTAAGGTATTGTTGAAAAACTGGTTGTAAAACAAAAAGAGTTTGCCATTGACTATTTTAAAAGTTTCTGGGTCAACTGATACTTTTTCTCCTTTTGCCCCCATGGCATAGGCGCACCAGCCCCCATATTCAGGTTCATATTTACGAGGATTTGCCTTAAATAGTTCTTTGTTAGCTACCGTTGAAAATCTATATAAAATTCCTTGGTGGTTTACCGTATGTTCTTCCTGCCCCTTGCTTGGTTTTTTTTGAGTAAAATAACTTACCGCATCATATCCAGCCAATGCAATGGAATTAGATGTATTAAAATGGGATTTACGCAAGGCATCTTGTGCCTGTACAGTCTGCTGAAGTAACAGTAATAACAAAGTAGAAAATATCAGTTTTTGCATCTTTTTAAGGTTAATACGTAGGACAGTACAATTCCTTACAGGTATCCCAAAAGATATTTTGCAAGTTTTGTAGGGGTTTTACTACACCAGAATGGCAGTTTAAGCGATTTTCAAAGCAGGTCAATTCGGGTTCCTTTGTACTGTCAACCCCGAATGTTAGCTGCTCAAGGGTTGCCTATTAAAAGCAAGAACCCCTAATGCTCTAGTATATGTCTAAAAATTACTTTACAAACAAATTTTACCTGACTAACAAGCTACTTGTATTGGCAGCTATGTTTCTAACTAGCTGTATTCTATTTGCTTATTCTGGAATGGGTATGTCAACTGGAATAACCTTGTTACAAGTTCCTTTATGGGAATTTTTATCTTTTGGGGCCATTTTTTTGTTAATAGCTTATCTATTGTATCGTTTAAACAATGGATTTAAACGCCTCAAATTGGCAGAAGCAAGGTCAATAATCAGTGAAGAGAAATATAGGAATATAATAGACAGTGTATCTTCTGTTGTTTTCACCACTGATGAATCTGGATATTTTAGTTTTAGTAGTAAAAGGGCCTATCAGTTAACAGGGTACCAAGATGATGAGGTATTGGGTATGCATTTTAGTGAGTTAGTAGATCCTGAGTGGAAAGAAATGGTTTTCAACAATTATTTTCAACAATGGATGAACGCAATCACAGAAACAGTGTATGAATTTCCCATTATTACTAAGAATGGAAATAAAAAATGGGTAGAGCAATGTGCAGTGCTTATGTTAGAAAATCAAAAACCCATTGGTTTTCATTGTATAGTGAGGGATATTTCTGACAAGAAGTTGATTCAGACAGAATTAGAAGCGTCTGAATTAAATAGAAAACACCAACAGTTTCAATTACAATCCATTCTGGAGCATACAACTTCCATTATTTATATCAAAGACCTGCAGGGTAAATACCTAGTTGCCAATAAGCGGTTTTTAGAAGTACTTCAAGTAACCAATGAACAAGTAATTGGTCATGACGATTATCATTTTAGTAATAGGGAACAAGCGGACTATTTTAGCAATTTGGATCAAGAAGTACTAAGAACTAGAAAACCAATAGAGGTAGAGCAAGTAATTGAAGGTAAAAATGGCCCTATCAACTTGTTGTTGGTTAAGTTTCCTTTGTTTGATCAGAATAACAATGTATTTGGCATCAGTGGCATTGCAACAGATATTTCTGAACGTACCCAATACCAAAAAGAACTTATCGCCGCAAGGCAATCTGCTGAACACGCAAAAATGTTGCAAGAACAATTCTTGGCAAATATGAGTCATGAAATTAGGACGCCTATGAATGGAATCCAAGGTATGACCAATTTGCTTTTGGAAACAGTATTAGATGGACAACAAAAAAAGTATGCCACCATTGTCAAGCGATCTGTTAATAATTTATTAGTCATTATCAACGATATTCTTGACTTCTCCAAAATTCAAGCGGGCAAATTGAGTATTTAAAATATAGGTTTTGATGTTTGAGAAGTCTTACAGTCTATTGATGCTATGTTTTCCCAACGTTTGAAATAGAAACAATTAGAATTATTGTTCCAAATA
>JBEAPC010000292.1:0-7167 GCA_041164585.1 Bacteroidota bacterium
CCCTTTGTATGTGGCTTTTTTGGCGATACCGGCAATCCAGCAGATTTTAAATGGGCTTTCTTAGCAGGTGGCATTGGGATGATTATTAGCGTACTTACACTGCATTTCTTGAACAACAAATATGTGATTGATCCAGATAAAAAAATTATTGGGCTAACGCCCGATGGTGCTCCCAAGAAGTTCCTGAATCCAGTGGTAATGGTGGTGGGGATGGCCTTGCTTTCTCTAACAACCATTGGCCTTTTATACATTGACGCCAAAGTAGTGAACTACTTGTTTTACTTTTTAATTGGATGCATTGTTTTAATTGCCGTGATTATTTATTCTGATAAAACGTTAACCAGTACAGAGAAAACAAGGGTTTCCGTGATTTTTACGGTCTCCTTTTTTGTAATCTTTTTCTGGTCTGCTTTTGAACAAGCGGGAGCATCGCTCACTTTTTTTGCAGAAGAGCAAACCCAACGTGACCTCGGATTCTTTAATGTTCCAGCCAGTTTTTTCCAATCATTAAACAGCCTATTTGTGGTTGGTCTAGCACCTTTATTTGCTTGGTTATGGATCAAGTTGGGTAAGCGAGAACCAGCATCTCCTTATAAAATGGCCATTGGTTTATTCTTATTAGCCCTTGGTTATCTCTGGATTGCGTTTGGTGTAAAAGACGTACAAGCCAATGTGAAAGTGAGCATGATCTGGCTGATTGGAATGTACATGATGCATAGCATGGGAGAGCTTTGTTTATCGCCCATTGGGCTAAGCTTGGTGAACAAATTAGCACCCATTAAATTTGCCTCCTTGCTCATGGCTGTATGGTTTACGGCCAATGCTTTTGCCAACAAGTTAGCAGGTGTTTTGAGCGGCTATTATCCCGATGGAAAAACAACCTCTTTTCTGGGTTACCAGATTGCCAATTTATACGATTTCTTTATGCTATTCTTAGGCATGGCCGGGGTAGCATCACTGGTCTTATTCTTCCTTTCCAGTAAGTTGAAAAAAATGATGTAATTAGAAAAGGCGGTGTTCATCATCGCCTTTTTTATGCCGTATATTTATACCTGATTAAATTCTTGCTATGTCAGAACAGAAAAAAGTATTCAAACCATTTGTGGTACCTGAAACACAGATGAAGGAACTAACCGTTAAGTCTATTTTAATGGGTAGTTTGTTTGGTGTCATCTTTGGTGCCGCTACCGTGTATCTAGCACTGAAAGCGGGTTTGACCGTATCGGCTTCTATTCCCATTGCCGTAATTGCCATTACACTGGGAAGAAAATTTTTGAAGACCACCATCCTTGAAAACAATATCATTCAAACCACGGGTTCTGCAGGAGAAAGCATTGCAGCCGGTGTGGCATTTACCTTACCCGGGTTTTTGTTTTTATCATCGCCCGATAGCGCGGAATATTTTAATTACCTAACTATTTTAATCTTGGCCATTGTAGGTGGTTTGCTAGGAACCTTACTCATGGTGCCTTTGAGAAAAGCCTTGATTGTAAATGAACACGATAACCTACCTTATCCAGAAGGTACTGCCTGCGGCGATGTTTTAAAAGCAGGAGAGAAGGGTGGCGATTTTGCCAAGACCGCTTTCTGGGGATTGGGTGTAGCATTTGTTTATGCCCTTTTACAAAAAGTATTGCACGTAATTGCGGAGACCCCTTATTGGGCTACCAAACAAACCAATAAGTTTTTTCCATCGGCCAAAGTAAGCGGAGAAATTACGCCTGAATACTTGGGTGTAGGTTATATTATTGGTCCCAAGATTGGAGGCGTATTAGTAGCGGGAGGGGTATTGAGTTGGTTGGTATTTATTCCACTCATGTCATCGCTTGTGCCACCAGATGTAATTGCTACACAGCTAGTAAAACTGGGCTATCTGGCCGATATTACCAAGGCTGGTGGTAAGGGTAATTGGGATCCTATTACCCACCAATTTGCTGATTATTCTGCCGCAGTATATTATGCTTTTATTCGTCAAATTGGAGCGGGTACGGTTGCTGCCGGTGGTATTATCACTTTAATCAAAACCATACCCACCATTATTAAATCAGTAAAGGGTAGTGTGGCTTCTCTGAAATCTGAAAAAGGAGATGGCGCTGCTGCAGTGTTGCGTACTGAAAAAGATTTAAGTTTAAAATGGGTTGGTTGGGGAAGTCTGGGTTTGATTGCCTTGATTACCGTTTTGCCACAAGTGCCAGGGAATAGCATTATTCAAAAATTATTGATTGGGGTATTGGTGATCATATTTGGAGCATTATTTGTAACCGTATCTTCTAGAATTGTGGGATTGATTGGTTCTTCTAATAACCCCATCAGTGGTATGACCATTGCAACGGTGATGGGTACCAGTTTGATTTTCTTGAGTGTGGGTTGGACAGGTCAGTCTTTTGAACCATTGGTATTGGTAGTGGGAGGTATGATCTGTATTGCGGCAGCAAATGCCGGTGCAACTTCTCAGGATTTAAAAAGTGGCTACATTGTAGGAGCTACACCACGCAACCAACAAATTGCTTTGTTTGTGGGTGCCATTGTTTCTTCTATAGTCATTGGCTTAACCGTGAAATTTTTGGACAAACCTTCTTCTGAAATGTTGAGTCAGGGGATTAACCACGCTATAGGTACAGAAAAATATCCTGCGCCACAAGCCACGCTGATGGCTACTTTGATCAAGGGCATTCTTTCTCAAAACCTAGATTGGCAATATGTATTTGCAGGCGTATTCTTGGCTGTGACCATGGAACTCTGTGGTATCAAATCTTTGAGCTTTGCTGTAGGTGCTTATTTACCCTTAGCAACCACCTTGCCCATCTTTATTGGTGGTGCTATTAGAGGCATTGTAGAAATGAAACAAAGCAAAGCTGGTGAATCCAAGTCTGCAGAAGAAGAGGAATTGGGTAAGGGTAATTTATTTGCAACCGGCTTGGTAGCTGGAGGAGCTGTTGCCGGTGTGATCATTGCTTTTGTTTCTGGATCAGCTGGAGGCGAAAAATTCCTAAATGCCGTGAGTCTGGAATCCGGTATCAGTGATGCTTTAACACATGGAGGTTATTTTGTGTTGGGCACACTTATGTTTGCTGCTATGGGTACCATTCTCTATAAAGTGGCCATGAAAAAATAATTCCCATGTTAAGAATCTATTAAATCATCGTCCCGCAGCCTTAAACTGCGGGATTTCTTTTGAAAGGGTTAAACCTTTAGCAACAATACCCATCCAAAAACAAAGCTTATCACATGAACCCCAAAAAGATGCTGAGGAAATTTACCGTTGGCGCTGGATTAACCCTGCTTTTTGCATTTACGCAAGCGCACCAGCAGGGCGGGAATACCAAGATTAAAATGCCCTATAAGAAGGCGGGATTAAACACCCGTCAGGCCGCCGCCCACTTATTGAGTAGGTTTAGTTTTGGAGCCAAACCTGGTGAAGTAGATGCGGTGGCAGCCATGGGTTTAGAAGAATGGCTAGAACAACAATTGGCAGGTGGATTAACAGATAGCGAGGCCAATGAAAGATTGAAGAGCATGAATACCCTTCTTCTTAGTAATGAAACTATTGCCAATACCTATCTAACGCCTCCGCAAGTACTGCGCTTGGCAGTAAAGAATAAATTGGTGGTTAGAGATTCTGTAAAGGGTCAGGACAAACCAGAATACAGGGAACAGATTAGACAGTTGATGGTGCAGCAAGGTCTAAAACCATTTGTAGAATTGCAAACCCAATTGATCAATCAAAAAATTATTCGTGCCGCATATGGTACCAATCAATTGCATGAAGTGTTAACCGATTTTTGGTTCAACCATTTTAATGTATCACTCACCAAACCCCAGTGTCAACAATTCATCCTCACATTTGAACGGGATGCTATTAGACCAAATGTGACTGGCAATTTCAAAGACATGTTGGTGGCAACTGCCAAACACCCAGCCATGTTGGAATACTTAGACAATTCATCTAGTGTTTCTGACAACAATGCACTGGCAAAAAATCCTAGAAGAATTCAGCAACAACAAAATTTGAATAAGGCTTTAGAAGCACGCATGGGCGATAGTACTATGAAGAACAATGCCATTGCACAACAACTAGTCAATGCCAAACGCGTACAAGGGTTGAATGAAAACTATGCGCGTGAAGTTATGGAATTGCATACCCTTGGTGTAGATGGTGGTTATACCCAAAAAGACGTTACCGAAGTAGCGCGTGCCTTAACTGGTTGGGCTGTGAAACCCTTACTAGACGATGGTCCTGGAAAAAGACTCTTGGATAAAACCAATATAGATCAAATGCAGAAAAGGGGCTTTGTTTTGGAGAATGATTTTATTTTCCGTGCAGACAAACATGATGAAGGTGAGAAATGGATTTTAGGAAAAAGATTTGATGGAAAAGGAGGGTATCAAGAAGGGATGGATGTGTTAGATATGTTGAGCCGTCAAAAAGCCACTGCTAAATTTATCTCAAAAAAATTAGCTACCCGTTTTGTAAGTGACAAACCTTCTGATGCCTTGGTACAAAAAATGGCCGATCGTTTTTTAAAGACCGATGGCAATATCAAAGAAGTTTTGCTAACCATGGTAGAAAGTGTGGAGTTCTGGCAAACAGACGCTTTGCGTGAAAAAATCAAATCTCCTTTTGAATTAGTGATCAGTGCTGTCAGGTCTACCAATGCAGACTTAAAGCAACCCTTTCAAGTTTTCAATTGGTGTAGTAGAATGGGACAAAGATTTTATTATTACCAAGCCCCAACTGGTTTTCCGGATAAAGCCAGTTTTTGGATCAATACTGGTTCATTGTTAAATAGGATGAATTTTGGTTTGGCATTTGCAACTGGAAAAATACCTGGTATTAGTGTAAACCTCTTAGCCTTGAACCAGAACCATGAACCAGAAAGTGCAGAAGCGGCTTTGACAACCTATAGTCAATTGCTATTGCCAGAAAGAAACCAGGAAGAAAATATTAAAAGACTCACGGCCTTGCTTGCCGACCAATCGGTGGCAGATAAAATTGAAGCAGCCAGTGCCAAACACCTTGGTGATGCAACAATGGATGAAACTAATGCCATGAGTATGAATAAGAATTTGAACAAGAAACAGCAGCAAAAAAATGATCGTAACGCCATGAACCGCAAAGACAAGCCATTTACCATGGCGTATCAAAATGGGAATAACAATATAGTGTCACAAGTGGCTGGTGTGATTATTGGTTCACCTGAATTTCAAAGAAAATAAACTTTTCCTATGATACATCGCAGAGCATTTATGAAATCTGGCGCAATGGCGCTTTTTGCTACAGGATTTGGCGGACTGCCCAATTTTATAGCATCGGCCGCCAGCGGCCAAAAGATTATACAGCCGTATAAAAAAAATAAGGTGATGGTCTGTATTTTTCAGCGCGGTGCCATGGATGGTTTAATGGCGGTTAGTCCTTTTGCTGATCCCAATTTAAAAATCTTACGTCCTGGTTTGTATATGAGTCCCTTAGAAAAAGAAGGTGGGCTTTTTAACCTGGATGATCATTTTGGTCTACACCCTGCCATGGCTTCTTTACAACCTTATTTTGCAGAGAAACGCATGGCCATTGTACATGGTGTGGGTAGCCCTAATAATACGCGTAGCCATTTTGACGCGCAGGATTATATGGAAGCTGGAACCCCTTTTAATAAAGGAACTGCCAGTGGTTGGTTGAACAGGGTAGCGGGTTTAATGGGTCATGACGCCACCCCGTTTAGGGCCGTGAGTTTGACCAATGCTTTGCCCAGAAGTTTCTATGGAGACAATGAGGCATTGGCCATTAGTAATCTGCAGGATTTTGCCATTCAAATGCGCAATAATCCCATGGCTGGTAAAACTGTTTCTCAGTCTTTTGAAGACCTCTATGACCAGACTTCTAGTAGTTTGTTGAATAAGACAGGGAAAGAGAGTTTTGACGCCATGAAAATGTTGAACGTAAACGAACTCAAAAATTATCAACCTGCCAAAGACGTTGTCTATCCGCAAACAGCACTAGGTAATTCACTCAAACAAATTGCCGTGTTGATAAAAATGCAAGTGGGTTTGGAACTGGCTTTTGCAGAATCTGGCGGATGGGATACCCACGTAAACCAAGGCACTACCAATGGTGCTTTTGCTAGAAACCTCAAAGACTTTAGTGATTCTATTGCGGCTTTTTGGAAAGACCTGAGTGCTTATCAAGATGAGGTAACCGTGATGACCATGACCGAATTTGGTAGAACCGCGCATCAAAATGGTACCGGAGGTACGGATCATGGAAGGGCTTCTTGCTTATTTGTATTGGGTAATGATGTAAAAGGTGGTCAAGTATATCAAAATATCAAGTCCTTGGCCAAAGAAGACTTGGAAGACAGGCGTGACTTGCCTGTATCTACTGATTTTAGGGCCGTTTTTAGCAATGTAGCCCAGTCTCATCTAAAATTACAAAACAGCAAGGGATTGTTCCCTGATTGGAACGGTAAACCACTTGATTTGATGCAAGGTTAAATTGATTATTGTCTGCTCCCTATATTTGCACAAATAGTTATATGGAGCATTTATTAACCGTAGACAGTCTAATCAGTTTTTTAGTACTAGTGATCCTGGAAGTAGTTCTGGGAATTGATAATGTAATTTTTGTATCCATTATCCTCAATCGTCTGCCCCAAAAAGACCAGAAGAAAGGTAGAATGGCTTGGATGATTACGGGTATTATGATGCGCTCCATTTTGCTATTTGGTCTGAGCTGGTTGATCTCTCAAAAAGGTAAGCCCTTGTTTACCATCATGAACAAAACCTTTGACATAGCCAGTTTGGTCATGATTGCTGGAGGTTTGTTTTTGATTTATAAAACGGTGAAAGAGATTCACCACAAATTGGAAGGCGATGCTGATTTAGAAGCTGGCATTAGCACCAAGCCCCTGACATTTGGTGCTGCTGTTTTTCAGATCATGCTCATTGATATGGTCTTTAGTTTTGACAGCATTATTACTGCTGGTGGAACTGCCAAACACGTTGAAATCATGATTGCGGCCGTGGTGATTGCCATGATTGTTATGTTCCTCTTTAGTCCCTTTATTTCTGCCTTTATACACAAACATCCTACTTTAAAAATGTTGGCCCTTTCTTTCCTAGTAATGATTGGTCTGGTATTATTGATAGAAGGTTGGGATAGCGAACGTGCGCATG
>JBEAPC010000293.1:0-12137 GCA_041164585.1 Bacteroidota bacterium
TCCACTTCTTGCATTGTTTTTTGGGCGCCAGATTTTGTTTTAATATCAATCACACCATTTTGACCATCTCCTCCAAACTTTGCAAGTGCCTTCTCCCCTTTCCAAACATTTACAGAAGCAATAGATTGAGGATCTATTTTAGACATGGTCAAAGAATCTGTTTTTACCCCATCAACAAAATACACCACTTTAGAATCAATTTTTCCATTTAAAGAAGCATCAGCTTTAAAACTCATTTTTTTACCATCAGCCCCTGTTACAGTAACTTCTGTCAATTTTGTTTTAATGACAATCACTCCATTTTTACCCGCATCGCCATAAAGCGCTTTGGCTGATTCACCTTTTAATACATCAATAGTAGCGATACTGTTTGGGTTAATATTTTTCCAATTGTCTTCTGTTTGAATTTTGCCATCAACCACTACTAAAGGATTTTCACCAGTAGTAGATTTAGGAATATTCAAACCTTCCGTTTTTTTGGGAACCGTGGTATCTTTGATGGCTTTAAACTCAGCCACTGTTACTTGATTTTCTTTAGCAGCCAAATAATTCACCACTCCAGTAAGGATACTATTGGCAAACCGTTTTTGATAATTGGGATCCTGCATCATTTTCAAATCATCCGCATTGGTTATAAAACCTGCTTCAACCAAGGCTGATGGGCATTTTACGGCTTGCAATACCCAAATACCTTGACTCCTACTTTTAATTCCAATCAAATCTGGATTCACTGTTTTGATTGCATTGCCTAGACTATTGGCAAATGCTGCATTTGCAGGATAATCAATGGCTTTTTCTTTGTTGGCAATATAAATCTCAACACCCTTTGATGGATTGGCGGTAGATGAAGCTTGTTCATGCAAAACTGGGGCAGCACTATTTGCGTGTAGGGAAACAAATAAATCTGCTTTTTGCTCGTTGGCAAAATTGGCTTTAACCTGAACGCTCTGGAACAAATCAGATTCACGCGTAAGCACTATGCGAATATTTGGATTGTGATTGGCTTCTTTTACAGCTTTTGCAAATGCCAAGGTAATAGCAGCTTCTGTAATTTTCCCATCAGTACTAAAGGCACCTTTATCATCCCCACCATGACCAGCATCTACTACAATGGTATACGTCTTTTCAAGAGGTAACATAGTTTCTAGGGCAATATCCAGCACTGTCTCTTTACCCTGAATTTTATCTGCAACGGTTTCCATTAAACTACCTACAGAGAGGGGTTTATTATTGTCAATTTGCTTGGTTCTAAAAGCAAAAAGCATCACAACTACTGCTAATAAAGGAAGAACTATTAGTCTTCTCAAATAAGAGAATCTTGGATTTTTGTTATTGGTAATCATTTTAAGTCTTCTTTTAATGGGTGAAAAGAAAAAAGGATTGGTAAATGCATAGTATTGTTGTGGATAAGCCGCCGTTAATAACATCTGAGCTAGAGAAGCGGTGTCGCCATTTTGAACTGCTTTTTTATCGGCAATAAATTCGTGGATCATTTCCATTTCCTTTTTCAAGAGCCAGAAAAATGGATTGAACCAACCCACCACCAATACTAATTGGATGAGGATTTTATCAACACTATGCTTCTCTTTTACATGCGTGAGTTCATGCTCCAACATTTGTTTGCCAGCATCGGTTTTTAGATCAATAGACTCATGCCAAAAAATGTATTGGAAAAAAGAAAATGGCGCTCCCTTTACATGGGTTAAGATCAAGAACACATCCCCCACTGACTTACAGGGGAATTGCTGCAATAATCGGTATACCCTAAATAGGCCAAACATTAGGGTTCCCAAAATAAATAACGCCACTAAAACATAAAGTCCCATTGCTGCGCTTTCCCAAGTAAATTGGTATCCTGCTTGAGCAATATTGGCTTCTAAAGCAGCATTATTATCAGCCACAATATTCAAAAGATTCAATGCCTGACTTTCTGAAGCTATGGGTTTGGTCCATTGAATTTTAATCAATGGAATTAACCAAGCTGATCCCAAAACCGCCAATAAATAGAAACGGTTGTATTGGTGAAAACGTTTATTCCGCAATACCAACCAGTAATAGCCCATCATGAGACCACTACATACCACCACTTGTAAAAAATAAAAGGCGTAGGTTAACATGGTATTATTTTTTTTGTTGTTTAATCGTGTTTAAGAGCAGTTCTAATTCTTTTACGCTAATGTCTTTTTGCTGCACCATAAAGCTCACAGCTTCACTAAAAGAACCTTCAAAATAACCTTCCACCAAACTGCGGATACTGCTTGAAGAATATTCCCCTTTTGACACCAAGGGAAAATACTGGTGTACCCTACCTATGGGTTTTACACCTACAAAACCTTTGTCAACTAAAATTTTGACAATGGTGGCTACGGTATTGGAATGGGGTTTGGGTTCAGGCTGGGCTTCCAGAATATCTTTTAAAAAAGCTTCCTCCAGTTTCCAGATACTTTGCATGATCTGTTCTTCTGCCTTTGTGAGTGGTTTCATCTTCAACTAAGTTTATAGTTGTACGAATATAATAACTAATTTTTTAGTTTACCAACTATTTTTTTAGTTATTTATAAAATTCTTTTAAAAAAGGGCGGTTCTATACCTTTGAGCAACATGCGTTATTATATTATAGCAGGAGAAGCCAGTGGCGATTTACACGGGAGTAATTTGATTAAGCAACTCAAAGGGCTGGATCAAGAAGCGGTAATCCGTTCCTGGGGGGGTAACCTGATGCAGGAAGCAGGGGCAGAATTAATCAAACACTATCGCGATCTTGCTTTTATGGGTTTTGCCGAAGTGGTCAAGAACCTACCCACTATTTTTAAAAATATACGGTTTTGCAAAGCTGATATTTTGGCATTTCAACCGGACTGCCTTATTCTGATAGACTATCCTGGTTTTAACTTACGCATTGCCGAATGGGCAAAACAAGAAGGCCTTAAAGTTATCTACTATATTTCTCCACAGGTATGGGCCTGGAAGGCTGGAAGGGTTAAAAAAATGAAAGAATGCATTGATAAAATGTTAGTCATTCTACCATTTGAAAAAGACTACTATAAGGAACAATGGAATTGGGATGTTGATTATGTAGGCCATCCATTGATGGAAGTAATAGAAGCCAAAAAACAGGAATTAGGTTATGGTCCGGAAACCGTTTTTCCTTTAGCCGGTACTAAAAAAATAGCCCTCCTACCAGGAAGTAGAAAGCAAGAGATTGCCAAGAAATTACCCATCATGTTGGAGCTGGCCAAGTTGTTTCCCAACCAAGAATTTGTAGTGGCAGAAGCACCGGGGCAGGATTCGGAATTTTACGAACCCTTTCTGAAACCCTATCAAAACGTGGCTTCTGTAAAAAACAATACCTATCAATTATTATTGGAGTCAAAAGCGGCATTGGTGACTAGCGGCACAGCAACCTTAGAAACAGCCCTCTTAGGCATCCCTGAAATAGTTTGTTACAAAGGAAGCAATATCAGTTATCAGATTGCCAAAAGATTGGTGAAGATCAAATATATTTCTTTGGTGAATTTGATTATGGATAAACTAGTTGTTAAAGAATTGATTCAAGACGAACTAAACACTAGTAATCTTGAAAAGGAATTGAATGAACTCTTACACAATACTACAAAACAAGAACAGATTCGTAAAGACTATCAAGCATTACAAGCAACATTATCAAAGGGAGGGCACGCGTCTGCACAAGCAGCTCAGATAATCTACCAATTCTTAGAGGAACAACAGCCCCCTCACTAGCTTTTAAAAAGCGGCAACAAAAACATCTTAAACAGGATAATTAAAATAGCCACCAAGAACATCATGAGTGAAATACGGTTCATGCCATGCATGTATTTCATCCATTGAGTAGGCTTTTCATTAGGGTCTTTTTTCTTGATAAAAAGATATTCGGCAAATTGATTCCAGATACCCATAGAGGAGATTTTTACAAAATTAGGATTATTACATGCTTTGTCAAAAGTCTACATTCAAAATGTCAAAACAAATGCCATTTTAAAAACCAAAGCCCTGCACCGTAACAAAAACAGAAAACATTTCCAGAACTAAAACCAATTATCCTATCTTTTGTTTAGAAAAATAAAAACGATGCTTGCCAGAACTATCCTGATACTTGTACTTACCTGTTTTCAATTGGGGGTATCTGCCCAATTCCAACCCGAAAAAATTGATATCGTCAGAGACAAATGGGGCGTACCGCACATTTTTGGCAAAACGGACCCAGAAGTGGCTTATGGTCTGGCTTGGGCACACGCAGAAGATGATTTTGAAACCATACAACAATCGCTATTAGCAGGTAAAGCCATGCTGGCGCGATATAAGGGCAAGGAAGGTGCACAAATTGATTACATTATTCACTTGCTCAGGATTCCTGAATTAGTTGAAGAGAAATATGAATCAGACCTGAGTCCCGATTTTAAAAGACTCTTAGAAGGTTATTGCGCAGGATTGAATGCCTATGCAGAAAAACACCCCAAAGAAGTCTTGCTCAAAAAAGCATTTCCGGTTACACCAAAAGACATGATCCAATATTCGGTCTTGCAATTATGTGTTTTATCTGGAGCTGACAATGCCTTGAAGACCATTTTCAACGGAACTGTTCCTTTATTGGAGAACTATAAAACTGCTGGAAGTAACGCCATTGCTGTAAATAGTAGAAAGTCTATTGACGGTCAAGTATATCTAGACATCAATGCCCACCAACCTTTAGAAGGACCCGTGGCTTTTTATGAAGCCCATTTGTGTAGTGAAGAAGGATGGAATATTTTAGGAGCTAATTTTCCCGGAGCCCCCAGCATCTTACACGGTGTAAATGAAAACCTAGGTTGGGCACATACCGTAAATGCCCCTGATAAATTAGACGTGTATCAATTAGAGATCAATCCTGCCAACAAATTGGAATACAAATTAGATGGCAAATGGGAAACACTGGAATCTAAAAATGCGGCACTAAAAGTAAAAGTTGCTGGCATTGTTATTGGTGTAAACAAGAAAGCGTACTGGAGTAAATATGGTCCAACTATTATTACAGATAGAGGAACTTTCTCTATACGCATTCCCGCCCAAATGGATATTCGTGGGCTAGAGCAATGGTACCGTTTTAACAAGGCAAGAAATTTTACCGAGTTCAAAACAGCTTTAAACATGCTGGCCATTCCAGGTTATAATATTGTGTATGCCGATCGTTTTGATACTATCTATTATTTGAGCAATGGACGCATTCCCATTCGTGATCCCAAATTTCAATGGAAGACTACCTTACCCGGTAATACTTCTGCAACAATGTGGACCAAACTGCATCCTCTAGCAGACCTGCCACAAGTATTGCAACCCCAATCAGGGTTTGTATACAATACCAACCACTCTCCTTTTCATGCAACAGAAGGTCCAGACAATGCAGTCATCAAAGACCCAACCATGGGTTATGAAACCCTAGAAAACAATCGCAGCATGCGTTTTGCAGAATTGATGTCACAGCATAAGACCATTGATTTTGACAGTTTCAAGAAAATCAAATTTGATAGACAGTATCCAAGTAAATTCTATTTCCCCATTAATATTGACAATCTATTCGCGTTAAATGCAACTGACTATCCTGATATTGCTGACCTGATTGGACAATTAAATAGCTGGGACAAAAAGGGTGACGCTACTAGTGTTGGTGCCGGAACTTTTTTACTGTTATACGACACCATCTATAGACATCGCAAACACTATATGGCTTCTGCAAGTTTGAGCAAGGAATTAACCGTTCAAGCATTTAGAGCTGTTAAAGCCAATATGCTCAAAGATTTTGGTAGAACCAATTTGGCCCTTGGCGATATTCAAAAAATGGTGCGTGGTGACAAAGAAGTTCCGGGCCCAGGTTTGCCAGATGTTTTGGCCCCCATGTATTCTATTCCTTACAAGAATGGCATGCTCAAAGGCAATCAGGGAGACGCCTATATTGAACTAGTTAGATTCACCAAAGACGGCCCCATTATTGAATCCATCAATACCTATGGGGCATCGGCCAGAAAAAATTCTCCGCACTATACAGACCAAATGGAAATGTATGTAAAGCAACAAACCAAGCCAATGACTTTAAATAAAAAAGAAGTCTATGCTACTGCGGAGAAAATTTATCACCCGCAGTAATTAAATGAAGAGTGAAGAACGAAGAGTGAAGAATGTAATAAGAAAGTGAAAAGTGAAGAATGCAGAGAAATCTAATTTAAAGAGTAAAAGTTAGGGGGCGAAGCCCTTTCATTGTTCACTTTTCACTCTTCACTCTTATCTCTTCACTAAAATATTATCTCTTCACTAAAAAAACCTTTAAATGGTTAAATAAACTCCTTAAGGTAATCAGTGATTTGTGCGGTCTCAATAATGAACCCATCATGCCCATAAGCCGAATCTATTTCTACCAATTGCCCATGGGGTAAATGGGCTGCCATAAAACGTTGCTCGTCTAAGGGGCAAAGAATATCGCTATGGATGCCAATGATTAAAATGGGTTGTGAAATAGATTCCAATACTTTGATTAAATCGCCCCCGCGCCCGCGGCCCAAGTGATGAGAATCCATAGCTTTGGTCAATAACCAATAACTAAAGGCATTAAATCGGTTCACCAATTTATCACCCTGGTAATTCAAATAAGAAGAAGCTTTAAAATTGTCAATCTTTTCGGGATCTGGATCGGTTTGTTTTTCTTGAAAGGTTCCATAATTCCTGTAGGTGAGCATACCAATAGCACGGGCAGCTTTAAGACCCTTGGCTCCCGCCGATGGGCTTCTGTCTAACCAAGTACCATCGGCCTCAATGGCCAAACGTTGTGCAGTATGCACCGCCACACCCCAGGCACTTTCTGAAGGGGAAGTTGCAATCAAGAATACTTTTTCAATCAATTCCTTTTCCATTACAGCCCATTCCAAGACCTGATAGCCACCCATACTTCCACCCATGAGCAGGTGAATTTTCTCAATGCCCAAATGTTGGCGTAAAAGTATATGCGCTTCCACCATATCTCTAATGGTCACTGATGGAAAACTGGAATAATAAGGCTCTCCTGTAGCTGGGTTGGTACTCAAAGGACCTGTAGATCCATAACAAGAACCCAATATATTGGCACCTACTATGCAATATTCTTCCGGATTAATTAGACTACCCGCTCCTACCAAACCCTTCCACCAATCAGCAGCATCAGCATTGGCAGTTAGGGCATGACATACCCAAACCACATTATCCTTTGCGGCATTCATAGTTCCGTGCACCTGGTAGCCTATCTCTATTCCTTTTAATACAGATCCGTTTTCCAGTCTAAAGTCTTGCTTGTATTCAAATATTTGCATATCAATTATTCCCGAATTCAATGCAAAATAAGGGCATGGATAAATTACATTTGCATAAATCTTCAAAATGACCCGAATTGAGCTGACTAGAACCATTGGTGATTATGGATTTGAGGCCAAGGATGCCAATAACCATACCCTTCAAATGGACGCTGCTGTGGAAATAGGTGGACAAAACGCCGGAATCAGACCCATGCAGACCCTATTAATGGGTTTGGGTGGTTGTAGTGGCGTGGATATTGTTTCTATTTTGAAGAAACAAAGACAGGAACCTACTGCCGTGAAAATGATTATTGAAGCAGAAAGAGAAAGTGGTAAAGAACCTGCACTTTGGAAAACCATTCAAATTCGTTTTCAATTTACAGGCATCACAGACCTTGAAAAAGCAGAAAAAGCCTGTGCCCTATCTATAGACAAATACTGTTCTGTTGCTGCCACATTGCGCGCAGCAGGTGCTAGCATTAACTGGACCGCAGAACTCATTTAATTCCCATTTTAAACCTATACCATGTCTCATCAACAAACAGACGCTATTCGCATACAAACTGCACGTACAAATGAAATGGAGCATTCCACTCCCATGTTTCTAACTAGCAGTTTCTGTTTTGACAATGCAGAAGAAATGCGCGCGGCTTTTGCCGATGAGTCAGATGACAATATTTATAGCCGTTTTTCTAATCCAAGTGTACAAGAATTTACAGATAAAATGGTGGCTCTGGAAGGCGCTGAAGCCGGCTATGCAACAGCATCTGGTATGAGTGCGGTTTCTGGTAGTTTTATGGCCCTTCTCAAACAGGGTGATCATTTACTGGCATGTAATTCCATCTTTGGAAGTACCCATACCGTGATTGCCAAATACTTACCCAAGTTTGGGATTGAACAATCCTATGTATCAGCCAATGCAACAGAAGCTGAATGGCGGGCTTCTATTAGACCTAATACCAAGATGATTTATTTGGAAACGCCAACCAATCCAGGTTTAGAAATTCTAGACATGAGCATGATTGGACGCATTGCCAAAGAGCATGGGATTATTTTTAATGTAGACAATTGTTTTGCCACTCCTGTTAACCAATTACCCATTCAACACGGCGCAGACTTAGTGGTGCATTCTGCTACCAAATGGTTAGATGGTCAAGGACGCGTTTTAGGAGGCGTTGTTGTGGGTAGAAAAGATTTGATCAAAGAGATTTATTTGTTCTGCCGTAGCACAGGACCAGCCCTTTCTCCCTTTAATGCATGGGTCTTGAGCAAGAGTTTGGAAACCTTAGATGTGCGTATGGAACGTCATGCTTCCAATGCCTTATACATTGCCCAACAATTGGAAAATCATCCTGCAATCAATACCCTGAGATATCCTTATTTACCAAGCCATCCACACCATGCCATTGCAATCAAGCAAATGAAAAATGGCGGTGGAATTGTTTGCTTTGAATTAAAAGGCGGGATTGAAGCCGGTAGAAAGTTCTTGGATGCTTTAAAAATGTTATCGCTAACCGCCAATCTGGGCGATACACGCAGTATTGCTTCTCACCCTGCAAGCACCACACATGCTAAACTGAGTGAAGCAGAACGTCAGGCTGTGAACATTACGCCAGGACTGATTCGCATTAGTGTGGGTCTTGAAAACAGAGAAGATATTCTACATGATATTATACAAGCATTGGGGTAAACTTCTAAGCCAATTCATGATTAAGGATAAGCAGCTTTTCTAACAGCTACTGCTATTTTGGAATCAGCAGTTCCATAATAAAGAAACCATTGATTTTTAAACTGTGCTAACCCTTCTAAAAAGCAAACATTGTTGACTTCACCTACTAGTTCATAAGACCTTTCTGGTTTTATAAAATAATGGTTCAGTCTATGCAATACTTGCAATGGATTGTTTTTGTCTAGTAAGACCTGACCTGCGGTATAAGTACCATCGGCCAAACTAGTATCTCCAATATTTTTTAGATTCCTACTATTATAAATTAGCAAAATTCCTTTCTCTGTGAGCATAGCAGGTGGACCAGGTTCTACCAAATCAGAATCAAATTTTTTGTCTCTGGTAGGAATAATGATTCTTAGTTGAGGCATATTCAATGCCTGCCCTTTTAAGGCAATGGGAGCAGATTCGTCTATCTGCATTTCAAAAGGTTCCCAATGAATTAAGTCTGTTGAAGTTGCCACCCAAATATTTTGATCACCCCAATACATCCAATACTTGCCATTGATTTTGGTGGCAATGATTTTTCCCTGCGCATAGCGCGATACAATGGATCCAGACTTAGACCATTGGTTCAAATATTTTCCACCATAAGCATTGGCAAAGACAGGACCATGTTTGGTCCATTTTTGCAAGTCAGGAGAACTAGCTACCATGAGTCTGGCGGTCTTTCCATCATAGGAAGTATATGTCATGTAATAGATGCCAGCACTATCTTCTACAATCCTGGGATCTTCCACCCCACCCTGCCATTCATATTTTTCATACCCATCCGGCTCTGGATAAAAAACAGGATTGGGGGTTTTGGTAAAATGTAATCCGTCTATACTATAAGCCAACCCAATTCTAGAAGTTCCTCCTGGTTTGCCAATGCTGTCTTGGGCGCGGTAAAGCATAAAAACCGTATCTCTACGAACAACAATGGCGGGATTAAATACATTCTTGGATTCCCATGCCACCACTTTCCCCGTCATAGGATCTAGAAAACTATTAGCAC
Source organism: Bacteroidota bacterium (assembly GCA_041164585.1). Taxonomy (GTDB): domain Bacteria; phylum Bacteroidota; class Bacteroidia; order Chitinophagales; family Chitinophagaceae; genus Sediminibacterium. The sequence goes on from JBEAPC010000293.1 coordinate 10,037, forward strand.
CAGGTTTCAAAACGGGGTTGAGACTATCTGTTTTCACAAAGTCTAACATAGCCCAATTAGCCGCACTGTCATCTTTATTAAAATTTTGATTGCCACTAGCGCAACCAACTAAGACTAGCAATATCAAGGGTAACCAACTGTATTTGTGCATCTTATTTCTTATTGATGGCATAAGCAATACCACCAGTTAAATGCTGCACAAACAATGGGTCTACAAAACTCTCATCGGTATGACCAAACTCTGTATAGAAAGACCTTCCTCCATCAAAATTATGCCACCAAGCCATGGGATGAAAGTCACCATTTTGCCCACCAGTATAAGACTTTTCATCTATAGTAATCAGTACGTTCAAATCAGATTGAATGCTTTTAAAATTATACCATTCGTCAAAACGCTTCCAATTAGCAGGCAAGTGCATGGTGCTAATATGACTCTTATCTAACACATTTAAAACAGCTTCCTGTTGTTTGGGATGGCTTTTAAAATAAGCACCTACCAATTTATTATACCAAGGCCATTCGTATTCCGTATCAGCTGCAGCATGAATTCCAACAAAGCCCCCACCTGCTTGTATGTATTTTTCAAAAGCGGCTTGTTGGTCTTCATTGAAAATATTACCGGTGGTGCTCATAAAAACAACAGCAGCATATTGCTTCAAATTCTTCTCATTAAATACCGATGCATCAGTAGTAGTATCTACTTTCAAATTATTGTCTACACCAATCTTCTGCAAACAAGCAACTCCTGCAGGTATTGATGCATGGTGAAAACCCATGGTTTTACTAAATACCAAGATTTTCAAAGGCTTTTTAGTATTGTCAAATGAGATTGCACCAATATCAATGTTCATTAATACTAAACAGGCAAATAGTTGTTTCATTTGTTTATTTTGAATGTGTAATTGATTTTCTTTTTTCCATTAATTCCCTCCAAGTTACCAATTGAATGCCTTCATCGCTCAAAGCTTTTTTGAACACTGGATCAACCATGGCTAATAAATCGCCTTTGCGTGTTGGGCCAGAGCCAGAAATAAAGGGAAATATGGCAGTGGGTTCCGTACAGTGCATGATCATCATGGTAATGCCTGGCTGCAAGGTTTTTAAAGCTGATACATATTTAGCCGTTTTGAAAGCCTGCATTTTTTTATCCTCTCCTTGTATTTCTTTGGGAATTTCCCAATCATAACTTTCATTGTGTAAATCATCTAAGACAGGAAGACCAGCTTTCCAAAGCATGGTGCCCAATCCCCGCATTTGGTTCATTAATGCATCAGACCCCTTCATAGTAGCCCTGATCAATTGATTATGGCCACCAGGCAGCATAACTGGTATTTGTTGTTCCATTCCCAACTTCACATATCGCATTAAGTATTCAGGACTTGCAAAAAGGGTTCCCATATGAGAATCTAAATGAGTAGGTTCAAAACCCATATTTTTTGCCCTGGCTAATTGTGCCCTAATTTCTTTGTCTACTTCATCAGCAGAAGCATGTTTTACCACGTCCTCTACACTGGACCATAATGCCCCTTCTTTATCCACTAATCCAGGTACCATTTCCTTTCCTGATAATGGTCCCCATCTATATCCTTTCCACTCAGAAGTGAGGGTTAAATGCAAACCTGCATCAATCTTTGGATGTTGTCTTAGATAATGAACATATGCAGGTACCCAAGAACAGGGCATCATCACAGAACAGGAATTGGCTACCCCTTCTTCCATAGCTTTAATAGCGCCTTCATTGCTATCAAAAGACATACCCACGTCATCAACGTGTAAGATTAATAGTTTGGCATTTTTTGGATAACCCAATTTTTGGGCATAGCTACTATCTGCATTTTGTGCCATCAGCGAATAATGGCATAACAATAGCAAAAGAAAAATAATCCTCAATCTGGCAAGCATGTCCATGTTTTAATTAAATTGTCCCTCGCTGGAATGCAAAGATTGCTGCAATCCAAGCAATAAAACTTTGCTAAATCTAATAAAACTTCAGCAAAAACGAATCGCCTTATGAAAGCTAGAATAGGAGTCTTACTTGCCAGCATGATGTTTTTGGAATACTTGATTTGGGGAGCCTGGTATGTTACCATGGGAACCTATA
>JBEAPC010000294.1:0-3901 GCA_041164585.1 Bacteroidota bacterium
TTGCCACCACTAAATTCTAGGTTCAAGCCTAATTTATTACTAAAATAATATCTGCCGCCAATCTGGGCACCTATGGCCAAACCTGAACTATGGCTACCACCATAAGTGGTGGGTGAAGTCCAAATATTGAAACCCACATTTAATCCAGCATAAAAGTCATAATTAGCTGGTATGTTCAATGCATTATTAAAGTGATAATTACCATTTCCAACAAAGCCAATAATTTGTTGACGATAAGTGCCATTGTTCCAGTCTTCATCATAATTTCTTACTGATAATTCAGCACCAAGAGTAATGTCTTTACTAATACCGTAATCAAGACCTAAGTATACGGGTATTCCCCAATTGGAAAGTCCTAGTCCAAAATTCAATTGTGATCTTCCTGTAGCAAGTGCATTCTGTGACTGTGCATTGAAACAAATAATTGAAAGCAATATGATTGAAAGTAATTTTTTCATGTTTGTTTGTTTATTAAAATTGGTTCTGTTATATCCTCTGCAACTATAGAAGCAGTTTTTCTAGAAACCAGATTGGTCATGACAATTTGCATGACAGTTCCAATAGAGTTTCTAATGAGACCTTGCGCAGATCCAAAAATCATTTTCTTTGTTAAAAACCCTCCAGCCAATCCAACCAGATTACTGAACAAACCTTGTTTCACCTCAGGTGAACCAACTAATTCTCTAATGCCGGTTTTCACTAAATTCACGGGCTGTAAGCTTTTATAGCTAAACTCTAAATGTGTCTTTAGTTCATCAAAATACATTTCTCGCCTTTTTTCAAGCATTAAAATTGCCAAGGAGAGCGTTTCAGTATTATGTGGTGCTTGCATGGCTATTTTTTAAAATGGCATGAATGATTGCATTCCTTACAGGCCATTTTATCCAATGGTTACGCATCATGTAAATCAAAATTCCAATAAGTGCAAATACCAGTCCTGTAAGAAAAAATCCCAAGGGCATATTTGCATAAAGATTACCTAAAAACAAAGCCAATCCTATAGCACAAAAAAGGAAGGAGATAACAAATAGGCTTAACAACAACATAACCTTGGTGGTTGAGGCCAACAATTCTGCCGTCTTATCTACTGCTTTGAGTTTCCACAATTCAGTTGATGTTTTACCATATTTGTTAACGGATTCTAGTAATTGTTCTATATGATTGGCAGTTTCATTCATTAGACTGTAGCTTTTTTAATCATGTCATTGGTATGATCCATAGCTGATTTACCCTTTGAAACCAACACTTCAACTTCGTGTTTGGTATCATTGAATTTATCCGTCATGCTATCCACAAAGTCTTCATATTTATCTTGTAGATCATTGGAGAATTCTTCTCCTTTGTTTAAAATCATCTTTCTTGTTTTACTACCCTTATGAGGTGCAAACAAAATGCCCAATAATGCTCCTGCGGTAATACCTGCTAGGATTCCTAAAACCATTGTTCCTTGTTTCATACTATTGTTTTTAATTATTACTAGATTCTTTTTCCTTGAATTAGCCTTAGCAAAATGGCGATTACGGCTATAACTAGTAAAACATGAATAATAGCTCCGGTATTATAGGCAAAGAAACCTATTACCCAAAGTATAATCATGACAACCGCAATTGTGTAAAGTAAATTTCCCATGTTATGAATTTTTGTTCTTAGCACAAAGCTTGCCAATTAAACAACAGGAACCATTACAGGATTTTGCCTTTGGATTGCATGATTTACATTAGAAGCTGCTACTAAAATTTTATGCTGCAATAAAGATTTCTCCAAACACAATCTTGCCATTAAATAACTGACTGTTGATTCAGCACCCTGGTTAAGATTAACGTAGTCAGTTTCTAAGCCATCATAACATCCTCCAGTACAAGGATTATAAATGATTTGATGTAAATGATTGGCCCCTAAGAACCAATTAAAAGCCCCTTTCATTTTGGCCAAATATTCTCTATCAGGAAATACTTGATGAAATTTAGATAGGGCTAAAATGGTATATGCAACATCAATTGGCTGCTCTCCACCAAATTGCTTGGCTCCTTTAAAATGATGCCTATGAAACCATTCTTTATTAGAAACAACATGAATACTAGTTCCAGTAAACACATTTTCTAGGAGAAACTGAAATGATTCATGCGCAATAGTTGCATAAGTAATTTCTCCAGTTGCCATCCAAGCACATAATAAAGATTCAGGGAGAATGCTATTGGCATAGGTAAGATAGCTTTCAAACCATTTCCATTCTGAACTAGACTCGTGTCTATACATTTGAACCAACCTATTGGTCAATTCTTTGATTAGTGCTATCTGTGTTGCAGATTTTTGTTGTGTATTGTTATAATAAAGCCCTTTTATGGCAAAAGCCATGGCCCTAGTTGAATGAATCTTAGGCAGGTTAACCAATGCCTGTTGAAATAAATGATCGGCAGCATGTACCAGTTCTAATGGCAGATAATCAGAAATGGACAATAAGTACCCAATAGCCCAAATAGCCCTACCATTAGAATCTTCTAGATTGGTTTCTTGATTTTGTTTGGTAAAAACGCCGTTCTTGTCTACGTAATTTAAAAAATCACCATTTCTTTGAATACAGAATTCAATAAAACCAAAATACCTAATCATCAATGGCAGTAATTTTCTGTCTTGGTGTAACTCAAATAACTGACAGATAGCCACTAGAGCCCTAGCATTATCGTCTAAAGTATAGCCTGACTCAAAATCTGGTTGATTAATATTGCTAAACTGCAACATGCCAAAATCAGTAGTCATTTTCCAAATATGATCTAAGTTAACAGGTGGCATATTGTAAACCAGCGGTGACTGATTAAGAAAATAGGAACGAAACAATTGTGCATGAGCAATAGCTGAATTTTGCCAAGCTGAAGATGCCATCATATGTATGGCATTATTGCTAATATTTGAGCGCTTACGCTCATCTAACATGAGCATATTTACCGCTTGAGCTAATTGTATACTATTCCCAAAATCAATGATAATTCCCGTATCCTGTTGTAACACTTCTTGGGCATGTGGAATATTGGTTGAAACAATAGGGCAGCCACAACTGATTGCGTAGGAGAACGTGCCACTCACAGCTTGATGCGGGTCTTTTGATGTAAATAAGTAAATATCAGTTAACTGCAAATACTCTAACAATTCATCTAATGGCATAAACCGATTGATGAAAACAACATAGTTTTGAAGAGAAAGTTCTGTTACTTTTTGTTCCAACATTTGCCTATACTGTTCACCTTCTGCTTTTACTATTGATGGATGGGTTTTACCAATAACCAAAAATATGGTTTCCGGATTAGTAGCAATAATCTGTGGCAATGCGTCCAGTGTTGTTTCAATACTTTTTCCAGAACCCAAGAGTCCAAAAGTGGATAGAATTGTTTTACCCAAATAGCCATATTTGAATTTGAGTGTTGTTTTTGAAACATGGGGAACCAAATGGGTACCATGTTTAATTACAGTTATTTTTTCTGGAAGAATGCCATATTCTTGAGTTAAAATATTGGCAGAATTATTTGTCATGACTATAATGCCATTAACGGCATTGGTCATTTTCACTAAAGCGTCTTTTCTTAAGGAATCGGGAAAAGGCAAAACAGTATGAAAAACAATAAGTACCGGTTTGTTGATTCGTTGTAAGAAGTCTAAGAATATGGATTCTTTTCCACTAAAAAAACCAAATTCATGCTGAATTAATACCAATTGAATTCGCTCATTTTCATTGATTTTAAAGATCAATGATTCAAAGTCTTCCCTATGATCTGTATTGAGTAAATAATCCACGTCTCTTCCATATTCATGTTGCTCAGAATTTGACTCAAGTGCACATACTTTTATATGAAAAGACTCATGAAACCCTTCTTGCAATGACTTGACTAAATCCTGACTATAAGTGGCA
>JBEAPC010000295.1:0-2888 GCA_041164585.1 Bacteroidota bacterium
TGCAAACCACCCGTGGGGGATGGGGCAAATCGAACTCTAATTTTTCTGCTCATAAGACTGCAAAGATAAACTTAAGCATTCCGTTATGGATGCTCGAGCCCGAAAATTCTTACTTTCAGCCTATGAAGCGTTTTGTCTGGGTCCTGGTCCTGCTTTTCTTGGAAATTACTTTGTTGCATGCACAATGCACGTCTAAGGAATTGTTCTTGCAGGTAGATAGTGCTTGGACTTTTCAAAAACTGCAACTAGTGCCATTTAAGTTTAAGCAAATGGGAAGGGCCCAAATAGACTTGTTAGAAGGTGCCAAACCCTTGCTGTCATTGAAAGATGCCCTCCAGCGCGGAAAAATTAAAGTAGCTGAATTCTACAGCAATCATGACGCTGATATTCGGGTATTAACCGTTAAAAATCTCTCCAAACAAGCCATTATCATCAACGAGGGGGACTTATTGGCCGGGGGTAAACAAGACCGTATGGTGGCCGAAACCAAGATTTTGGCGCCAGGAACCGAGGAGTTTCTCAATGTATTCTGTGTAGAACCTGGTAGATGGGATAGCAAACCCAAGCCTTTTAAATTTGGTGGCACCGCCGATCTGGCTTTACGCAATACCATGTTATCATCAGGTAGACAGTCTGAAATTTGGAAATCCATTGAAAAACAATTTGGCGTAGGTCATGGTTTGCCTGAAGGATTTAATTATATAGAGAATCAGCAAACGCTGTCTGATTCCGCCAAAATCTATCTGGCTTATTTTAAAGAAAGACTTACCTATTCCGATAGTAGTTATGCCGGGTTCCTTTCAATTACTGGCGACAAAATCATTGGCTGCGAATTGTTCTCGGATCAAAATTTTACCCTGCTTTCCATAGATAATATTTTTGAAGCAGCCATCGCGCAAGCATTGCAACATGGTTCTTTACCAGTGATGAAACAAGAAGCAATGGAAGCCGCTATTAAACCCTTAATTGAATCAGAACCTGCTCAAAAGCATTTTCTAGAAAAACACGGTAAGGCTTTTTATTACAGAAACCGCATTGTGCATATCAGGGTCTTTGATTTTTAATCCCACTCCTCAGATTATCTTTACCATATGTATCTTATTAAAGCACCTTTTTGGATTCGTTGGGTCTATCCCCAATTGCTATGGCGATTGCCTACCCAAGAGAAAGTGCTGTATTTGAGTTTTGACGATGGTCCACATGATAGCGCAACGGATTTTGTTTTAGATCAACTAAAAAAATATCAGGCCAAAGCTTGTTTTTTTTGCATTGGTAAAAATGTTGTGAAGCACCCAGAAATTTATGAACGAATTCTTTATGAAGGGCATCAAGTAGGGAATCATACCCAACACCATATGAATGGATGGGAAAATGCTGAGGTTGCTTATTTACAAGAAGTTACCGCTGCAGCAGAACTAATCCATTCACCATTGTTTCGTCCACCTTATGGTAGAATTAAACGTTCTGCTATTGCAAAAGTAAAAGCAATACTAAATGGGCTTTATCATCATCTTGGTACTTCCAAAATTGTCATGTGGGACGTATTGAGTGGAGACTTTGATACCCAGATTTCTGGTGAGACTTGTTTTCAAAATGTGATCAAACACGCAAGCCCTGGATCCATTATTGTATTTCACGATAGTACCAAGGCATGGGATAGAATGTCTTATGCACTTCCCAAAGTCTTGCAACATTTTTCAGCATTGGGGTATAGGTTCGAGACCATTCCAGTCAAATAATACTGTTAGACCATCTTTCTAAGCAATTGGGCAAAAAAATGGCCAGGGTAGAAACCCCGGCCCGTTTTTAATCCGTACCCTATGAAAACACTGGTCATAACACTGGCTAGGCCAGGGTTAATCTTTTTATTATTACTTGTAAGGGGTAATGCGAAAAAGGTTTGCCCGTTTTCAGCAGCAGTTCTTGTTTGCGATGCTTGCAAGTATGCTGCATCTATTAAACGGTGTTCGATTCCTTTTTATTTTGCCAGCTTCAAAAAAACTTGAAAAAACGCAAAAAATACCAATCAATTGGTAGGAAGGTAGTTTCCAATTAAAGCCTCAAATTTGCAGCATGAAACTGATTGATACCCACACCCATTTATACTCAGAAGAATTTGCGCAAGACATTGATGCTGTGATGGATAGGGCTATTAAAGCGGGGGTGACTAAATGTTATTTACCGGCCATAGATAGTTCAGAAACAGCAGGCATGTTGGCCCTTGAAACAAAATTTCCAGGAATTTGCATTCCCATGATGGGTTTGCATCCCTGTTATGTAAAGGCCAATGTGCAAGAAGAATTGGCGCATGTAAAATCTTGGTTAGACAAACGTGATTTTGTGGCAGTAGGAGAGATTGGACTAGATTTTTATTGGGACAAAACATTTGAAAAAGAACAATATGAGGCTTTTGACCTTCAAATGCAATGGGCTTTAGATCTAAACCGCCCAATTGTGATCCATACCCGCAATGCCATGCAAGAAACCATTAATCGGGTCAAACCTTTTGCAAAAAAAGGACTCAAAGGCATTTTTCATTGTTTTAGTGGATCCATAGAATCTGCCCGTCAAATCATTGACATTGGGTTTCATTTAGGAATTGGCGGGGTCTTGACCTATAAAAAAGCAGGTCTTCCCGAGGTTTTAGAAGAAATTCCGCTGGAATGGCTAGTCTTAGAAACCGATGCGCCTTATTTAACGCCAGTACCTTTCAGAGGCAAAAGAAATGAAAGCAGCTACTTAGTTCATGTATTGGATAAATTGGCAGAAGTAAAACAGCTGGCCAAGGCCGATATTGCTCAGATCACCACCGCCAACGCTGAAAAAATCTTCGGGCTCTGACCTCAAACTACTATTTTTGCACTCCAATTTTACAGAGAGGTGTCCGA
>JBEAPC010000296.1:0-10787 GCA_041164585.1 Bacteroidota bacterium
AATAGTGATTTTATCTTGGTCCTCCCGGTTTACCTCAGTTGTTCTAAACCTTTGGATGACCCATGAGTGCTACCTTTGTCAAAAATAGTAATTCTTTGTTACCTATAAATGCTAAAACTCCCATTGGTCACCCATTTTTGGTATTAGCCCAAGTAGATAGTACCAACATCTATGCCATTGACAAGGTTCAAGCTAATTTGGCTGCTCATGGGGCGGCTTTCTTTGCTTATCACCAAACCAAGGGTAAGGGACAAATGGGTAAACAATGGAAAGACGATTCAGGTTCAAACATATTGTTAACTGTGGTCATAAATACCCAATTTCTTTTAATTAGTCAGCAATTTGCCATTAGTATCATGACCGCACTGGCCTGTTATGACTTTTTTAGTCAATATGCTGGGGAAGAAACCAAGATAAAATGGCCAAATGATTTGTATTGGCGTGACAGAAAGGCAGGGGGCATTCTCATTGAAAACCATTTAAAAGGCAGCATCTGGCAGTATTCCGTTTTGGGAATGGGTATTAATATTAACCAAACGGTTTTTGATAGCCAGATCAACAACCCCGTTTCTCTAAAACAGATTACGGGAAAAAGCTTTGATCCGGTGGCACTAGCTAAAGAGCTTTGCCAATCTTTGGAAAAAAGATTCCAAGAATTGGAAAATGGGGGCATGCAGGCACAGTTGGAAGCCTATAATCAGATTTTGTATAAAAAAGGGGAAAGAGTGTCTTTGAAAAAAGACAATATTCTTTTCCAACCCATCATCAAAGAGGTTAGGGCCAATGGCCGATTGGTGGTGGATAATGGTCTTGAAGAAGATTATAACCTGGGCCAATTGGTTTGGGTAATTCCAAGTTGATTGACCGTAATTTGCAGTTCAAATAGATTCCATGTCTGAGATTAGATTAACCCAATATTCCCATGGCGGTGGCTGTGGATGCAAAATATCTCCCGCTGTTCTAAGCAATATTTTAAAAACAGCCGTGGTGGCACCGGATTATCCTGCACTCTTGGTGGGGAATGCCAGCAATGATGACGCCGCTGCTTATGATCTTGGAAATGGAACCGCCCTGATTAGTACCACGGATTTTTTCATGCCCATTGTAGATGATGCGTATGCTTTTGGACAAATAGCATCGGCCAATAGCATTTCGGATGTTTATGCTATGGGGGGCAAACCTTTAATGGCCATTGCCATACTGGGATGGCCCGTTGAAAAACTACCCGCAGAACTGGCACAGCGTGTATTGGAAGGAGCTCGCAGCATTTGTTTGGAAGCTGGCATACCACTGGCTGGCGGCCATAGTATTGATAGTCCTGAGCCCATTTTTGGTTTGGCCGTTACTGGACTAGTAGACCTGCCCAATCTCAAAAGAAATAATACTGCCCAAGAAGGAGACTTGCTCTTTTTAACCAAGCCTATTGGCGTGGGCATTTTGGCAACGGCTTCCAAAAGAGAGAAAATCAGTGGGGAGCATTTGGAACAATTGATTAAACAACTGACCACTTTGAATAAGGCAGGTGAAGCCCTAGGAAAAATTGCCGGTGTACACGCCATGACCGATGTAACCGGTTTTGGACTGATTGGTCACTTGATGGAAATGGCCCAGGGCAGTGGACTTGGTGCAGAATTGGATTATGGCAAAACCCCAATTTTGGAATCGGCCAGGATATACCAACAACAAAAGATTGGACCCGATGCTACATTCCGTAACTGGAATAGTTATAGCAGTCAGGTAGGTTTTGGACCTGGTGTCAATGTGATGGAAGCTTTTCATTTGTTGCCAGACCCTCAGACCAATGGTGGACTACTGATTGCTGCAGCACCAAGTGCTGTTGCTGAAGTACAAGCTGTTTTGGAATCATTTGGTCTAGGCGCATTTGCCCAACCCATTGGTAGAATAACCGCCGCAGGAGAAAAAACCATTCAAGTAATCAATAGTTAGGATCTGGGAACCAATTCAAAAATCACGGAAGCGGGTTTTCTTGTTTCAGGGTGCAATGGTTCTTGCATTTGGTCTAATATCAAACCAGATGCAGCAAATAGATTCACCCATGCAGCCATGGTTCTAAAATACCAGGGATGTGGATCTTTAAAAGCCGCAGAGAACCCATTCCATGATCCATCACGCCATCCTTCTTCATAAGCCGCATCGCCGCAGGCCATTAACGGGTGCAATGTTTGGATGATGATCCTGCCATTTTCTAACAAATAATTGGGCAAGGCCAGCAGCAAAAGTTCTACCAATTCTTTTTCAAAAAGGGCAAAATTGATACTGACAATTTGAAACTTTTCTTGGTTATGACTTGCTCCAGCAATAATGTCTTGATAAGATTTTTGTTCCCATTCCAAATTGGGAGAAAGGGTTTTTGCATGCTCAACAAGAGCAACAATGGCATCCATTCCCTTGATCTTTTTAAGGCTAGAAATTTGCGTTTCAGCAGCCCTACAAAGCCAACCTTCTCCGCAACCAAGGTCTAATAAAGAAATTGGTTGATGATTGGCTAAAGCCGATATCATGGCTTGATTGGTGATCAGTTTTCTAGATGCAATAGCTTCTTCTTGAATGGCCTGAGACCAAGCAGCAGCATTGGTTTGCCAACTTTGTATAATAGTAGCTGATGACATTTTCTTTGAATTAGAAGATCATATTCCCCTTGTTCTTGATCTGTTCATTGGTAAGTTCTACCACCAATTGTACGCCTGCAATACTATTCACCGTTTGACGTATAAACTGGCATTTTTCATCGTCAACAAAATCGCCCTTCATGAGCCAGAGAAAATCTATATGTCTAAATTCTGGTAAGAGGTATTCCCCATCAAATTGGTTGTGGTAGAGATAGTGCTCTAAAAAACTATTGGCTTCTGAAGACTGATAAACAGAGAAATAATAATTGCGATCTTTTTTGCGCACATGAATATCAATATCAGTGTTCAGCCTAAACTGATAACCCAATAAACCATTCAGTTGCAAACAAAGCTGGTAACTTTTTAAAGGAGCCATAATACCAAGCAGACGCGTGTCTTCAAAGAAATCTTCGTTGATTTCATCCATGTTTAACCGCAGCTTCTGCACTTGACTCATAAACTAGAATTGTACCTCAAATGTTTTTTCTTCTGTGCCTCTTTTGATTTTCAATGTGGTTTTATCACCCTTATTAAATTTGCCCAAAGAAGTCATATAACTATTTACGTCTACAAATTTAAACTCACCCAATTGCAAGAGTACATCACCCGCTTGCAGACCCAATTTTTCTGCTAGTTTACCTGGGCTCACGCCGTCTATGCGCATACCGGTTCCACTATAACCATAATCAGGAATCACACCTAAACTCACGCTAAAACTGCGTTTGCCAGCTTGTTGTTCGCGGGTTTTGGTGAAAGCCAATTTACCCTTGTCATTCATATAAACGATTAATTGGTAGATAGATTGCACAATTTGACGCTCGGCCTCATAATTGATTTTATCCCAATCGTCTGTGGCTTTGTGGTAGTCAGGATGGCTTCCTGTAAAATAAAATAATACAGGCATGTCTTTTCTGTAAAAACTAGCGTGGTCGCTTGGTCCACTTCCAGCACTGTCTAATTTAATCATCAAATTAGTGCTAGGGTTGGCGGTAAAATAAGCACCCCAAGCTGGTGAAGTACCGTAACCACCAATGGTGAGTTTGTGCGCGGTATCATATCTACCCACCATATCCATGTTCAGCATATAGTTGGGAGTAATGGTTGTAGTAGGATTGTCTAACCAATACTTGCTTCCAAATAATCCCAGTTCTTCTGCAGAAAAATGGATGATCAAATAGTTGTTGTTCTTTGGTGCAGATTTTTTGAGCAATCGTGCTAATTCTAATAAGGCGGCGGTTCCGCTGGCATTGTCATCGGCACCATTGTGGATGATATGACCTGTGTCTAAAGCATTTTTGTCTTCATTATAACCCAAGTGGTCATAGTGGGCCCCAAGAATCACGGTATTAGCCGCATTATTATTGATAAAACCCACCACATTAGTAGCATTGCGTTTGCGCTCACTGATGGCAATTTTCAAACTCAAATTAAAGCTGGCAGAATTGTCTGAAAAATGATCCTTAATCCCTGTCTTGGTAATATAGATTACGGGAATGGGCAGCTCAGCAGTTTTGTCATTTTTATTAAACTGCACATTGTCTGTAATGCTAGAACTATTGAACAAGAATAAAGCAGTAGCGCCTTTTCCTGCTACCGCCATAGCGTCTTTTTGAATGGCCTGATCAAGGTCAAAATGGGGATTGGTTTTGTTCTCTTCTAATACCTCTTTTAGGTCTTTGAACCAAGGTTGACCACGCTCGTTCAAAGCCATAGCTGGATTGCCTTTCAGGCTTTTCTGGGCACTATTGGCCAAAGGAAAAAAGTCTGTATTAAGGTCTAGTGCTTTGTCATTTACTACCAAAGAACTGCTTGGGTCAATTTGCTTGCCTTCATTAATTTCAAATGTTTGCAAGTACCCTTCTTTGCCCTTGGGTTCCAAACCCATTTGCGTGTATTGCTGTACTAGGTACTGATAAGCCAATTGCTCACCCTTGGTACCCGTTCTTCTGCCTTCTAATTTGTCATCGGCCAAGAACTGTACGTGCTGCTTGAGATTGGTCATGATTTCCATGGCTGCTTTCTCTTCAGCTTGGCGTTTTTTCTTTTTACTTTGGGCATTGGCAACTGTTGTAAATAACAGAACTAGCAGCAGGAGTTTTTTCATGGTAGGGTTCCTTTGGTTTGCAAAAATACAGGTGCGGGTTCAATTCTTTGCCTTTTGTTACCAATCTCGTAAGGATTAGCCATTGAATGCCAGTACTTTTGCCCCCTTAATGAATTGATGCAGAAACCTTATCTACATATTGCCTTGGTTGGAAACCCCAATAGCGGAAAAACCTCCCTGTTCAATGCCCTCACGGGTTTGAACCAACAAGTGGGCAATTTCCCAGGCGTTACGGTAGATAAGAAAACCGGTTTGGCAAACCTAGACAATGGGCAAAAAGCGGAACTGATAGATTTGCCGGGTACTTATAGCCTTTATCCCCGCAGGACAGATGAGTGGGTGGCTTATAAGGTGCTTATGCACGCTGACCTAGAAGTGGAGCCTGACCTGGTGCTCTTGGTGGCCGATGCCAGCAACCTGAAACGTAACCTCTTGTTTTGTAGTCAGATCATTGATCTGCGGGTACCCGTTGTGGTGGCTCTGACCATGAATGATTTGGCGGAGAAAAAAGGGACCATCATAGATGTTAAAGGATTGGAAGCAGAATTGGGTGTGCCCATTGTGTTGTTGAATCCAAGAAAGAACAGGGGTCTTTCAGAATTGAAAACCATTTTGACCAATTTTGCCAAAGCACCTGCCATTAATCATCGCGCAGACTTTATTGAGAATCAGAAGATGGCACCTACGGCCATTGCCGAGGTTCAAAAAATATTCCCGCAGTTAAGTGATTATGCGGCAGTACATTATTTAATTAACCACGAGAATTTTCCACTTACCCATACAGAGCAGGAACAGATTGAACAAATAGAAATAGACAATCAGTTTAATCCTACCAAAACACAGGCAGACGAGATTGTACAGCGCTATGGTCATATTCGTCAGATTATGAAGGACCATGTAACGGAGCCTGACCCCATGGAAAGCAAAATGTTCTCTGATAAATTAGATGACCTATTGCTGCACCGTGTTTGGGGTTATCTTATTTTGATGGCGGTCTTGTTCTTATTATTCCAATCTGTTTTTTGGATGGCCAATTATCCCATGGATGCCATTGAATCTGCTTTTAAGGGATTGGCAAATTATTTAAGCACACATTTAGAACAAGGTTGGTTTCAAGACTTATTGGTCAATGGTATTGTTGCCGGTTTGGGTGGGATCTTTGTGTTTATTCCTCAGATCATGATTCTGTTTGGGATTATCACCATTTTGGAAGACACGGGTTATATGGCCAGGATTAGTTTTCTGAGTGACAAACTCATGCGCAAAGTGGGTTTGAATGGGAAGAGCGTGATGCCCATGATTAGTGGCTTTGCTTGTGCGGTACCAGCCATCATGAGTGCCCGCAATATTGAAAATAAAAAAGAAAGATTGCTCACCATTATGGTAACCCCATTGATGAGTTGCAGTGCAAGACTTCCCGTATATACCATTTTGATTTCTTTGGTAGTTGATGAACACTATTATTTTGGATTCCTGAGTTTACAAGGATTGGTGATGATGGGTCTTTATTTACTGGGAACCGTAATGGCCCTGATTGTGAGCTGGGTCATGAAGTTTACCATTCGCATTAAAGAGAAGAGCTTCTTTATTTTGGAACTGCCCGTCTATCGCGCCCCGCGCTGGAAAAACGTGGGCATTACCATGGTTGAAAAAGCCAAGATTTTTGTAACCGATGCGGGTAAGATTATCATGATCATCAGCATGCTGCTCTGGTTTCTTTGTTCTTATGGACCAGGCACACGCATGGCCGATGTAGAAGCCAAATACGCTGCGCAAATACAAGCCAGACCTACTGAAGATGCCCAGTTAAACAAACAACTCTCTGCAGAAAAATTGAAGAATTCTTATGCGGGTATTTTGGGGCAAAGCATTGAACCTGCTATTAGACCCTTGGGGTATGATTGGAAGATTGGGATTGCTTTGATTACTTCTATTGCTGCAAGAGAAGTATTTGTGGGAACCATGGCCACTTTGTATAGTGTAGAAGAAACCGATGATAGTTCTCTGAGACAAAAATTAAAATCGGCCAAGCACGCAGACGGAAGTCCAGTGTATACTTTACCTGCAGCTTTTTCTTTGATGATTTTTTATGTATTGGCTATGCAGTGTATGAGTACACTGGCCATTGTAAAAAGAGAAACCAAGAGTTGGAAATGGCCCGTGATTCAATTTGTCTATATGACGGGGCTGGCTTATTTGATGAGCTTATTGGTCTACCAAGTATTTAGTTAGGCCAGGGCCGATCCGGCTTTTTTATTGATGGCCATTTCATTGGGAAAACGAATAGTCACTGAAGTACCTTGACCAATTTCACTTTCTACTTTTACGGTACCACCCAGTAATTCAATAAAGTCTTTGGTTAAAATTAATCCTAGACCAGATCCTTTTTCATTACCCGTACCAGCGGTGCTTTCATTCTGGTCTCCGTGAAATAGTTTCTTGCAGGTTTGTTTGTCCATACCCACTCCTGTATCACTAATGGAAAGTACAATTTGTTGTCCCTCCGCTTGTGCAAAAACCGTGATCACGCCTTCTTTGGTAAACTTGTTGGCATTGCTCATGATATTGCGCAGAATAAAACGCATGGCATTGATGTCTGCATGAATAAAGAGATCATCATCCACTAGGTTGGCCATGATATTGCTCTTGAGCGATGCAATGACTTCAAAACTCTTGTACATATTACTCACCAAGGTATAGAGGTGAATTTTTTCTGCCTCTGCTCCCTTGCCCTTCATTTGCATAGAACCCCAGTCTACCAAGTTGTTGAGCAGCTCTACCGTTCCATCAATTTGCTTGGCTGCCATTTGCATAAGTGAGGCAGCATCTTGTTTGCTCAATAGTTTTTTACTACTAAGTTCTATAATAGATTTTACGGCACCAACAGGATTGCGCACATCATGGGCAATGATGGAAAGGATTCTGTTCTGCAATTCCATCTGCTCTTGCAGTTTAATCCTTTGTTGCTCCAGTTGCTTGTTTACAATATGCTGATCCAATAATTTAATGACTTGCTTGGCCAGGGTTTGCAAGAAAAAGATTTGGTCATCATTGAGTAAGTGTGGCTCTTGGTCCATGACCATGAGGGCACCCATGGTGAATCCATTTTTGTTGACCAATCGGATACCCGCAAAAAACCGAACAAAGGGAGCACCCGTTACCAAGGGATTGTCTGCAAAACGCTCGTCTTGGTGCGTATCAGAAACTTCAAAAAATAAATTATTGGCTTCTAGAAAATGAGAAGAAAAAGAAACATCGCGGGGAAAGGCATTAGCATCCATACCCAATTTGGCTTTGAACCATTCACGCTCTGCGTCTATGAGAGAAATCAGGGCAATGGAAGTGTCACAAATGCGGGCAGCCATGGCCACAATATCATTGAACTCTGCTTCATCGCCTGTATCCAAGACCCCATAACCATGCAGTTCTTTCAGACGCAACCGATCATTTGGTGGAATCTGAGGGGGGGCTAAGAACAAGCTAATTTGAGCCAGTGGCTCTTTCTTTTTCTGCATAGGGGATGCCGATATTGACTGTAAAACGTATAGATGTGCTTTTTAGTGTATTTGTGGTTGAGAATTACTGCTTTATAACAGAAATGCCCCCGATTTCGGAGGCATTCTAGTTTTTTAACCCTTAGGTCCTATCCAAGTTCGGCCCAAGCCGCCAGAATTTCTTCTGTATGGTTCTTGGTATCTGGCTTGGCAATGATTTTGACAATTTTACCCGTCTCGTCAATGAGGAAAGTAGTTCTGGTGGTACCCATATAGGTACGGCCCATGAATTTTTTCTCACCCCAGAGATTGTATTTGTCTACAATTTTCTTGTCTTCATCAGACACTAGTGGAAAAGGTAATTCAAATTTTTCCTCAAATTTCTTGTGGCTAGCCACAGAATCCGTACTCACACCTACTACCTGAAAACCTTTTTTGATCAAAGCGCTATAATTGTCTTTGAGGTTGCAAGCCTGTGCTGTGCATCCTGGTGTATCGTCCTTTGGATAGAAATATAGGATGACTTTTTTTCCTTTGAAATCGTTGAGGGAGATAGGCTTGCCGTTTTGGTCTACTGCTTTGAAAACCGGCGCCTTGCTACCTTCTTTTAATACTGCCATTTTATTTTGTTTATGTATTCAATCAATAATATAACCTCTAATCAAGGCTTTTGTTCTTAAAAAGCCAGTAAAGAAAAATTAATGCCAATTTTGGGCCTTCCGCCTTACATTTGCACAATTTATTTTTTTGCAACCATGCCCAAAGACAATTCCATCAAATCAGTTTTAATCATCGGATCCGGTCCAATCATTATTGGACAGGCCTGTGAATTCGATTATTCCGGCACCCAGGCCGCCAGAAGCCTACGTGAAGAGGGGATTAAAGTGATACTGATCAACAGCAACCCTGCTACTATCATGACCGATCCAATGATGGCTGACAAGGTTTACTTGCTTCCTTTGACCGTTGAAAGTATAGAAAAAATATTAGAAGAGAACCAAATAGATGCGGTTTTGCCCACAATGGGTGGTCAAACAGCCCTAAATCTCTGTAAAGAAGCAGACGAATTGGGTGTTTGGGAACGCTTTAAATGCCGCATGATTGGGGTAGACGTTGCCGCCATTGACACTGCAGAAGACAGGGAAAAGTTCCGTCAACTGATGGTGAAGATTGGCATGGCCGTAGCTCCTAGCCGTGTTGCTAATAGCTTTTTAGAAGGAAAAGAATTTGCCCAAGAAATTGGATTCCCACTGGTGATTCGCCCATCGTTTACCCTGGGTGGAACTGGTGGCGGATTTGTACATACCAAGGATGATTTGGATGCGGCCCTTGAAAGAGGTCTAAAAGCATCACCTATTCACGAGGTATTGGTAGAAAAAGCCGTTTTGGGTTGGAAAGAATATGAATTGGAATTGCTGCGCGATTGTAATGACAATGTTGTTATTATCTGTACCGTAGAAAACCTTGACCCCATGGGTGTGCATACCGGAGATTCTATTACCGTTGCACCCGCCATGACTTTGAGCGATACGGCCTTTCAAGAAATGCGTAATAAAGCCATGCTGATGATGCGATCCCTGGGTAATTTCTGGGGAGGTTGTAACGTACAGTTTGCCTTGAACCCAGAAACCGAAGAACTGATTGCGGTAGAGATTAATCCTCGTGTAAGTCGTTCTTCTGCCCTAGCTTCTAAAGCAACTGGTTATCCTATTGCCAAGATTGCTGCTAAACTAGCTATTGGCTATTCTTTGGACGAATTGAAAAACCAAATTACCCAGACTACATCGGCTTATTTTGAACCCGCATTGGACTATGTAATTGTAAAAGTACCTCGTTGGAACTTTGACAAATTCAAGGGCGCCAATGATACTTTGGGTTTACAAATGAAGAGTGTGGGTGAGGTAATGGCTATTGGCCGTTGCTTTACAGAAGCTTTGCAAAAAGCCTGTCAGAGTTTGGAAAATGAAGCCGTTGGTTTGGGCTATTATGGCAAGAGCTTGATGAAAAGCGAGGAGATTGTAGAATATATCAAGACCCCAAAATGGGATCGTATTTTCAGGATCAAAGACGCTCTGATGCAGGGTTCTACAGTAAAATCAATTGCGCAAGCAACTGGGATTGACCGTTGGTTCTTGTATCAAATTCAGCAGATCTGTCATATTGAAAAGGAGATTGCCAATTATAGCCTTGATACCATTCCAACTGCCCTTCTCAAAGAAGCCAAGAAAAATGGTTTCTCTGATATTCAGATTGTGAAAATTTTGAAAAACACCTGCACAGAAGACGATGTGTATGAGAAAAGAAAGGCATTGGGCATTACCCGTGTCTACAAAATGGTAGATACCTGCGCTGCTGAGTTTGAAGCCAAGACCCCATATTTCTATAGTAGTTTTGAAGGATAATCCCCTTTAAATGAAATGATAAATTAAGTCCTGCTAAAATTTTAGCGGGACTTTCTGTTTAACTTGCAGTCTAGCATCATATTTGCTTCTTAACCCCTATGGCTCCCAAAGAACCCGTACAAATATTTCAGACCAATAACCCTACGCGTTGGCAGCG
>JBEAPC010000297.1:0-9761 GCA_041164585.1 Bacteroidota bacterium
AAATGCTGGTGGATCCAACATAACCACATCGTACTTTCTTCCTTCTTTACCCCATGCTTTCAATACATCAAAAGCATTCATGGCCTCGAATTTAACAATATGGTCTAGTTTATTTAATGCAGCATTTTTGTTGGCTTGTGCCACAGCATTTTCTGAAATATCAATTCCTAAAACAGATTTAGCACCATAATGTGCAGCATGAATTTCAAAAGTACCAGTATAAGTAAATGCACCCAATACATCGGCGCCTTTGACAATATGTTGAATAGCCCTTCTATTATCTTGTTGGTCTAAAAAGTATCCTGTTTTTTGACCATTTTCAAGATCCACCAAGAACTTTAAACCGTTCTCTACAATTTGAATATTGGTGTCAAAGGGAGCAGACAAAAATCCTTTTTGTTGGGGTAATCCTTCAAGCTGTCTTACTGGAACATCATTGCGTTCATAAATCCCCTTGGGACTAAAAATGGTTTCCAAACTTCGCACAATGGCATCCTTCCAGCGGTCCATGCCCAAAGAGAGGGTCTGGATCACAAAATAATCGTTGAATTTATCAATGATCAGGGCGGGAAGTTCATCGGCCTCGCCAAAAACCAAACGGCAATTCTCCGTGTAACCCAGTTTTTGTCTGTAGGCCCAAGCTTTGGCTATTTTTTGGTGAAAAAAAGCCTCGTCAATGGTTTCTTGTTTGCGGGTCAACAATCTAGCCAAGATTTGGGATTGGGGGTTGATATAGCCCCTTCCAGCGTATTTTTCAGCACTATAATACACGTCTACTATGTCTCCGGCCACCACATCGCCCTCAATTTTTTCTACTTCGTTGCCATAAACCCATGGATGACCATTGGCAATCCTTGGCGCGATTTTCTTTCTGAGATACAGTTTTGTCATTCGGCAAAGATAGGTGAAGCGTTTCTCCTGTCATTTTTTCCCTTTCCTTTGCTTGGCAATATTTTTGACATAGTTGGTTATCAAGCAATTTTTATAAATTAAGACGATAAAGAGATGGAGCAGCACAACATTAATCCAGAAAACAATCAGACTGACACCCAAGTGGATATCAATACTGACGAAAATGCAGCCGGAACCTCTAAACTCAACGAACCCGTTGCAGAAGAGAACCAAATGGAAAAATTGACTGCTGAATTACAGGAGCAAAAAGACAAATACCTCCGTTTGATGGCCGAATTTGACAATTTCAGACGCAGAACCGCTAAAGAAAGGTTGGATTTGATTCAAACTGCCGGTAAAGACGTCATTGTTTCCTTACTTGACGTGCTTGACGATTGTGATAGAGCCGAGAAACAATTGTCTGGATCCGACGATATTGCCGCTCAGAAAGAGGGTGTATTGTTGGTATTCAACAAAATCAGGAGCAATTTGCAAAACAAGGGTGTAAAAGCCATGGAAAGCATCAACACGGAGTTTGACGTGGAGAAGCACGAAGCCATCACTGAGATTCCTGCACCAACCCCAGAATTAAAGGGCAAGATCTTGGACGAAGTAATGAAGGGATATTACCTGAACGATAAAATCATCCGTTTTGCCAAAGTGGTGGTAGGCAATTAATACCAATAGTTAGCATACATGAAGAGAGATTTATATGAAATACTGGGCGTAAGCAAGGGAGCCAGTGCCGAAGAGATTAAAAAAGCTTATCGGAAAGTGGCCATGCAATTTCACCCTGACCGTAACCCTGGAGACAAGGAAGCGGAAGAGAAATTCAAAGAAGCAGCCAATGCTTATGAGATTCTCAGTGATGCCGATAAAAAGGCCAAGTATGACCGTTATGGTCATGCTGCATTTGCACCTGGTGCAGGTGGTGGCGGCTTTGGCGGCAATATGAATACAGATGATATCTTCAGCCAATTTGGAGACATTTTTGGAGACGATATGTTTGGTAATTTCTTTGGCGGTGGCGGCGGACGTTCCCGTTCTGGTGGCGGAAGAAATGCCAGAGGACAAAGGGGCAGCAACCTACGCATCAAACTCAAATTGAATTTTGAGGAAATGGCCAAGGGTGTTACCAAGAATGTGAAAGTGAAAAAACATGTTTCCTGTGCTACCTGTTCTGGTAGTGGAGCCAAAGACAAGAGCAGTGTTCAAACCTGTAATACCTGTCATGGAAGTGGACAAGTGCGCAAAGTAACCAATACCTTTTTGGGACAAATGCAAACCGTTACTACCTGTCCTACTTGTAATGGAGAAGGAACTTCTATTACTGCTAAATGCGGTAACTGTAAAGGTGAGGGAAGGGTATATGGAGAAGAGACCATTAGCATTGATATTCCAGCAGGTGTACACGAAGGCATGCAATTGAGCATGAGTGGCAAGGGTAATGCAGGTGAGCGTGGTGGATCAAACGGAGACCTGATTATTCAAATTGAAGAAGAAGCGCACGCAGAATTGCAGCGCGATGGTTTGAATGTTGCATTTGATTTACATATCAGTTTTCCAGATGCGGCATTTGGTACCCAAGTAGAAGTACCTACCATTGACGGAAGAGCAAAAATCAAGATTCCCCCAGGCACACAGAGTGGTAAAATTTTCCGACTAAAAGGAAAGGGTTTTCCAGAAGTACAGGGTTATAGTAGGGGAGACCAATTGATTCACGTGAATGTTTGGACGCCACAGCATTTGAGTGCTGATGAAAAAGCCATTTTAGAAAAATTAAACAATAGCGATAACTTCAAACCCAACCCCAATAAGGGAGACAAGAGTTTCTTTGAAAGGGTTAGAGAAGCTTTTAGCTAGCGCGATAGTAATTTGTTAGAACGCAGGGCCCTGGTCCTGCGTTTTTCTTTTGCGCTTTCTTTTTTCAGGTGAATAGATTTGTTTGGCCGCGTCTACCAATGAAACAAATTCTTTTTGATATCGGTCATCCATTTTATAAGACATGGAGGCCAAAGACCAGATCTGATCAAAGCTGATTTTTTTGGAGTAGGCCGATTGTTTTAACATAGCACCAAACATGCAAACAGCAGTGGCAAATCGGTATTCCTGTTCAGCAGCTTGTAAGGCGGTGGGCGCATAAGGTATCTCAAAATACTGTTGTTGAAAGTCAAGAATATCCGTCTTTTTAAAATTGATATTGAGGTTGCCTAATTTGCCCTTTGAGATACTGCTATCTCTAGGTTCTAGTTCAAATACAGCCATCAAGTTATGACCACTTCCTACTTCTCCTCCCTGCAATTGGGTAGTGCTGTCTTCTAAGGCGTTTTTCTTATTGTCAAAACCAATCAGTCTATAGGACTTCACTATTTCAGGATTAAAGTCAATGTCTACAAAAGCGTCATTGGCTACTGTATAGAGTGTTTGTGTAAGTTCTGTAACAAGTGTTTTTTGTGCTTCTTGTAAATGGTCTAAATAAGCAAAATTGCCATTGCCTTTTTTGGCCAATAATTCTAGTTTGCTGTCTTTGTAATTACCCATACCAACCCCCAAACAGGTTAAATAAATACCTGTTTGTCTGTACTGACTAATCAAGTCTTCCATGGCTTTTTCCGTAGCTTCTCCCACATTAAAATCTCCGTCTGTGGCAAGGATAACCCGATTGTTTCCTTCGGGTATAAAAGTTCTTTTGGCAAGTGAATAGGCTGTTCTAATAGCATCGCCACCAGGCGTATCACCGCCTGCATCTAGTGAGTCAATAGCATCTTGAATTCGTTTTTTTTCAGCACCACTAACCCCATTTAATCTGATGGAAACATTGCCACCATAAGTAACCATCGAAACCGTATCCTTGGCTCTTAAATTTTCTACCAATAATTTAAAAGCCTGTTGTAGCAAGGGCAAACGATTGGCTTTGTCCATACTACCAGAGATATCAATTAGAAAAACCAAATTGCTTGGTTTAATACTATCTAGGTTTAACCTTGGTGCTGCTACTTGTACAAAAAACAATTTGTTTTTTTCATTCCATGGACAACTGGTTACCCTGGTCTTGCACAGAAAACTATCTCTTGCTGCACTTCCAGTATCCTGCGGAAAATTAAAATAGTTCAACATTTCTTCAATGCGAACTGCGTCTACAGGAACCGTCATTTGGTTATGAATAAATCGCCTGATATTGCTATAAGAAGCATGGTCAATATTGAGTGCAAATCCGGTTTGATGATATTGATTGGCTTCTACAAATTCATTCTCTACTTGACTACTATAACTTTCTCCTACTAAGCCACTATTGCTATAATTATTGTTGAGGTTCTTGGTAAAAGAATTGAGTTTGTGTTTGTACAGATTGGCTGTTGCAGGTAGCATTTTTAAGGTAAGTGTTTGAATCTTTCTGGTATCTACCAATTGTTGAAAAGATTCATACCCATCCATATGTAAAAAGAGGGTATCCATGACTTTATTGGAAGGAATGCCAAATGCACCAGTATTGCCGCTATAATAAGGAGCCCCCGTTTTATTACCTAAATAAATTCTAACGCCTTCTAGCATAGATCCCCGTTCATTGCGAACCTCTCCACGCAAATAATATTGCGCAGAAGCTACTTGTGTAAGCAGCAATAGGCAGCAAGCCAGAATGGCTGTTTTCATCATGGGGCATACTATTACAACCCAAATTAGGCAAAATAAATGGACAGGTCTTTATAGGAAATGTTATTCTTCTCCCACCAATTGGTAGATCTCTTTGATATTGCGGCCATAACCATCAAAGTCTAAACCATAACCTAGTACAAATTTGTTGGGAATGCTAAAACAGCAATAGTCAATAGGAACCTCAAATTTGGTAGCTTCTGGTTTGTGTAACAAGATGGCTACTTTTAAAGAAGCAGGTTGTTGATTGAGTAACTGAGGCAAGAATTCATTCATGGTCTTACCAGTATCTATAATGTCTTCTAGAATAATCACGTGACGATCATTCACGTCTGTATCCAAACCAATAGCAGTAATAACCTGACCAGAAGATTTTGTGCCCTTATAGGAAGCCAATTTGATAAAGCAGATTTCTGCTTCAATGGTCAAGTATTTAAAAAGGTCTGCTGCAAACATGAAAGAACCATTTAGGATGGCAATAAACAAAGGTTTTTTGCCCGCATAATCTTGGTCTAATTGCGCAGCCAATTCTTTTACTTTTTCTTGAATCAAAGCTTCTGGCAAATAGGGTTCAAACTGTCTGTTGTGTAATTCAATCACTGGCATGTCTGCAGATTGTAGGGTTATCTATTTGGGTGATTTCACATTTTTTCCGGCAGCCTTTTCAGGAGCACGTAATTGTAGTTTTTGACCATCGGTCAAGACACTGTTTTTTGAAAGGTTATTGTATTCCATTAATGCGTCTAAACGCACTCCTTCTTTCTGTGCAATTTCTATAAGGGTTTCACCCGCTTTACAAACATAAACATCGGTAGCGCCTTTCTTCAATTTCTTTTCAAGGAACAATAATTGGTCTTGGTCTAAAATGTCTTTTTGTTCCATCTCATTAAAGTCAAATAGTTTGCTTAATGAAATGCCATATTTATTGGCAATGGATAAAGTAGCAGTGCCCGCCGCTGCAAAAATCACTTTAGTATGATTGATGCTAAATGGTTCAGAAGGGTATAACGTGTTTTTCTTGACAGGCTCTTTATAATTCTCTTTATTAGTTTTTACCAACTCCTGTTCTTGTTGCGCGGTTTCAATGGCAGCAGCGGTTTGATTAACCAGAGAATCCATTTTCTCCTGTTCTTCTACAACTGGTGGTTTGGTTTGATTGATCACCCTAAGTCTGGGACTATTGTTGACTGGCATTGAAGTAACAGCACTGCTTTTCACAATGGGCGTATTTGTTGGAGCTGTTACTTTTGTTTCTACGTGTTCATTACTAGTAGGTAAATCCTTATTTTCCAATGCCTGCACACTGTATTGGTGCAATTCAAAATCCTCAATCAGTTTTAATAATCTAGTGGGGTATGTTTTTTCTGTAGCATAGCCTGCTTTTTTTAGACCATAAGCCCAACCCTTATCATCCGTAGGGTCTAGTTTGAAAAGCGCAGTATAATATTCCCTGTTTTTAAGAAAATCAGAATGGTCTTTAAAAGAATCTTCAACAGTAGGATAAACCCTAAAACATTCCTGTCTCAAATCATCATCATGATAGGTTTTCTCTCCCGTCCATTCAGTTTTACACTTGATACCAAAATGGTTATTTGATTTTTGTGCCAGTTTACTTTCACCTGATTGAGATTCCAAAATAGCTTGTGCCAAAGTGATAGAGGCAGGCACACCTGTTCTGCGCATTTCTGCCATGGCCAGATCTTTGTATTGGTTTACATAGTTCTGTACTTTTTCCCTTTGTGCGTTAGCCATGGTGCTCAAGGCTAATATACATATGAATACCAGTTGCTTCATTTATTTGATTTTGATCAGGAGTAACCCGTCTCTTACTGTTAATAATACTTGTTCTGTTCTTGGGTCAGCTGCAACATGGGCATTAAACGCATCAATAGCTTTGGCATTTTTGCCGCTCAATGGCGTCTCCAATACCTGTCCGTGAAACAAGACATTGTCTGCAATAATTAGACCGTTCTTAGCCATTCTAGGAACCAATAATTCATAATAGTCAATATAGCCGGTTTTGTCTGCGTCTATAAAAACCAAATCCCATGTTTGATTCAGACTGGGAATGATTGTCTTAGCATCGCCAATGTGCAAATGTATAAGCTCTGCCCTTTCAGAAATGCTAAAATTGGCTTTTGATCTATGTGCATCTTCTTCTCTTAGTTCAATGGTGTGTAATTGACCATCGCTTTGCAAACCCTTGGCCAAACAAAGAGCGCTATACCCCGTGAAACTGCCTATTTCTAAAATCTGCCTGGGTTGTACTAATTGACTCATCATGGAAAGGAATCTTCCCTGAACTGGAGAGCTCAGCATATGGGCATGTGGGTGCTCCGCCAAAGTGGCTGCTTGAATCTGCGCTAAAAGGGCATCATCTGGGCTACTGTGTAAACTAGCATATGCTTCCGCCAAGGGATGGACCAATTCCATCGGGCGAAATTAGTTTATTCTTGGGCAGTTTGGGGTTTGGAGACAAGGAAAAGTCCTAAAAAGGTAATCAAGCCATTGATAATCAATAATTCTAATCCTAGTTCAAAAGAACCAAACAAGACTTTTTGGTTTAAATCTATGAGCAAGCAAAGCAGGGGCGATGCCACACAAACCATGGGAACCAAGTTGTCTTTCACATTGCGTTTGAGTAAAATGCCAAAAGTAAACAGACCCAAAAGCGGTCCATAGGTATAGCTAGCCACTTTTAAAATAATCCCAATCATGCTTGGGCTATTCACCACTTTGAAGACTAATACAAACAAAAGGAAGATGGCGGCAAAACCCAAGTGCACCCTTTGGCGAATTTGTTTTTTGCGTGCATCGCTCATGGTAGTATTGCGTTGAATACCCAAAATGTCTATACAGAAAGTAGAAGTTAGCGCAGTAATGGCCCCATCAGCACTTGGAAAAAGGGCAGAGATTAGGGCAATGATAAAAATGACAGAAACAAAGGGAGGCATATGGTGTAGGGCAATAGCTGGAAATAATTTATCCCCTGTTTCTACTACGTTTTGTTGACCTGCATAGAGGTATAATAAACCACCTAGGTAAAGGAATAAAAGAATAGACAGCATGAGTACCACAGACATGCTCAGGATATTTTTCTGCGAGTCTTTCAAGGTTTTTACAGAAATATTTTTCTGCATCATTTCTTGGTCCATTCCAGTCATGGTAATGGTAATAAATGCTCCCGCGATAATCTGTTTTAGAAAGAATAATTTACTATCAGGATTGAAATTGAAAATGGTAGAATAACCTTTCTGACTCATGGCTTCTAAACTTCCTGCAAATCCAATATTCATGCTACTAAGAATATAGACTACACAGATAATCAAACCCAAGAGCATGCAAGTTGTTTGAAGCGTATCGGTCCAAACAATGGTCTTAACCCCACCTTCAAAAGTATAGAGTAAGATCATGGCTAAAATAATCAACGTTGTGGCCCAGAAGGGAATACCAAAGCTATTGAGGATGGCGTCTTGTAAAATATTCACCACCAAATACAATCGCGCGGTAGCGCCAAGTGTTCTAGATAAAATAAAAAAAGATGCACCTGTTTTGTATGATTTAAAACCAAGTCTGTCTGACAAATAATTGTAAATAGAAGTCAGGTTTAGCCTATAATACAAAGGCAGCAACACATAAGCAATGACAACATATCCAATTAAATAACCTAGGGTAACTTGAAAATAGGCAAAGCCCTCTTTGGCTACAGCCCCCGGTACACTTACAAATGTTACACCACTCAAGGAGGTGCCTACCATGCCAAAAGCCACCAACATCCAGTTAGAACTTTTGTTACCAATAAAAAAAGATTCATTGGTACTATTTCTTCCTGTGAACCAAGCAACTGCCAATAAAATCAAGAAATAGGCAATCACAAAACCGAATAAGATAACTGGAGACATGGCTTAATATGAAGGGTGAATAAGAATCGGCAAAATAGTACAAATAATTCACCTAATTTTCCCTGCTAAAAATAGGGATATGGCTTCTATGCGTTTTGCGGTTTTCTGTGGTTCTAAATCTGGCGCAGATCCTCTCTTTGAACAACAGGCTTATGAGTTGGGCAAACAGATGGCCTTGCATGATATAGCTTTAATCTACGGAGGTGGCAATAAGGGATTAATGGGGGCTGTGGCCGATGCTATGATGGCCAATGGGGGAGAAGTGATTGGCGTAATCCCTGAACTATTGTTAGAGTGGGAGCATGGACACCAGGGGATAACAGAATTGCGTGTTGTGCCTGATATGCATATTCGCAAGAAAATGATGTATGAACTATGTGACGCAGCCGTAGTATTGCCTGGAGGAAACGGAACACTTGACGAACTTTTTGAAATGCTTACATGGAACACGTTAAAAATCCATGACAAGAAAATTGTGTTGTTAAATAGCAATGGATTCTATAACCACTTGATTGCCCATATAGACAATATGTTTCAACAAGGCTTTTTGTATGAGGCTTGGAGAGATCGCTTAATTGTTTGTAATGGTCCAGGCGAAGTTATTTCCTGCTTGGCCTAAGATACATGCCAAAACCCGCTCTGAATACGGGTAAAGGGTCATTGAATTGATCTCTATAAGGTGAGAAAGGATTTTGCAACACATCCATCATCAGGGTCACATAGGAATAACGGCTTCCTATAAAATGTGAGCCATAACCAATACCAACCAACAAACTTTCAGCTTGGTATTTGTATTTGAAAACATCTGGTGAGTTGGTAAATTTTTGGGTGCTATTGATCCAATTGTATTCGGGTTGAATTTGCAAGTGAAGAAAATTCACAGGCCATACCCTCAAGAAAGTACCCCCACCATAACTCCAGTTTTGGTATTTGACCGTGCTAAAATCGGTAGCGTTTTGGGAGTAATAGTTCACGTTAAAATTGATTCCCGCGTCTAGCCATTTGGTAACGCTATAGCCAATTTCTGGGTTTAGCCCCACATTAAAAGACTGAGAAGCAATACCCAGATTAAGACCCGTTCCAAAGAAAATATTTTCTTGTTTAAATTTACCCTTTGGTGTGTCCTGTTCCAAGGATTGAGCCATTGAACCAAGTGACAATAGTAAAAAAGTCAGTAAAATAAGGTTTTTGGGCATGGTTGGTCTTTGTGCAAACCTACAACAAGCTGAATCAGTAAAAAAAACAACAGATATAAAAAAATGTTAGTGTTTGTGTTAACGTGTATAGCCTACACGTAAATACTGTTGGTATTAGGGA
>JBEAPC010000298.1:0-2660 GCA_041164585.1 Bacteroidota bacterium
TAAAGCAATACTTGTCAATGAATAAGTCATAGCAACTTTTACTGCATCAGCCTTAGATTCTTTGGCGGCAATGGCTGCTATGCCCATCCAATGTCCCCCTGGAGTAATTTTTTTGTTGCCAAACATCATATGACCTGAATGCTCAATTACAAAGGGATTATCATCCCAGAATTTGGCAATTATCTTCAATGAATCTGTGAGTGTTTTATTTACTGCGTACACTTCATTAGCATACTTGTAAAACTCACTTTTACTGTCTGGGCTATAGGTTGGTGGGGGAATGGGTTTAAACTGAGCAGCAGAATCCATTACCATTGGTTTCATGGTATTCCAACACCATTCAACACCGTCTAAATAGTCTGGTGGTGTTGGGCGCCATTTACCAGGCTCATTGCTTCCCAAATATTTTTGCTTGCCCCTAGACTGAGGATACCCGTCTGTTTTAGCCCTTGCAACCACCACATTCCCGATACTGTCTCCAAAAGCAATAGACCTATCGTAGGTATCTTGATCCATTGACGCTTTAAACTGAGCATAGGTATTTGCTTCATAGGTTTTGAGTGAATCAAGGGAAAATACCACTTTATGCACCACTGTAAAGAAAGCCCTTGTAGCAGCAAGGGTATAATTATAAGACTTACCCTTTTCTGGCTCAGGCATAGGAGCAAAACCATGCAACTTTGCAGCAATAGATGGCGATCCGGGTTTTGCATGTCTAATGGCTTCATAAGAAGCTAAAGAAGAATACACATAGATCCTACTAGCTACAGGAGGCGTAAATACGTCATAAATAATAATTTGAGTTAATTGATCTTGGTTCTCATGCACCACAGCTGCATCATTGATGATGACTTTATTTTGTTGGCTACAAGAAAACATAACTACCATTAGGCATGCCCCCATTAGCCCTTTCAAAAACTGGCGATTCATAACTGTTTATTTAAGTGATACGTTTCTGGTTTCTCCTTTAGCATTTGTAATGCTCAACCCTTTTACCGCAGCACCTAGTGTTAGAAAACGACCAGATTGCGATAAAAAAGAAGCACCATAATAAGCTTCCATTACTTGTTTCTTGCCATTGGATAAACTAAGGTGGGCAGTTCTATCACTTGGTAGCAAAGGAATATTTAAGGAACTTGATTTTAATTCAAAGATTTTTAAAGGACCTCTATTTTGTGCAGCAGCCAATAAGGTTTTGCCATTGGCGTGACGCAGTTTTACCAAACCCTTTCCATTACCAGGTATAAAGATGCCGCTTTGCAAAATGGATAATGGCGCAAACCCACCCTTACCATCTCCTTTTAAAAAGAGGCCATTCAAAGCATCATACCTACCAACAGAAACTTCGGTGCCGTAATCATTACCATTAATCACTAGGTCTAAATTACCATCCCCATCAAAATCATCCGCCACCATCCCATTAAGAACAGAGAACTGAGCTTCTTTTGGTAGGGCTTGAAAACTAAATTGACCATTTCCGTCATTACGCATTAAAACCGATTGAAGATTTACAGCTTCCAGCTTTTGGGCATCTTTCATTTGCTCCTCTGTAAATATTTTGTCAATAGTAGTTACCGCATAGGTTTTGTAATTCTGAAACTTAGAACGCATGCTGATCATCTGTTTCACCATATCGTCTCGTGTTTGAGCTGGGAAAGGCTTTAATTGACCTTCTTGATCAGGCAGGTATAAATAGGGAAATGCATCATAGCTATCATTCTTGTCAAAGTCTTTGGCCAAAATCCCAACAGGTGTTTTAGGGCTAGCGCGATAAAAACTATTCTGGCCCAAATTACCTAATACATAATCCAAGTCTCCATCATTGTCAAAATCGCCTGGGGCAATGGTATTCCACCAACCTGTTTGGGATTGAACCCCTGTTGAAGCTGTTGCATTTTTGAACTGACCTTTTTCATTTTTCAACACAGTAATGGGCATCCACTCACCAGCCAAGATTAAATCGGGCCAACCATCTTGGTCATAATCTGTAAAAACTGCATCACAAACCAATCCCAGATTATTCAGTGCTGGAGCCACTTGTGTAGTCACGTCTGTAAACTGAACCTTCCCATTTTTAGTATCGTTTCTATAAATAAAACTAGAAACTGGCTTGGGATAATTCCAAGGGTCCACCCTACCAGATACAAACAAATCTAAGTCACCATCTTTGTCATAATCTATAGAGCGAACACAGGCTTTGCTGGTATAATTTTTCGGGATTGCATTAATGTCTAAAGTAAAATTCCCTTTGCCATCATTTAAATAAAACTTGTCTTGATATACTTCTGTATTACGCTGGTTTTCATAACCACCACTTACGGTATACAAGTCTAAGTCAGCATCGCCATCGGCATCAAATAATAAAATGCCAAGGTCTTCCCATCTTTTGGTATTGATATCTGCTTTTGCAATCACTGGTTTTTGTACAAATATGCCATTGCTCTGTTGCAAAAATAATTGACTGCTATAAGAGAACGAACCGCCAGTAATCAAATCATCTAAACCATTTCCATCCACATCGCCAACGGCTAGTGCTGGACCATATTCGGAAAATTTATGAGGGATTAGTTTTTGAATATTAAAGTCAACAAAATCTCTTTCTGCTTGCGTATAATTAATTTTTACTGCTGAAGTAATTTCTTTGAATAAAGTGCTATTAG
>JBEAPC010000299.1:0-3268 GCA_041164585.1 Bacteroidota bacterium
TCTAATCCTGTCAAATGGATCGTTCAAAGCTTTTACTACTAATTGGTAAGCTGCTGGGTCGCTAATTTTTTTGCTTGCAAAGTCAACGGCTTCTCTTCTGTCTAAATACAAACCTACATGGGTATATTGATAGATAAATTCTTCTAGGGTCTTGTTGTCTTTTTTCTCAGCCAACAAAATTTTATCTCCGTCAACATTGATCAAGTCAGGTTTAACTGTAGTTGCAAATTGAAAAGTATCCGCTTTGTTTTCTGCCCAAACCTGGTGTCTTGTTTTTTTGCCAGCTTCGTAGATGTCTATCGCCACAGGCAGTTTAAATAACTTGTCTCCGCTCTGTGTTTGTTTGATATATACCTGCGCCAATTTTTTATCAGCATCATATCCATAACTGATTTCTAATTTTGGATGGCCGCTTCCAAAATACCATTGGTTGAAAAACCAGTTCAGGTCTTTGCCGGTAGTTTCTTCAAATGCCAAACGTAGTTTGTGAGCGCTACCATTTCCAAATTTATTGGTAGTGAGGTATTTATTCAAGCTTGCAAAGAATGCTTTGTCTCCTACATAGTTGCGCAGCATGTGTAAAATGCGTCCGCCTTTCTGATAACTCACTTGGTCAAACATGTCTTCCTTATCGCTATAATAGAAGCGAACCAAGTCTTTTCCAGAGCCACCACTGCTTAAATAAGAACCCATTTCTTTGTATTGCTCAAATCCAGCAGCATCGGGTCCATACTTATATTCTAACCAAAGTAATTGGCTATAATCAGCAAAGCTTTCATTCACGGTTAAGTTGCTCCAGCTCTCTGCAGTTACATAGTCTCCAAACCATTGGTGAAATAGTTCGTGTGCAACGGTACCTTCCCACTCATTGCCATCCACCAATTGTCTAGCGTCTTGTTGCGCACTTTCTTGGTGTAGGGTAGCAGTGGTATTTTCCATGGCACCACTTACATAATCTCTACCAACCACTTGGTTGTATTTTACCCAAGGATAGTCAACCCCAGTTACTTTTTCAGAGAAGAACTGCATCATCTCTGGTGTTAAGCCAAAGATCTTACGCGCTACTTTCTCATAAGATTTCTCTACATAGTAACTTACTTCCTTGCCCTTGTAACTGTCTTTTACAATGGCCCAATCGCCCACGCCCATAAAGAATAAATAGGGGCTATGTGGTTGATCCATTTTCCAACTATCGGTTCTAGTGCCATCCGCGTTTTTGATTTGAGCAACTAGTTTGCCATTTGACAAAGTCACGTATTTGGCTGGAACGGTTAGGTTAAATTCATTGGTAGTCTTTTGGTTGGGACGGTCAATGGTTGGAATCCATACAGATGTTCCTTCGGTCTCACCTTGGGTCCAGATCTGTGTAGGTTTGTCTTTTTCTTCACCCCTAGGATTGATAAAATACAAACCCTTGGCGTCTGTAATAGCGGCGCTTCCTTCCACTTTGAGTTCGTCAGGCTTGGCAGTGTATACTATATAGACAGTATATTTTTCGTCTTTCTGATAAGTCTTGTCTAATTGAACGTTCAGAAAATAGCCATCGTACTTAAATTTCAAAGGACTGTTCTTGCCGGCTTTTACCAGTTCAACAGATTTTATATCCATACCCTTTGCGTCTAATTGCAAAGAATCAGTAGGATAAAAATGGGGTTTTAGGGTAATCCAGGTTTTACCATTCAGGTAAGATTTGCTGTAATCAAACTTGGCATCCAGTTTGGTATGCACTAGGTCATTGATTTTTGGCGCTGTAGCGCGATAGATTTTTTTCCAAGCATCGTTTGGTTTTGCAGGTTGTGCTTGGGCAAATCCCATGGCAAAAAGGCCAAGAACTAAGAGTAATTGCTTCATGAGGCTTAATTTAATGGGCATAAAGATAATAGTAGGACCTATTTAAACGTTTAATAATCAGTTAAATGGCAAAATCAAAGGATTTATACCAATAACAGGGGATGAATGAATTCTGGGATTTGACTTAGTTTTGCCTTTTAAACCGTATTTGATGCAGCAGCAGCGCAAAGGATTATCTATTTTGATGTTGGTTGCAGGCCTATTTTGTCTGCAGCACTTGCATGCCCAGGGCTCATACTTTATCTATATTCAAACAGAAGCCAAAATTCCTTACACCGTACAAATGGGAGATAAGGTCTTCTATTCTAATAATACTGGTTACTTATTAATACCCAGTTTGCCTACGGCCGATTATACACTGGCCATCAGTTTTCCCAAACACCAGTTTGCAGGCCAAACCTTTTTGGTGCAATTGGCTGAGAAAGACCGTGGATTCTGGTTAAAGCAAGACGTTGACAATAATTTTATCTTATTAGACCAGGTATCTAGAGAGCAAATTAGAAATGCCGTAGGAAAGGAATTGGCCAAGATCAATTATGACAACAAAGTAAATAAGCCAGTCATTGATACCATTTCAAAAAATGCCAAGGGCGAAAGAATCAAGATTAGTAATCCCAATTTAGGAAGTGGAACTTCGGTAGTCTATAAGCCTGCTGCTCCGGCGCAAGTGCCCAAAACTAGTGTTACCAAGACCTATGAAAAAGTAGGTGTGAATGGCATTAACCAAGCTTATGCGGTGTTGAATGGATCCAAATTAGATACGGTTCAAATTTTCATACCCGCTTTGGATGAGTTAAAAGACCTTCCAGCTCCTGTTAAAAAGCGTTTGAAAGAAGAAAGCGCTAAAGAACAAGAGCCAGAAGCCATACTCAACCTGCCTATGCCACAGGTAGGCGCCATTCCCAAAAAGGCCAAATCATCCTATAAATAAGCCATGCCACGCTACTTTCTGGAGCTTTCTTACAAGGGCACGGCCTATAGCGGTTTCCAGATTCAGGATACGGGAACCACCATTCAGTCTGTAGTTACCGATGCTTTACAAACCATTTTCAGACAACCCTTTGCCTTAACAGGTTCTTCCAGAACCGATGCAGGCGTACATGCCCAACAGAATTATTTTCATTTTGATACTGAATTGGAGATCAGTTCAAGACAGGTCTATGGTCTAAATGCCATTTTGCCCAAAGACATTGCCGTTCATAGAATTGTATCAGTGGCCAGTGATGCGCATGCTCGGTTTCAAGCCATATCCCGGTCTTATAGATATAGTATCCATACCCAGAAAAACCCGTTTTTAACCGAAACGGCTTGGTTATACCCCTTTCCCATTAACATTGACGCTTTGCATGAAACTGCTAGTATATTGATGGAATACACTGATTTTACTTCTTTTTCCAAGCGCAATACCCAGGTCAAT
>JBEAPC010000300.1:0-4413 GCA_041164585.1 Bacteroidota bacterium
GGCTTTGTGTAATTTAACTGAACCACTATTTTCATTAACAACAATTTCAAAGGTTTTTGGTAATCCTAATGCGTAGGGTATTAATGCAGCAAAATCTGTATTGAAACGTTGTTTTTTAGAAGTTTGGATATTTGCTTGTGAAGGAATATGATTATAAATAATTGAAAGGAGTTTTGGGGTTTCAATGCCGTTAATACTCAAGATTTTGTCTTTTACATTAACCTTATCTGCATTATTCATTGGATTTACCACAAATAATTGATTATTAACCAATCTAACTTGCAATGGAAAACTATTCTCTAAAGGCAATATCGAATACTCGTGATAGTCGTTTTGCATAGTTGAAGAAGCCGTATGTGAGCAACCGATACTTGCTATAATCTCATTGCAATACCAGGCAAATTCACCGTACGTGGTTTTATCGGTAATTAATGACTTCTTTTTTTCAATAGTTTCCAAAAATTGTTCTTTTGATATAAACTTTAGTGGGTGTGGATGAATGGTCAATAGCTTTTGACCTAGTTGGGTTAAATCTGCTTGATAGTCATCTTTGATATAAACCTTTGAAAATTTTTCCTTAGGAGTTAGCGGTTTAATGTTTGGATGTTTTATTAGTTCAATAACATCTTCTGCATAAAAATTATCAGGGTTCATTCTAAAAGATTTCTCATAATTCTGAAGCGCTTTAACGCTATCTTTTGCTAGAAGATAAGCTTCTCCCATACTGTCGTATGCATTTGAGGAATTTGGGAATTCAGAAATAACGAGTCCAAAAATGGGAATCGCATCTACTAAATTGTTCTCCCACAAAAACGTGTAACCATATAATGTTAATTCTGTTTCATTTTCAAAATCATATAATTCTACATTTTCCTTTTTGAGTTTATGATATAATGCAATCCTTTCATTAATTGGTAGTTGTGCATTTTCTTTAAGTTTTGCAACAATTGACAATTTTTTAGTTTGGGCTTCATTAGGCAATTGACTAACTGAAGTTGCTGAAAAAGACTGGTTGCCGCATGAAGCCATCATGCAGCAACTTAATATTGTCCAACAAATAGTATAAATATTAGGTAAGTATTTCATAATTTTTAATGTTTATTTCTTTGCCACTATTTTAATTTCAAAATCAATCTCATCAGAAACAATTTCATCAGCCATTTTTTTATAAAACTTTCCAGATTGAAAATTGATACCCCAATTGGTTCTATCTATGGTGAGCTTGGCATTGGCAGTTAAAACGCCTTTTTGTATATCAATGGTTGCTGGAAAACTCACCAAACGTGAAACTGTTTTAATCGTTAGGTAACCACTGATTTGAACGGTTTTATCGTTTAGGGAATCTACTTGGGAAATTTCAATGCTAGCAAATGGGAATCTTTTTACATCAAAATAATCAGCAGATTGTAAGTGTTGAATGGGGGTATTTTTATCATTCTTATCTGCAAATTCCATAGCGTTCATGTCAATGGTAGCAGCTCCTCCAACTAAGCGATTATTTTCTACCCAAAGCTCTCCTTTAGAGATAGATACATATCCTACATGCTTTTCTGCAGCAGAGATTTTCATGGAACCCTTCCAGGTAATCCGGCTTTCTTTTTGGTCAATTTGGTAAACCTGATCCTGTTTTCCTTGAAAGTTCGTGAGGCCTTTGCCATCCCAACGGTAAACCCCATTCAATGATCCAAACCAAATGCTGCCATCTGTAGCTTCAATAATTCTACAAAGCATTTTATTGATAGATGCTATTTCAGTTACTGCGGGCTTTTCATTTTTTAAAGTGCTTTGATCATAACGCAACAGTTTCCAAGCACTCATTCCAATATATTTTTCTGCACCGGTAGTCCAGATATTACCTTTGCCGTCTTGCATAATAGCAGATGCGCTCATTTCCGATACCTTGGTATAGTTAGTCCCATCATATCGCCATAGGCCAGGAGCTCCATCCATATAATAGGTACTGTTTTTAAATTCTTTGATAATTTCTGCTCCAAACCAGATATTGCCTTTTTGATCTTCTACTATTGACCAGACATTATGAAAGGGTTTGCCCTCTTTGTTTTTGAAAACAGTAAATGTTTTGCCATCAAAATAACAGGCATCTCCCCTAGTGCCAATCCAGATTCTACCGTTTTTGTCTTCTAGGAATGTATTCACACTATTATCAGAGAGACCGTCTTTGGTGGTATATGTTTTAAAGGTTTTCCCATCAAATCGGCTTAAGCCACCGGCATTTGACCAAATATTCCCAGCCCTGTCTTCATACAACTGCAGCGCCATATTACTGGCTATACCCTGTCGTGTGGTATAATGCTGAAAGGATTTTCCATTGTAAACATAGATCCCTGAATCCTTGGTGGCTATCCAAAGATTCCCTTTCTGGTCTTCTAGCACATCCCAGATGCTGGGTGAGCTAATGGTAGTGGTAATATTAGTAAATTGCTTACCATTATATCGCCATAGGCCAGTGTAGGAAGCTATTAAGATATCTCCGTTTTTGGCTTGTTTTACGCTGCGAACCATTCGGGTAGGGCCATAATCACTGACCAAATTGGGGGTTGATGACTCAATGAGTTCAGGGGCTATACTGGCTTGGCTTGGGTTTTGCTTGCAAGAAAACAAACCAGCGATGATCAAGAGGGCAATAAGGTGTTTGAATTTCATATTGGGCTTTTTAGTCCTTTAAAATTTGACTGGGCTAAAGTAGACCGCTACCTCTCATCAAAGTGAATTTGTATTGTAAATTAAAATGTCAACTTTGTAAATATTCAGTAAATCATGTTTAAACGTTCAAATTTGCGCTTCAATAAAGGTAAATGGCTCTATGGAACCTTGGTGCTCCTGTTGACTATTGTGATCTGTATGGGGTTTGGCGTAACAGGAAATGACGATTTTGAAGTTGCTAGAAGGGAGATTTTGATTAGGAAGATTGGGCATGAGCTCTTGTTACAATCGGGTGATAGTAGTTCTAGGGTACTTCCTTTGAAGAAATTATCAGACAACGAATACCAGATAAGTTTTGAGAAGGCTTTGGGATTTCTTCCGGATTCCTTGGTTAATACTACCCAGCGTTTAATGGGTAAGGATGCGCATGTGGCAGATTATGTGGTCAATGTTTTGAACTGTGGCACTGATCAAGTGGCTTATGGTTATGCTATTTCTCATAATAAAAAAGATGATATAGTTTCCTGTAAGGGTAGAATGCTGCCAGTTGCATGTTATACTATTCTGATTAAGTTTAAAACCGATTCATTGATAACGGCAAAGAATGGATACCTATTTGGCAGTCTGCCCATTTTGGCTTTTATTGGCCTACTATTTTTTAGAACGGCTAAGCCTAAGAAGGATGATCAGGTGATTCATGATGTTGATCAGTTTCAATTGGGTGGAATTTTGTTTGATGCTAAACTAAGGAGATTGATGATGAAGGATCTGTCTGTTGATTTGACGGCTACGGAGTCTAGAGTGCTGCGGATTTTTGCGGAGAGTCCTAATGCGGTAATTAAGCGCAATAGGATTCAGAAAGAGATTTGGGAGGATGAGGGGGTGATTGTGGGCAGGAGTTTGGATATGTTTATTTCTAAGTTGCGCAGGAAGTTGGAGATGGATGAAAGGGTGAAGATTGTGGTGATTAGGGGTGTTGGGTATAGGTTGGAGGTTGGTCACTCATAACAAATAGAAGCTTCAAAATATTTAAATCTCCAATCAATAACTTTCAATTAAGTGCTTTTATAAAAAGAAGGTTCCCCCTAAACGGAATGTATGAATATCAGCAGTAAAATTGGGATACCAACCAATATTCATTTTGAATTTATTTGGAATAATAATTCTGTTTAAGCTAGTTTCTGCAGTCCAAGAACTTTTCCATTTTCCATTGGTGTTGATGAAAACTGGAATGGGATTAATAAAGAGAAAAGTCTGTTTATTGATAACATAACTAGCATTAAATTGAAAACCTACACCATTGCTACTAAACTTATTAGTTTCTGATATTAAATCAGTGTTTGGTTTTGTTATATGTATATAGTTAATGCCCGGGAAAAGCGATATTTTTTTGGAAACAACAAATCCAAAAACAACCCCGGCTCCCAATGACCAACTACTTGAACCAAGGCCAGATTTATAGGATCCTGTTGGAGCACTGATATCAGCAAATGGGGCAATAGCAATAAAGGATTTTGTAATATTCCTTTTAATGGCATTAAAATAGCGGATACGCATATCTCCAACCCCAATTCTGGAACTGGCATCATTATTTAGAAATGGCAGTTCAATTAAAAAAAGGTTATCCGGGTTTATGGCATATTGCACATTTACCCTTGCACCGTAAATGTTTTGTTGTTTTCCACTTTGGTATTCTAGATTTAGGTTTACTTGCGTGTATAAGTTGGTAGGCTTTGATGGATCAATATC
>JBEAPC010000301.1:0-18391 GCA_041164585.1 Bacteroidota bacterium
CTGTACTCATGGGCTGGGCCGATGAAACCTACAAACACGTGATTGAAGAATCCTTAGACCAATTCAGGCAATTATTTCGCGTGTGGGTAACCACTTTTGAAAAAGACAGTTTTGATGACGAATGGGGGCTCTTTCTCTAAATCTGTAGCAAATAATTTTCAGTAGCTGATATGATTGTTTAAATAAACAATCATAAACCTGCAGACCTGATCATTTTAATATGATCTATGCCATCTTCATCATAGATATCGCCTGTGGCAACAAAGCCCAAAGACTCATAAAAGCTTTTCAAATAATATTGCGCGCCAATCTTGATGCCTGTATCGCCATATAAGGCAATACAATGTGCAATGGCCTCTTGCATGAGTTCTTTACCAGCGCCTTTGCGTCTATAGCTTTGTCTATTCACTACCCTGCCAATAGAGGGATAATCAGGATAAGCAACACCCTGTGGTACAATTCTAGCACTTGCAACCAAGACAGGGCCATCCCAACCCAATAGATGATGACAGGCCTGATCCTTCCCATCAAGGTCTTGAAAAATGCAGTTTTGCTCAATAATAAATACTTCTACCCTTAGCTGTAGCAGCGCATAAAGGCTTTCATTTTTCAAATCTTGGAAGCGGATTAGCTCCCATTGATAGCTTTTTTGAGTCATTATTTACCTATTCTTATCTTAAAATCATTGATTCCAATGCAAAACTAATGGTAGAACCACAATATTTTTACACCTTTGCAGCCTTGTAAAACGCAAGTAGTCATCTAGAGAATCAAATCTATGCAGAAAAAAGTTGCCATTATTGGTGCTGGACCAGCTGGTTTAACCGCAGCCTATTTGTTAGGCAAGGCAAATCAGCAGGTAGTGGTGTTTGAAAAAGACCCAAAATACGTGGGTGGAATTTCTAGAACAGAAACCTACAAGGGATATAGTTTTGATATTGGAGGTCATCGCTTCTTTTCCAAATCAAAAGAGGTAGAAGATTTTTGGACTGAGATCTTAGGTGATGAAATGTTGGAACGTCCTAGAAGTTCACGCATCTATTATAACAAGAAATTTTTCTCTTATCCTTTGGTAGCATTTGAGGCACTCATGAAATTGGGTATCTGGGAAAGTTTTCTTTGTGTAATGAGTTATTTGCAAGCCAAGGTTTTTCCAGTTAAAAATCCAACCAATTTTGAAGACTGGGTAACCAATCAATTTGGTAAGCGTTTGTTCAATATCTTTTTTAGAACCTATACAGAAAAAGTATGGGGAATTCCTTGTAAAGAAATCTCTGCCGATTGGGCAGCCCAACGAATAAAAGGTTTGTCACTTAGTTCTGCCATTTGGAATGCATTGTTCAAACCCAAGGCAGCTAAAGGTTCTAAAGACAAAGTGATTAAGACCTTGATAGATTCATTCCGTTATCCCAAGAAAGGTCCCGGGATGATGTGGGAAGTATGTACCCAAAAATGTTTGGCATTGGGTGTTCAAGTAGAAATGAATACCGGTGTAAAAGATATTGCACAAGCAGATGGCAAATGGACCGTGCATACCAATGACCAAAGAAGTTTTGAAGGATTTGACTATGTGCTTTCTTCTGCACCAATGCGTGAATTAATTCCAAGTGTTGCGCCTCAATTTCCAGCAAAGCCTTTGCAGTCATCACAGCAATTGGGCTATCGCGATTTTGTAACCGTGGTACTGATTTGTAAAGACGAAGACGCATTCTCTGACAACTGGATTTATATTCATGATCCTAGTGTGCAAGTGGGTAGGATTCAGAACTTCAAATCATGGAGTCCCTATATGGTACCAGATCCAAGCATGGCTTGTTATGGTTTGGAATATTTCTGCTTTGAAGGCGATGGACTTTGGACCAGTACAGATGAGACCTTGATTAATCTTGGTAAAAAAGAAATTGAGCAAATTGGTCTTACCACTGGAGCCGCTGTAGTAGACGGTTATGTGGTGCGTCAACCCAAAGCTTATCCAGTATATGACCAAGACTATAAACAGAATGTAGAAGACGTAAGAGAAGCCCTAAAAGCCTATCCAGGACTGTATTTGGTTGGTCGTAATGGTATGCATAAATACAATAACCAAGACCATAGTATGATGACGGCAATGTTAGCTGCCAAGAATATTATTGCAGGTCAGGAATTATATGATCTCTGGGATGTGAATGAAGACGCAGAATACCACGAGGGTGGTTTGCGTGGTGCAGAAGAAGGGGAAAAAATCGCAGAGCGATTAGTTCCCCAAAAAGTTCAACACTAACGTCCAATACCTGGTACCACAGGCAAACTTTCATTGCCATTTTCATTGACTGCTTGAACAGCAAAAAAGTAATTGTCTTTTGAGAAGGGCAGTAGGTATTCTTTGTCTGTAGTAAAGTATTTTTTCTGCCAGAAAGCACTGGTGGTTTCTCTTTGTAAAATATAATAGCCTTTTACATTTCCAGTTATAGGGGCAGACCAGCTGAGGTAAGAATAGTTGGATAATTTTCTTACTTCAATTTTTACGTTTTCTGGCATGGCAGGAGCTTTGGCTAAATTGGCCAAGTTAGATAAGTTCATGGCAGTATTCTTGCGTAGGTATTCAAAATCCATAAACTCAGGAAGGTCACCATACTGAATGCCATTCTTTTTTTCAACGTCTTTGTGCTGGTGATTGTAGTTCTCATTCATTTCAGAAATACGCACAGCTGCATAACCATTTTCTACATAGGGTGTATGATCTCCCCCACGTAAGAATCTATCATTTCTATAAATCATCACCACTTCTAAATTCTCCACATAACGCTCGCCAATTTCCTTTACATATCGCGCTAGCTGGCGTGATTTTCCATCATTTTCTAAACCCAGTTGTCTAATTTGTTTGGCAACTTTTTCGGTTTCAAACGCGGGTAAACCTTCAGAGAATACACGGATTCTAGTATTGTCAATGATATTGGTTTCATTGCTATTATTACTACCCATGATATCATTATTCAAAACCGCTTCAATTCTAACACTGTCTTTTTTGAATTTGTTGGCCATAAAATAAGCGCCAAGTAATCCTTGTTCCTCGCCACTAACGGTCACAAAAATAATGGTAGCCGGAAAGCTTTGTTTACTCATGATACGCGCACATTCCAAAACGGCAGCCGAACCACTACCATCATCATTGGCACCAGGGGCATCGCCTTTTCTATCAGTTGGGCTTCCACGCATATTGTCTAAATGCCCACTAATCAGAAAAATGCGTTTGTCATTTGGGTCTGTTCCTTTTAGGGTAGCTACTACATTACCCAAGAGGGTAGCGGTATCTATTCTTCTTTTATCTGCTTGTAAAGTAGTGGTGTCAATAAAAGCGGTGAGTCTACCGCCGGAAGATTTGGCAAAGCTGTTGAATTTTGACAAGACCCAATTACGTGCTGCTCCAATACCTCTCTTGGGATCATTGGCTGCACTCATGGTATTCCTGGTACCAAAAGCAACCATTTGTCTAATATAAGATTC
Source organism: Bacteroidota bacterium (assembly GCA_041164585.1). GTDB lineage: Bacteria > Bacteroidota > Bacteroidia > Chitinophagales > Chitinophagaceae > Sediminibacterium. The sequence continues at coordinate 3,484 of JBEAPC010000301.1, forward strand.
CAAAGAATCTGATGATACTTCCTTGACCATGGATGCAATGGATGCATCACGATGAATAGTTGTTTGTGCTGTTGCTTGTAAAACTGAAATGGCCAAGATGCAGCAAATAATTTGTCTTTTCATGTGGGGTGTTATTGTGTTCAAAAATGATCAATAGAGGTCAATAATGATATTTGTCTTTCCAGCGGTCTTTTAAAAATTTTCTTAATTCATTCTCTCTGGCATTATTACCGGGCTCGTAAAATTTGGTGCCAATCAATGGTGCAGGTAAATATTCCTGTTCAATAAAATTACCCTGACCCATATGGGAGTATTGGTAATTTTTTCCATAGTCCATGTCTTTCATCATCTTGGTGGGAGCATTGCGAATATGCAAGGGTACGGGTTGGTCTCCAAATTGCTGTACTGCTTTCTGAGCTTCCATAATGGCTACTATTGCGGCATTACTTTTTGGGGATGATGCCAAATAAGTAACGCATTGTGCCAGAATAATTCTACTTTCTGGGTAACCAATTTTAGCTACTGCATCAAAACAACTATTAGCCATCAAAAGTGCATTGGGATTGGCATTGCCAATATCTTCACTAGCAAAAATGAGCATTCTTCTAGCGATGAATTTTACGTCTTCGCCACCTTCAATCATTCTTGCCAACCAATACACGGCGCCATTAGGGTCACTACCGCGCATGCTCTTAATAAAAGCGGAAATAATATCATAGTGTTGTTCTCCTTGCTTGTCATACAATGCAATTTTATTTTGCGCTACTTGCATGACCAGGGCATCAGTAATAGGAATTTTTCCTTTCTGTTTTTTTACAGCGTCTGGTATGGAATTGGCTACTAATTCAAATAGGTTTAATAGTTTTCTAGCGTCTCCTCCAGAAATCCGAATCATGGCTTCTGTTTCTTTTAGCTCTAATTGCAGGGATTGCATAAAGGCATCTTTTTCCAAAGCTTGGTGCAATAATCTTACCATTCCTTCTTGGTCCAATGCTTTGAGCACATATACCTGACACCTGCTTAGCAAGGCACTATTCACTTCAAAACTAGGGTTCTCTGTAGTTGCACCAATAAGGGTGATAATGCCTTTTTCAACGGCTCCCAAAAGTGCATCTTGTTGGCCTTTGTTGAATCGGTGAATCTCATCAATAAATAGAATAGAGCCTATTTGTTCTTTGGCTGTTTCAATAACCTCTCTTACGTCTTTGACCCCGCTACTGATAGCGCTTAATTGAAAATAGGGCACTTGTAAACTATGGGCAATAATATTGGCGATAGTGGTCTTTCCAACGCCTGGCGGTCCCCATAAAATCATAGAGGGGATTCTACCGTTTTCAATGGCATTGCGTAAAATACTACCCTTTCCTGTCAGGTGTTCCTGACCAATCAAGTCAACCAGGGTTGCTGGCCTAATCCGCTCTGCTAATGGAATACTATTGTTCACATGAGCAAAGTACTAAAATGTAAGGGCTTTTGAAAAGGAAATTGTCAAGTGGCGTTAAACTTCTTTTGGTAAAAATAGGTGGGCGTATTCTTTGAGCAATTTGAAACAAATGCTAATATGTACCAATAAGGCCAATGACAAAAAGAAGAAGAAATAAGCCATCCCTTTCAACATTTTTAGAAATAAACCACTGTTCATTTGGCTAGACATATTGGGTTGGGCTGCCATTGCTTTATCTGCAAATTCTTGTAGGTTGGCTGAACCCATATAAAAAATACTAACTGAAACAAGCATGAACTGAAATCCAAGAAATAAGGTCACATAAGCGTTTACTTTAATCCAATCCTTTACGGATGCGCCTAATGCTAGTTTTCTATTTACACCCATGAGTAAAAAATAAAAAGAAACTATCACGTAGATAATCATCCCGGTAATTAGAAAGACCGGAAATAAAAGGCTTGGATTTCCTAGCGCCATCACAATGGCTATCAAATCCATAATGATGAAAAAGAAAGCAATAGGTAAGAGTATAAAACTCAATATTCTAAATAAAGTGGTTGCGTTCATGGCAGGCGGCTATTGTTGTTGTTGGCCAGCAAAGTTATCAATAATTAGTTCTGCCTCCTCCGATGCGGATTGTTTTTGCATTTTAACGGCATTGATTTCTTCAAATACATGCCCGTCTTCATATCCAACAGAAACATAAACAGAAAGGGATTGTCTGGCAGGACCCTTAAAAGTGCCCTTGGCAGGTGTGCAATCACTAAAATCCCTTCCAACGGCTAATTTTACGTGGTTATTGGTTGCCCAAACATTGTTGGTAGGGTCTATGCCAATCCAACCATGATTGGGTATATATGCTTCAACCCATGCGTGGGTAGCACCTTCACCTCGCATTCCATTTTTATTGGGGCAGATATAACCACTCACATATCTAGAGGGAATACCAATCATCCTAAGCAATTCCAGCATCACGTGTGCAAAATCCTGACAAACCCCTGCTTTTTGAGCTACTATTTCATCTACGGTAGTTTCTATAGTGGTAATACCCTTGATATAGGTAAAATCAGTAAAAATAAATGCACAACAATCTTTGACAATCTGGTCAATGGTTTTGTCTGGGCTGTAAAAACTAGCTATATAAGACTGCATCAGGGCTTCTGAACTGCTAGGAGAGGTTCTTACCAACTCTAAGAGGTGTAGGTCATTACCAATAGCTAGTTCCAAGTCCTTTACATAACTAGGTAAAGCAATGCTTGGTTCAGGAGCAATAGCCGTTCTAACGGTTAACTTGCTCTCAATCACCATTTCTTTATGTGGTTGTAAAAGGTTAAAACAACCTGTCTTGTTACCCCAATAATCAGTAAAGGTCAAAACTTCTGGTTGACCCGTGATGATCAGTTCTTGATGCAATACTTCTTGCTCAGGTACTACAAATGGGAAAATCTTGATTTCATTCACACTTTCCTTAACCGGTCTATCGTAATCGTATCTGGTAATGTGATGTATCGTGAAAACGGACATGCGCTAGGCTGTTTAAGAATAAGAGAAATAGGTTCTGCCTAAGTCACGGCTGAATTCGTTTAATTCCTTCCGAACATAAGTCAGATAACTTTCTAACCCTTCTCTTTCTACCAATTCCAAATCAGCAAATTTTACAGAACTGTATAATCTGCCAAAGGAACGGCTCAATTGAATGCTGCCTTCCACAGGGTTAGAAGCTGCAATATCGGATAAATATTTGTTAGCCCTGTCCAAAGCATAATAAACGGATCTGGGGAAGTTCTTATCAAAGAGCAATTGTTGTGCTACATTGTAGTTATGGTGCTGGTTGCTATAGTTTTTCAAATGCAGCTCATAACCAGATAATGCCAATAAAAGGCTTCTCCAAAAAAGAATATCCTGCTCGTTTTTAAAGTCAAACCCCGTTTTCTTAAAATAAAAATGGGTAAACTCTGCTGTTAACAAACACCTTTCCGTTTGTTTGCCTAGGTTCATATAATTCCATCCTTGTCCCCTTGGCATGGTACTATCTAAAATACCACAGAATTGATCACTGCTATTGATAAAAGCATCTATGATTAAAATAGCATCCTGTCCAGAGAGCTTTTCAGCAATGCCTGGTTGGTTAACCTGATGATAGATTAGGTTCATCTGTTCCCAAACCTCCTTGGTAATTTGATCTTGTACCCCTCTGGCATTTTCTCTTGCCCTGGTGATGATTACTTTTAAAGAATTGGTATTCTTGGTGTCTAGTAACAGGTATTTTAAGGCAGCTGCATTGTTCTGTTTTAAACCTGCTATTTCATCTTGATTCAAAGAAGTGAAAATCTTTAAAGCAGGTTCCCAGGTCATACCACTGGCCTGAACTTTATCAAAGGAAAGGATATAACTGGTTTTCATCAAACGAAGCATGCCATCTGCACGTTCCATATAACGGTGCATCCAATATAGTGAGTCGGCTATTCTACTTAACATAGTCTTAGTTTCAAGTGCTACAATGCTGTTTAATTATTGGTTGGGCATATCTACTACCCAAGTGTCTTTACTACCACCACCCTGTGAAGAGTTTACAACCAAGGAGCCTTCTCTTAAAGCCACCCTAGTTAATCCTCCAGCCACTACTTCTATACCGTTAGGGCCACAGAGTGAATAAGGTCTTAGATCCACGTGTCTGGGTTGTAACTTGCCATCTATTAAGCAAGGAACCGTTGACAATTGAATAATGGGTTGTGCAATAAAACCACGTGGATTGGCCAAAATATTTTCCTTGGCTTTTTCCATAGCAGCTTCTGTAGCGCTATTCCCCATCACCATTCCATATCCACCAGATTGATTGGTCTCTTTGATCACCATCTTGTGCATGTTCTTGAAAACATGTTCCCGCTCCTGATCATTATTCATGTGATAGGTAGGAATATTGGGTAGGATAATTTCCTCGTTCAAATAATATTTGATCATATCTGGTACATAGGCATAAACGGCTTTATCATCGGCCACGCCATTACCTAGTGCATTCACTATGGCCACATTTCCCTTTCTATAAGCACTAATTAATCCGGGAACACCCAATGCAGAATCTGGTCTAAATACCAAGGGGTCTAAAAATTCGTCATCAATTCTTCTATAAATCACGTCTACCTGTCTAAGGCCAGCCGTGGTTTTCATGTATACTTTTTGATTGTCTACCAATAAATCCCTTCCCTCTACTAATTGAATACCCATTTGTCTAGCCAAAAAAGTATGTTCAAAATAGGCGGAATTATACATGCCTGGTGTAAGCAAAACAACCGTTGGATTGGCGTTTTGTCTAGGTGCTAAATGAACCAAATTGTCATGTAATAACAAAGGATAATTGTTGATCATCCTAACATTGTTATCAGCAAGCAAATTTGGGAAAATCCGTTTGGTCACTTCTCTATTCTCCAACATATAAGAGACGCCAGAGGGGGTTCTCAAATTGTCCTCAAGAATATAGAATGTTCCATCATCACCCCTAATTAAATCAATACCCGCAATATGTACATAGATATCAAATGGCACTTTAATGCCATATACTTCACGTGTAAAATGCGGACAGGATGCAATTAAATCGGCAGGGATTACCCCATCTTTGACAATTTCCTGCTCGTTGTAAATGTCTTTAAGAAAGAGATTGAGTGCCTTGATTCTTTGTTGAATTCCTTTTTCAATATGATTCCATTCAGTACCTGTGATGATTCTTGGAATAATGTCAAAGGGGAAAATCCGTTCAATTCCCTCATTTTCAGAGTAAACGGTAAAAGTAATTCCCTGGCTCATAAATAATTCAGAAGCCAGTTTATGTTTCTGTTCCAGCTCTGCCAAACTCAATTGGCTACCGGTTTCATAGATAGAATAGTACTGTTGCCTAATTCCATCGTTGCTTTTCATTTCGTCCCAAATATGGGGCACGATGGGGTAATTGTTGAAGAGAGCCTTTCCCGTCATAAGCATTGTTTTGTATGGTCAGTTACAAAAAAAGGTTGCTAGCCAGCCAATTATGGCTCAGCGAACAACCTTCCCCAAATTAAGAATAATATTGATTGGGTCAGGATGATTTTCCAAACTACTTAAAAATCTACAAAAAAAAGCCGCTTTTTAAGCCAGTGTCAGCCAATTATTTGCAAGTAATGGTCTGACTTTTGATTGGCAGTATTTATTTCCTATAATTAAAAAAAAAGCGGACCAATGGGACCGCTTTTTTCAAGAATATCTTTAAAACTGCTTAGACCTATTGTAGGTCTAACTTGATTTGCAATTCAGTGAATTGTTTGTCATCAATGGTACTAGGCGCGTCTAACATTACATCTCGGCCAGAGTTGTTTTTAGGAAAGGCAATAAAATCACGAATACTTTCACTTCCACCCAAGATAGCACAGAGTCTATCAAATCCAAATGCCAAACCACCATGTGGCGGTGCACCATATTCAAAAGCACCCAATAAGAAACCAAATTTGTGTTGTGCTTCTTCTTCACTCATACCCAATGCAGCAAACATTTTTTCTTGTAAGTTGCGTTGGAAGATTCTGATAGAACCACCACCAATTTCATTTCCGTTTAAAACCATGTCATAGGCATTGGCCTTGATATTGGAATAAGGATGTTCTAAATATTTCTCTGCATTTTCAATTACTGGATTGTTGTTGATCATGATCTCAATCTCATCCGGTTTAGGAGAAGTAAAGGGGTGGTGTCTAGCTACCCATCTATTATCTTCTTCTGCATATTCAAATAATGGAAAGTCCATTACCCAAAGTAATTTGAATTCATCATCCTTTCTAAAGCCCAAACGCTTGCCCATTTCTAAGCGCAATTCGCTGGTAGCTTTTCTAGTTCTTTCTTCTCTGCCAGCAAGGATCAATACCAAGTCACCAGAAACAGCACCTGCTGCATCTGCAATGGCTTTTAGTTTGTCTTCTGTATAGAATTTGTCAACGCTACTCTTATAAGTTCCATCAGCATTACACTTGATATACACCAAGCCCTGCATGCCAATCTGAGGGCGTTTTACCCAATCAGTTAATTCGTCCGTTTGTTTGCGTGTGTATTCGCTGCAACCGGGAGCGGCAATGGCCAACACGGTTTCAGCATTGTCAAAAACACCAAAGCCTGCACCATTGATTAATTCACCAGTAGCATGAAGTTGACCACCCTTTAAGAAAGCAGATTTGAGGTTGGCAATCTTCATTCCAAAACGGATATCAGGTTTGTCATTTCCAAACTGCCACATGGCGTCTTCCCAACTCATGCGTTCTACGGTCTCAGTGTAATCTATATTCTTAACGTCTTTGAAAATGCGTTTTACCAAACCTTCAAACATGTTCAAAATGTCTTCCTGTTCAACAAACGCCATTTCACAATCAATCTGTGTAAATTCAGGCTGACGGTCTGCGCGTAAGTCTTCATCGCGGAAGCATTTTACAATTTGATAGTACCTATCGTATCCACTTACCATCAGCAATTGCTTAAAGGTTTGTGGTGATTGAGGAAGTGCATAAAATTGACCAGGATTCATTCTTGATGGCACCACAAAATCGCGAGCACCTTCAGGAGTAGACTTAATCAAAAATGGCGTTTCAATATCCATGAAATTATTTTCATGTAGATAGTTGCGCGTACTTCTATTAACAGCATAACGCAGTTCCATATTTCTTTTTAGGGCATTTCTGCGCAAATCTAAAAAGCGGTATTTCATGCGCAGGTCATCACCACCATCAGTATCATCCTGAATGGTAAAGGGAGGTACTGCAGACTTGTTCAAGATTTTAAAACTACCAATGGCAATTTCAATTTCGCCTGTGGCGATGTTCGCATTCTTGTTACTGCGTTCCTGAACCTTACCAATGGCTTGCAAAACAAATTCTCTACCTAGCGGATTAGCGTCAAGTACGCTGTTCAATTCTTCTCCAAATAATAATTGGGTAATACCATATCTATCGCGCAGATCCACAAAAGTAATGGCGCCAAATTTTCTAACGGTTTGCACCCAGCCTGCTAGGGTTACTTCTTGGCCAGCATGAGCCAGTCTCAATTCTCCACAAGTATGTGAACGGAACATAATAATTGGTTTGAAATGTCAATTCCCGAATAGCTATTCGGGCCGCAAATATAACCGAAAAGGGTCTGGAAAGGACCAAAATGTTCGTCTAACTGTATCTTTGCCGCTCATGAGCAGCATTCCCGTTTCTAAATCAACCCACCGAATAGCGGTAGCCGTCTTTTTTTTCTTAGCAGGATTGAGCTTTGCCAGTTGGGCAAGCCGGATTCCAGATATCAAGCTTTATTTGGGTTTGAGTGAGGGAAGTTTGGGGTTAATCCTTTTTGCCCTTCCAACTGGTATCATGAGTAGTTTGCCTTTTACTGGCTGGATTATCTCCAAGTGGAGTAGTAGAACCATTTTGCTCATAGCATCCATTTTGTATCCCCTAACCTTGGTCTTGATAGGAATGGTTCAAACCCCCATTCAATTGGCTGGAACCCTGTTTCTGTTTGGCACTTGGAGCAATTTTTTCAATATTGCTGTGAATACACAGGCCATTGCGGTAGAACAACTCTATGGCAAAACCATCATGGCATCCTTTCACGGTATTTGGAGTTTGGCGGGTTTTACAGGAGCCGCTGTTGGTACACTGATGATCTCATTGGAACTGGTTCCATTTTGGCATTTCTGTATCATTACCGCTCTGTCTATACCGGTAGTATTATTGGCCAATAGATATACGGTAAAACAAGACGCTCAAACCGGAAAACAACCCCTATTTGCCAAGCCAGATAAAACCATCTTATTGTATGGTTTGATTGCATTTGGAAGCATGGTTTGTGAAGGAACCATGTTTGATTGGTCCGGTGTCTATTTTCAAAATGCTGTTGCAGCGCCAGCTCAATGGGTTACACTGGGCTATTTGTTGTTTATGGGAGCCATGGCCACGGGCCGATTTATCTCAGATAGATTTACCACAAGATTTGGAATCAAGCCAGTTTTACAAGCTAGCGGGGCGTTAATTGCAACTGGACTGATGATATCAGTGATCTTTCCATACATCATACCAGCTGGCATTGGATTTTTAATGGTAGGACTAGGCGTTTCATCCGTGATTCCGCTGATTTATAGTGCGGCAGGTAGATCCAAAACCATGAATCCAGGCGTTGCCCTTGCAGCGGTTTCTACCATTGGATTTATTGGGTTCTTACTTGGTCCACCACTCATTGGCAGTATTGCGCAAATAGCCAGTTTAAGATGGTCCTTTACCTTAATAGCATGCCTTGGATTATTGATTACCGTGCTTGCAAAAAAAATGCACTGATTCCAGTGCATTTCAAAGTTGTATAGGTATTTCTTATTAGCCAATCAAGTGTGGCACAAAACGGCTTTTGTTATCTGTAATTAAAGTATCTGCTTCTCTAATGCCCATTCCTGCAGGCTCTTGACCAATGACCCAAGATCCAATCACGGGATAATGGTCACTTAAATTAGGAAGGGTAAATAGTTCTTGATAAATATATCCTTCTGCACCATACTGCCCCTCTGTTTTAGCAAGACCAATATTTTTCATCACTAAATCAATATTGGCACCCTCTCTAGAAAGGATGGGTTTCTTTACATAGTTATTCAATTTGCCTTCTTCAAAATAGGCAGGTAATAAGTAAGGACAGTTGGGATAAAGCTCCCACAAAATGGGTAGGATGGCTTTGTTAGACAAAATCATTTTCCATGCTGGTTCAATCCAGAGTGCTTTGTTTTTGTCTTCCAACATGTTTTTGCCAAAGCTTTCACTCAGCAACCATTCCCAAGGATAAAGTTTGAAAATGTTTTTGATGGGTTGGTTTTCCAGGTCTATAAATTCCCTGTTATCTGCGTCCCATCCAATATCATCAATAAAGATCAACTTGGTGTCCAATCCAGCTTGTATGGCACAATCACGTAAGTATTCTGTATTGGTCAAGTCTTCCAGTGTTTCTTTTAAACAACTGAAATGCAAGGGTCCTGGATTCAAATAGTTTTTCAAGTATTTCCAGTACTCAATTAATTTCTCATGCACACTGTTAAACTGATCCTTGTCTTTGTCAAAATCCTTTAACCAAAACCATTGAACAATCCCTGCTTCATACAAACTGGTAGGCGTGTCAGCATTAAATTCCAGCATTTTTATTTGACCATCTTTAAAGCAAAGATCAAACCTACCATAAATAGCAGGATGGTCTTCTGTCCATGATCTTTCAATCATGGGAATAGCCCAAGTAGGGATATTGAATTTGGCATATAATCCTTGATCCATCACGTGTTGCACAGCACCCAAACAACAGTCATAGAGTTCCGCAGTAGCTTTTTCTATGGCCAAGATTTCTGGCATCTCAAATTTGTAATAGACCGATTCATCCCAATAAGGAACATTGGTTGTATGAAAACCAAAACCCAGTTTCTCCACTTCTGATGGCCAATTATTTCTGGGTGTAATTTGTATTCTTTGCATGATTCAATTCTTAAGATGAAACGCTAAATCCACTTCTTCCAAATCCGCCACGAGTGACTGCACCTTTGAACCCATTTGTTCCAACATTTGAGTTGGGGTGAATGGCACTAGAATAATATCCGGCCCTTTGATAAGAACCATTGTTGTAGTTACCGTATGGTCTAAACGCATAATACCATAATAGAGCGGTTCCTATACCCATTCCACCATGGTGGTGCACCCTGGTATAAGGAGCCGTGCTATCACTTCTAATATGCACTTTGGCGTTGTCATCCCAGTCATTTTTCTTTGGTTGGTTGCAACTTGCAAGGGTAGCGGTGATTAAGACCAATTGTATATAAGATGATTTCTTCATGTTGTTTACTTTACCGTAATATAGATTTCGTATTCTTTTTTCACTGTTACGTCTTTCATATCGCCATCGGCGTTTTCAGCAACAGTTCTTTTCATGCCAAGACTTGGAACCGTATCACGGTACTCTATGTTTTTGAAAATAGCATTGTCTTTCCAAACGGCATGGGTAGTAATTAAGACATCGCGCAAGCTGTCTAATGCTTCTACTTTAACAGATGTTTCAATAGCGCCGTCTTTATTAACGGTGTTGGTAATGTCTTCGTTTTTTTCAGTGTTCTCGCAGGAGATAAGCAGGAATATTGCAGCAGCTCCCAGTATCGCAAGTACGATAGGTTTCATGGTGGTATACATCAATGTCAGTTTTTAAATTTGGTTGCGTGTTGGTCCTATAGACCGCAATCCGCAAATAGGGTAATCGCACTAAAGATAACCTGCACAGGGCTGGAACTTCTTTTTGTGGAGCAAATTTTTTTGAGGATTGCCTTTGTAGTTATAGTCGGTGAATTTCTGGTGGTTTTACACGTTGACGAAAACGAGCAAATAGAAATTCAATAATGTGGTTCATGTTTCATGGGAGCGAGGCTCCGTTTACTTTGATACAGTAAAGATATAGCGGAGCAGCCCTAGCCACAAAGGGCATGCGGGTCAAACGGGACAGGGCATATCACAAGTGGTAAAGTATGTTTGATGAGTGGTAAAAGAGTCGAAAAAAACAGGAATTTGCTACAATGTTTCAAGTTCATTCTGGTGGCGAGGCTTCCAATAGCCATAATAAAAGGCCAAAATCAAGAGTCCAAGGGTAAAGGGAATTAGCGCTAAGTGCTTCATTGTCAACCCTCCTGGAATTGGAATGGTGTCAAACCCCAAAAATTCACTGATCATCCAATAAGAGTTGGCACTGATCCAGATGCTAATAGCCAAATTATGGCAAAGCTCAGACATATACTGCCTAGTACGCCATGCAATGATCATGGAAATGGCCAATGTGGGTATGATCATGATTATGCCCAAGGGCTTCCAAACCATGCACCAAGCCACGTCTTTGAATAGCCAGAAGACAATATGGAGGTTTTCCATTTTCCGGTATTTCAAGGGAATATTGTAAGTGGCTGCCTGCTGTTCTTGGTTCATACCATTGATTTGGGTGTGAACCACTAAAATAATTTTTTTCAGGCTTTAACGGCTTAAAATCTTTTTAAAGCGTTGTACATCAGCTAAAGGATGTAGGGGAGTTTGGTGCAGAAGGTACTCAGTAAACTCATGCGCAAAATAAGGCGACAAGGAACAACCCTTGGTTCCCATACCATTAAAAACGCCAATGGAAGAATGCAAAGGATGCAAACCTACAAAAGGTCTTCTCTCCATATTGGCTGGTCTTACAGCTGCTTGGTGATCCACAATGGCATAGGGTAGTTTTAACCAATGTTTTAATTGCTGTTCTACTTTTTCTCTAAAAGCTTGGGTAGGCAATAGGTCTGTAAAATTCCATTCATAGGTTGAACCAATCCACCAAAAATCATCCTGCCAAGGCACTAGGTTAATGCCTTGTTTATAAATATGATTTCTAGGTAAATCTGGAATGGATGCAAAAATGACTTCTCCTTTGTTTCTTGCATAGGGTAGCAATTGAAAATAGGGGTTTTCAAAACCTTCTGTGCCATCGCAGAAAATGATTTTTTCTGCTTCCCAATTTCTATAGCTAACGCGATGGGATTCTATTGTAAGTTCTTCCAATTGAAATTGTTCTTCTGACAATGCACCTGCAAATTCCAGTTGTTTGCGCCAACCCATCATCATGGCGTTAAGGTCAATGAGTAGGCATGGATTGATTTCACCAATACCAAAAGGAAAATCAAAATAGGTTCTCCATTGGTCAAGATTTTCAGGTACCAATAAGTATTCACTTTCTTCAGGCAATCTTTCTCTAAAAGCCAATTCCATTTGAGGTGTGGGATGAAAATCTAGGATATTACACTGGCGTATAAGATTAACCCCAAGTTCTTTTCCCAATTGGGTATAAGCATCCCAAGCAAAGGGTAGGAGCTTTTCAATTTCCCAAGTACGTACCATTCTTCTGCCTGTAACCGGATTTATCACGCCGCTGGCTAACTTGGTAGAACTATTGGGTCTGGACTGGTCAATTACCAATACCTTTTTTCCAGCTTTGCTTAAATTCCAACTTAAGAAACTGCCACATAGTCCTTGTCCAACTATAATATAATCCACCTGCATCTTGCAAATTTCGGGATTAATCCTTTAATGGTAGCATCATTCCTGTACTTGTAATCTAATGCCTTCTGAATGCGCATTAAAACCTGGTGCATACAAGCATTGAATATTGGCAATGCCCGCTGAAAAATCGCCCAAATGGGTTAAGAAAACTGGATAATCAAAAACATAGACGCCTTTTGAAATTTTATCAAAATAAAAATGGGTAGCAGCATCGGTGGTGTTTTCATAATAACCCAATCCACCCAGCCATTTATATCCACTCAAGGCATTGATGGGTTCCATACCAGCGGCCCTACTATCTTTCAAATGAACATATTCCAAATCCCTATCCGTGTTAATGGTTAAACGAATAATCAACCTATCTCCAACATGCATGGGATTATTGGCATCAACAGGCACCAAGATCTTACCCTTGTCTGAATGTTGTTCTACCAATAATTGTTTTTGAATTTTCAAACTGGTATTGGCATTGGTAATTTGATCCATGTTCTCAAAATACTGCCAATAAATATTGCCCCAAGCTGGTTGTAGAGTTTTGCTATTAGGAGCATTTTTGCTAGAAGTAGTAACCTGAATTTTGCCCATGTCAGCACTCATTTTTGCTCCATCAATTCTTTGCTGAAAATAGCCCGTACCAGCTTCTGTTGATAGTTGTTTGGAATCCAAAACTGTTTTACCCAAATGAATACGAACAGTTTGTTGGTCATCTAACCAATTGGTGCCGCTCATTAAGAAAGCATAGCAAACATCGGCCGTGCCCATAGCATTACCCCAATAATTGGTTTGCTTATTTAAGATTAACCAAGTTTTCATGGCACTCAAAGGTTCTTGTAATTTTGAAGCCATTCCCGTTTCCGTTAATTCAGCAAACATTGTTGCTACTCTAATCACAGTGGCCATTTCTGAGCCCTGCCAATAATAGTTGTTTGGTATTTTCCAATACATGCCTTTTTCTTTGCTATGCATAGCATTTTCAAGAATGGCAGGAACCAATTTGTCAAATACCAATGCCGTTTCTTTATTGCGGTAATAGACTTGTGCCAGCATAGCTTTTTCTTCAATGCCTAATCTATTCCAATTAGTTCTTCCAAGCTTCAAATAAAACTGATGTGCTTTGGTATGATTGATTTGAATATCGCCATAAAAACTGCGCATAAATAAATATTGGATATGCCAATAGTTTAAGCCTGCTTTTGCAAAGTCATATTTACGACTCACCAATTTTTCATACTGCGTTAGAAATACTAAGTCTAGATAAGCCACTGCTTTTAAGAGCATGGGTTTTAAACGAATGGCCATGTCTGGTGTAATAGCACCCAATCTTTTTAATTGACCAATTCTGGTTAGCACCAAACTGGTCATATACGGACTTGTCCAGCCTCCTTTAAACCAAGCAAAACCGCCTTCTGGTAATTGCCAATCAATTAACTGCTTTAATTGATTTTCTTGATCCTCTTCCAATCTAGCTAGGTTAAACAATTGGGCCAGGGTCTGCATTTGTTCGGTCTCTGTTTTGGCTTGCAATACCCAAGGTGTCTCTTCAATTAATACTTGCTTAAGAGCTTGATTTTTTTGCAAATTAGAAACTAGCGATGCACTGTCTTTTTTCCAATCTTGATAATAGGCTTTGATCTTGGGGTACTTGTTCAAGATCTGTGCAGCCATGGCATTGGTATAAAAACGATTAATTACTGTTTCAATACATTGGTCATTACCCTGAAGCAAATAGGGTAGAGCTTTAACCACATACCAAGCGGGATTGCTACTGAATTCAACGGTTAAGGATTCATTACTTGCACTGGCACTTTGTTCCTGCAGCAATTTTTCAAAACGAAGATTTACCGTAGTGTCACCCATAGTATGAATAGGAAGCGTTTCTGTAACTAATTGTCTGTTACTCAAGACAGGAATAGTTTGTTCTTCTCCGTCACTATAGTTACCTGCTCTTGCAACTACCCTCCAGATCAATGGCTTGTTGTATGTGTAAGGAATTTGAATAGGAAACTTCACAGGACTATTTTGTCCTGCAGCAACCGTAAAATATTGCGTTGGAAAAATATTTTGAAACCAGCCATCTACCGAAGTATTGGTGCTAGGGTCAATCAATTCCAATGTTACTTGGCCGGTTAATTCTTTATCACTTAAATTGGCAATGCGGCTACTAAATTCCAGTTTATCCCCTTCTCTAAAAAACCTAGGAGCATTACTCTGTAGCATCAAAGTTTTTTGCGTTTGAATAGTGGCACTCTGATAACCCGTACTTAAATCTTTGGAATGCGCAAAGCTTTGCCATTTCCATTTGGTTACCGCATCGGGCATGGTAAAACTAAACTGGTATTTGCCACTGCTATCTGCATGTAGTTCAGGAAAGAAAAAAGCCGTTTCT
>JBEAPC010000302.1:0-21481 GCA_041164585.1 Bacteroidota bacterium
ATCATAATAGAAGGCTCTAACACCCCAACTAAGACTCAATTGGTTCACCAAAGTTCTTTCTTTAGTAAAAATGAATAGAGGAGAAGAAGGACGGTAACTACTCAACATAAAGGCCGTATAACCACTTTGAGTCATACCCACTAATGCCTGAGCTTCAACATCTTCGGCAATCTTACAAGCATTGTAACAAATGGCGTCACTATGGTAAGAAGGAGAATGGGCCTGTGGTTTCAAATCTGCAGAGCGGTCATATCTATATTCTTTCTTCTCAATTTCCATGATAATCTTGCGCATGGTTTGAACCACCAACGCTGGGTGATTACCAGCAGCTGTTTCTCCACTCAACATCACCGCATCCGCACCTTCTAACACCGCGTTGGCAACGTCCGTGATTTCTGAACGATTGGGTTTAACCCTATCAATCATGGATTCCATCATTTGGGTAGCTACAATAACGGGCTTAGCGCGATGTAAACATTTACGAATCAATTCTTTTTGAATCAAAGGCACTTGCTCAATAGGAAGTTCAACGCCCAAATCTCCACGAGCAATCATGATACCATCGCTTTCTAAAATAATATCACGGATATTCACCAATGCCTCAGGTTTTTCAATCTTGGCAATGATTTTAGTCATGCTCTTTTTCTCTTGTAGTTTACTTCTGAGTATCACAAGGTCTTTTACACTTCTTACAAAACTCAAAGCCACCCAGTCACATTTTTGTTCAATGATGAACTCCAAATCTGCCAAGTCTTTATCAGTTAATGCTGGAAGAGAAATTTTGGTATCAGGTAGGTTGATTCCTTTTTTAGAAGAAAGGTTTCCTCCTAGTGTTACCAATACTTTTACGTCGCCATTCTTTTCAATGCCAACTACTTTTACTTCTAGCTTACCATCGTCAATCATAATCACGTTTCCAAGCACCACATCACCAGCTAGGTTAGGGTAGGAGACATAGATTTTTTCTAAGGTACCAACGCATTTTTCATTGGTAAAAGTGAGGATATCACCTGCTTTTACATCAAGTGAATTATTTTCAATTTCACCTACACGCAATTTTGGACCTTGCAAATCTGCCAATATAGAAATATTGTAAGGCTCGGTTTTATTGATATTGCGAATATGTTCAATTATAGCAAGTTTGTCTTCGTGTTTGCCGTGTGAAAAATTCAAACGAAAAACGTTTACACCAGCACGACAAAGTTCTAATAGTTGATCGTAAGAATCGCAAGCTGGACCTACGGTAGCAACAATTTTGGTGCGGTGGTTAACGTGTTCAATACCCGCCTGTTTGTTCATTTCTTTGTGCAGGTACTTTTCTAAGTTTTTTGACATAATACTTTGTTGTAGTTTGAAATTTAGTGGGGTATTAGCTAGCTAAGATTTTAACAATCTTCATCCATTCAGCTGAGATTCTTTGTTTTTGTTTTACGGCTTTATCCAATGGAGTAAAATGAACTTTATTGTTCACAATTCCCACCATTACATTAAATCTTCCTTTAATCAAACATTCCACTGCATGATAGCCCATATTGCTGGCAATTAACCTATCTAAACAAGAAGGAGACCCACCTCTTTGAATATGACCTAAGATACAAACCCTGGTATCAGCCTGTGGAATACGTTCTTTGATAACTTTGGCAAGTTCATTGGCTCCACCAAACTCATCGCCTTCGGCAACCACTATCAGGTTCACCAATTTTTTCCTTTTCTCCTTTTCAGTTAAGGATTGGATTAATTCCTCAATATCTGTTTTGGTTTCAGGAATCAAGATATTTTCAGCACCAGTTGCTATACCACTGTGAAGAGCAATATATCCAGCGTCTCTTCCCATTACTTCTACCAGGAATAAACGGTCGTGAGCATCCATAGTATCCCTGATTTTATCAATGGCTTCAACAGCAGTATTTACTGCCGTATCAAAACCAATAGTAAAATCACTACCAGCTATATCCTTATCAATGGTACCGGGTAAACCAATACATGGAATATCATATTCATTACTAAACCTCTGTGCGCCTCTAAAACTACCATCTCCTCCAACAATCACCAATCCATCAATCCCTCTTTTTTTAAGGTTTTCATAGGCTTTTTTACGTCCTTCCGGCTCAAAAAACTCCTTGCAACGGGCAGTTTTTAAGATGGTTCCACCCCTTTGTATAATATTGGCAACTGATCTAGAATCCATTGGAAAAATGTCATCATCCACCATTCCACTATAACCGCGCATGATACCAAAAACCTCCAAACCATGATAAATTCCTGTTCTTACAACGGCTCTAACTGCAGCATTCATGCCTGGAGCATCGCCTCCGGAGGTAAGTACCCCTATTTTTGTAACTTTTTTTGTAGACATCTTATGTATTCAATTCTTTCGTAATACGATTTAGAAATAAGGTAAAAAGCAATCGTAATGGTATTGTGTATCTCTTACACAAGTTCCAAAAATAAGCAATTAAAGCTAATTCTCAAATGCCTATCTCTTGGTTCAAATGAGTATTTTAGTAATATGAAAATCTTGGTAACCGGTTCAAATGGCTTTTTAGGACAGCACTTAACCCAATTTTTGGTAGAAAAAGGACATCTGGTTCTTGCATTGTCCAGAGGGGTGCAAAGGATTCCGGTGGGTAAGTTTTTGTATCAATCCGTTGATTTAACCCAAAAAGAGGCAGTTTTCCAAGCTTTGGAAGCGTTTAAACCTGATTTAATCATTCATTCTGCCGCGATGAGTAAACCGGATGAATGTCATCTAGACCAAGCGGCTTGTTTGTTACACAATGTTACTGCAACCGAATACCTTATTTCGGGTGCCAATTCAATAGGGGCAAGAATGCTCTATGTTTCTACCGATTTTATTTTTGGAGAAAATGGCCCACACGCAGAAACTGCCATTCCCCATCCATTAAATTTTTACGGAGAAAGTAAATTAATGGCGGAAGTCAAACTGCGTGCTTCTGGATTGGATTACCATATTATCAGACCAGTATTCATCTATGGCAAATACTGGGAGGGTATGCGACCCAGCTTTATTCAATGGGTAGCTCAAAACCTAGAAGCTGGAAAACCAATTAAAGTAGTTTCTGATCAATTGAGAACGCCCAGTTTTGTACTAGACCTCTGTAAGGGGATTGAACTGGTATTTTCAGGACCTTTCAATACTGAGTATCATTTGGCGGGAAAAGACAGGATCTCACCTTATGAAATGGCCCTAACGGTGGCCAGGGTAAAAAAACTAGATGCCAATTTAATCACTGCGGTTACAGCTGATAGCTTTCCAGAAATGGTTCAAAGGGCCAAATTTTCTGGTTTGAAAATAGACAAAGCGGTTCAAGAATTAGGATATGATCCAGTTGATTTTGAAACAGGGGTTCGGTTGAGTTTTGATTTATAAATTAACAATAGTTTCATATAGACTTAGCCCTTTTAATTAAATTTATAAGAATTTCATGTATGAAATTCTTAATTCTTCATGTCCCAATCCTTGTTACATTCCTATTTTAAGCAAAGGGTAAAACAAGTGTTTAACCATTTGCATGATTTTGACAGTTCTATGTCAGAAACTGATTTGCATGATTTTAGGGTTGAATTAAAAAAATGAGAGCCATTCTCAAGTTTTTGGCAAAGGTTTATTCTAAACAGAAATTGAAGAAATCAGCAAGGTTATTGTCAAATATTTTTCAACAAGCAGGTGATATTAGGGAATACCAATTATTAATTCAATGGTTGGATAAAAATGAAATGACTGTTTTGAAAAATCAATGCTTCCCTGAAAAAAGGATGCATGAAATGATGCAGCATTTTCAGCAACAAACCCATTTGTTTAAATTAGAATTAAAGGAATTAATAGACCAACTAACAGATTTTGTAAAAACAACTAATAGTATTCTAGCTGAGCAATATGCCATTGACCTTTTTGCTCAAATCAATAAAATAATATTAAAAGATTGCAATGCAAGTCAATGGCATGACCTAAGAAAACGCATTAAACAATGGCAATATGCATGTAATTGGATAGACGAGAAAGATTGGAATCTTGAACAAGCCTATTTTCAAAAATTACAAGAAGCCATTGGTAATTGGCATGATATAGAAACCATTCAACAGAACCTAGTTGCCCAACATAAAGCCTATTCCAATCAAATAGAAGTTTTGATGGAACTTACCAAAGCAAGCCAAGTTTTAGAAAAATCAAATAAGCTAAGAAAACGTGAGGTTCAAGAATTATTAGCTAGAAAAGTTATTTCTATCTAAAGTTCGTTGATCAAAGGCAGAAAAATTTCAGCCATCATGCACCTGGCACTTCCACCTCCATTAGTTTCAATAGTATTGATGGGTGAATGTAGGATTTGATTAAAAGCCACTAATTGGAATACCTGATCTTCATGAAGACTTTGATAAGCTTGGGTAGACATAATCAAGAATTTTTCATCTTCCTCATTTTTTACTTGCAACATATTCCCAGCAAAATGATTCATCTGCTCTAAACTAATTGGAACAATTGATTTGCCTGAAGATGTAATTTGTGCTATCAACATTTCCTTTTCCAAATCCGTGGCAATTGAATCTAGACATATGACAACATAGCGGTCTGCCACACACATCATGACGTTGGTATGATAAATAGGGGCACCTTGCATATCTAGGGCTGAAAAAGCTACAGACTGATAGCCCAATTCAGTACAAAATTGTTCTAATAAATTTTCATGTGTTCTATCACTCAAACACGCATAGGCCAAATGATTTTTTCTATCCAAGACCATGGAACCAGTACCTTCTAAAAATAAGCCCCTTTTTTCCTGCTCAGTAAAGTCAATGGTTTGTTTAATCAAAAATTTTTCTGCCAATTTTTCTAATACCGCTGGCTTACGTTCTTGTCTGCGATTGAGTGCAAACATGGGGTAAAGAACAATGGTTCCGTCTGAATGAAATGAAATCCAATTATTGGGGAAGATACTATCAGGGGTATAGGGAAAAGGGCTGTCCTGCACCACAGTAACATCAATCTTATGGGCTTTTAATAAAGCTACAAATTGGTCAAATTCAGCTAATGCTTTTTCAGCAACCTGTGCATCTGAACTTGATTGTTGAAAACTATTGTTCACCGCCGTTTCTGCATTAAAGCCAAACTTTGCGGGTCTAATCATCATGATATGCGCTGTGTTTTGCATAAAATCATTTTTATTGAATGGGAGTTCTTAAAATGGGCATACTCATACAATGGAATCCACCCCTTGCCCTAGATAATTCGGCAGAAGGCATCAGGATTAATGTGTCATGCATTTCTTCTACTTTCAAAGTGCCAGCCTCTAATGCTTCAATTAATTCCTTAGCATGGATAATGGTAAAACCAGCCGCTTTAAATGCTTCAGTAGTTTTATCATTTCTATCATAGCCCAATACAACACCTTCTTTTAGTGCCAATAAATTACAGGAGTCTGTCCATTGTTCTCGGGCATTGTAAGGGAATTCATTATTACCGGAAAAGATAAATCTGACTTCGTCTTCACAGTGCAAATCGTTCTTACTAATATCTACCAATAAATCTTCTAAGCTTTCAAAACTAATGGGATTCTCAGGAGACTTTTTGTGGAATTGCAAGATCTTGATTTTCTCTTCTTTTTTGATTTCTAGAATGCGTTCAATCACATTTTCGTCTTCATGCTTCACAGCTTTTCTTGAGAAATTCCCCAACATCACCCATACGTCTCTTTTCACTTGAGTAAACACCGTGTCTATATGCATATAGTCACGCTTTTTGGGAATCTTTACAACAGTTACTTTTTCAACAACACCCTTTTCAAACAATAGATTGGTGACCCTAACTGCTGCTTCAGAACTGGTTCTTTCACTCACGCCAACCAATAAATGGTTCTCACTCACTACCATAATATCGCCACCTTCCAGCGTAATTTTTCTATCATCTTCTTCTTTGGGAAGTAAGAAGCTATGATGAGAATCAGAAAGCTCAATAATATTGTTTCTATAGTCTGCAAAAAGTGCGTGATGGAAAAAGATATACTTGGCCAACAAAGCTTCTCTAGTTCTGGCTTTTTTGGCAGGTTTGTTTAATAAAACGTATTGATTAATGGTAATGCCAATATCTCTTGTGAAAATGAAATTGGGAATGGGTGCAAATAACAGTTCTCTGTTTCCTGCGGCACTTCCAGAAATAAAGGTTTTGGCCAATTCTTTAGGACTATAATCCAATAATTCGCGCTGGGTTTGGTAAGTGCATCCTTCAATGGCACAAACGGATGCTACCAGCTTTGAGCGTAAATCAGCATCTTCTAATACCTGAGCCAATAACCACTGTAATTCTATCACATTTTCAGATGCAAAGAAATTGGGGTGTTCGGGTTTATAAAAATTACGCTCATTTTCTTTTGCATCTATTTCTTGAAGTTTGCCTTTGATTTTAGAGGGGTCAAGAAAATACAAAAGAATCTTGGTGTAGAAATCATATTCATTCTTGCGAATGGTATCTAAATGAACAATGTCTTCAAATAGCCAGTCTTGGGCTTTGGAGGGGACAACTTTTCCCAGACCACTGTCTGGACTATGTACTAATAATCGTTTTAATGTTCCTATTTCTGAGGTAACAGACAATTGGGATGCCATACAATAAGGTATTGATGAATAGTAGGGTTTTCAAAAAAATGGTGCTTGCAAAAAGCAAAAGAAAGTAAGCGTACTTAATGATCGGGCATAGGATTCAATCCGCGATACATCCAAGCAAAATGGGCTGTCAACATTGATATGGTAGTGCAGTGATGCATGAAACTAATGCAAGTTAGGGGTTTTGTTTCAATGGGTCAAGTCCTTTGACTTTTCCAAAAGATCCTAGCGGTCTAAAACGCATAAATAAGTCTTCACTATACCATTTTTCCTTTCTGGTTTTGGCAATAACGGTAGCGTGCTCTTGCATTTGATAAGCAAAGGCTTTCATATCTGCTTTTGATGACCAAATGCTAAAAGTGGCTTGTTTAATCCAAGGAACTTCTCCAATACCAAAAGAAGTTTTAAATCCAGGTGCTCCGGCCATTCTGCTAGCTACTTTGTCAACATTGCCCCAAAAATCTTTCAGCTTGCTAATTTTGATGGTAGCCCTTGTGAGAATGGCAATCGGGCCTTCATAATCGCTTTTCATGGGTACAGGTCCAAATGGTTGTTTGCCATCCCATAATCCATGCCCTTCAATGGGTTCTAACAAAATTGTCCAGGTTTCACAATTAAAAAATCGCCACCAGGCAGCTATGAATATCCCATACCTATTTTTTAGATAATCATGAGCTTTATCAGGTTTCAAGGGCTCAGACCAAGTAGGAAATTGAGATGTAGGTTCAGTTTGATCTATTACCAAAATAGCCCACTGAGACAGATCTGGAGTTTTGTCAAAGGACCCATTCTTGCCGGTACCCATTAGCTTCCAGAAACTGATTTCTTTATTAAACATTAAAGGAAGACGGAATAGCGCCATAGATAGGAATCCGGCCCATCCCAACCAATTGGGGTATCTGACAATGGTGATACTACAAATCATTTGCTGAAATTAGTCTTTGAATTGTTTAATTTGCCCTTGCATGAAACAGCTAATCACCAACATCCACCAACTGGTAAATGTTCGTTCTGACAATAAATTATTGAAAGGTACGGAGTTGGCTCATCTTCCAATGATGGAAGATGCGTGGATGACCATAGATAATGGAAGAATTCTTGATTATGGGTACATGGCAGAATTAGTTCAGCTTCAAGATTTCTATGACCAAACCATTGATGCTGCTGGTGCAACCGTTTTGCCATCTTGGTGTGATAGTCATACTCATTTGGTTTTTGCTGCTAGTAGAGAATCGGAATTTGTAGACAAACTAAAAGGTATGAGCTACGCCGATATTGCTGCAAAAGGTGGTGGTATTTTAAACTCTGCTAGAAAACTACAGGCTTGCTCAGAAGAGGAATTGTTTCAATTGGCTTTACCAAGGTTAAAAGAATGGATGCAATTAGGAACAGGGGCCATAGAAATAAAGAGTGGCTATGGATTAACCGTTGATGCGGAATTAAAAATGTTGCGGGTAATTAAAAGGCTTAAAGCAGTGTCACCCATACCTATCAAAGCTAGTTTTTTGGGGGCACATACTTATCCAATAGAATACAGAGACAATCATGAAGCCTATATTCAATTGATTATAGAGGAAATGCTGCCCGTCATTGCCAAAGAGGGATTGGCGGATTTTATAGACGTTTTTTGTGAGGATGGATTTTTTAGTCCATCTGAAACCATTCGCATTTGTAAGGCGGGTGCAGCCATTGGTTTAAAGGCCAAGATTCATGCTAATCAATTAAACTTATCAGGTGGGGTAGAAGCAGGTATTGAACTAAATGCCTTATCAGTTGATCACTTGGAAACCATGGATGCAGCCACCATCGCCTCGTTAGCGGCATCCAATACCATTGGTACTTTGTTGCCTACGGCTGCCTATTTTTTGCGAATGGGTTTTCAACCTGCTAGGGCGCTCATAGATGCAGGAACTGCTATTGCACTAGCCTCTGATTTTAACCCGGGTTCTAGCCCAAGTGGGAACATGAACACAGTTGTTTCCATGGCTTGTATTCAAATGAAAATGCTGCCTGAAGAAGCCATCAATGCGGCTACCATCAATGGGGCATTTGCTATGGAATTGGAATCAGAATTGGGTAGTATTACCAAGGGGAAGAGGGCGAATTTGATTTTTACCAAGCCAATTCCATCATTGGCCTTCCTGCCTTATGCTTTTGGCTCCAACCTAATAGATCAGGTCATGGTGTCAGGAACTTTCCTCTAATCAATTTTTCTGCTCTGGGTTGAAATGATTAACTTAATCCTTAGAATCATACCCACAACGAGCCATGAAACACTTGAAAATCTATCACAAGCAAGACCTACTATCTGTTACTAAGATTAGAAGGTTTGAAACCAAATTAGGAGAGCGTATTCAGGTAATAACAGACAGTAGTCAACTAGAACAATCTTTGCAAGAAAGCACGGCTAGTTATGTGTTATTTGGAATACCAGAAGATATTGGGGTAAAAGCCAACTTAGGTATTGGCGGGGCCGATTCCGCCTGGGTACCTTTCTTGCAATCCTTTCTCAATATTCAGAGCAATGACTTTTTTGAAGGCGGAGAAATCTTGTTATTGGGTCATTTTGACTTCTCCGATATGGAACATTTGATTGAGCAAAATGCATTGAGTTATGATGAGAAATCCGAGGCATTTAGACACGCCGTAAATGCCATAGATGAAGAAGTTGAACAGTTGGTTAAATTGATTACCCAATTCAAGAAAATTCCCATTATCATTGGCGGAGGACACAATAATTCTTATCCCTGTATCAAAGGCGCAGCAAAAGGTTTTTATAAAGCTGGGGTATTGCCTATTGCGCAATTAAATGCCATAAACCTAGACGCACACGCTGATTTTAGACCAATGGAAGGAAGACATAGTGGCAATGGATTTACCTATGCGGAAGAAGACGGATACCTTGAAAAGTACTGTGTCATTGGCATTCATGAGAATTACCTACCTCAAAATGTATGGATGGATATTGTGAACAATCCCTTTGTGGATTGCATTACTTATGAAGACATTTTTGTACACGAAAAAAGGACTTTTTTACAAGCTGTTGGGCATGCAACCTCTTTTACAGATGATACCCTTTGTGGTATTGAACTAGACCTTGATTGTATTGAAGGGGTATTGAGTAGTGCACAAACCCCTGTTGGAATTAGCCCTAATCAAGCTAGACAATATATTCAATTTGCTACAGCGCAATCCAAGCCTGCCTACCTGCATATTTGTGAAGGAGCTACCCATTTATCTGATGGAAGAACAGATGGGAGTACCGGTAAACTTATTAGCTATCTAGTCAGTGATTTTGTTAAAGCAATGCAGATAATATAGCAACTTTTCAAATCTACTAGTTTAAAAATTGTTTCATCTTTTACAAACAGCCTAACCTAGATTACCACCACCAGGTTTCTTAATAGGAGCGGGCATAGTAGCTTTTGGTTTTTCTCCAGGTTTTAAGACGGGAGGCGTTACCATTGGCTTGTTGTCTGGTAGTTTGGCCGGTTGTCCATCTTTTGTTTCAAGTGGTTTTGGAACCCCTGTTTTGCCTGTTTCTAAGGGATCTGATTCAGCCTTAATATCTTCTGGCTTAATATCTTTTGGAATTTCATAATCATTCACCGTTCCATTACCCTGGTCTTCACCTTCTGCACCCAATGGAGCAGTAGTACCATTGATATAGTCTATGATAATATCATTGGTCATGACTTCAGGTTTCACAAAAGTTTGACTAGCATCAAGACCGCAATTGGGATCAGCGGATGCTTTGGCAAAGAAATAAGCCCAAATAGGCATGGCTGCTCTTGCGCCTTGACCATTAAGATTTTCATTTTTAAAACGGATAAAACGGTCATCAGCACCCACCCAGGTTCCAGCCATCAATTGTGGGGTATAACCCATAAACCATGCATCGGAATTGTCATTGGTAGTTCCTGTTTTTCCTGCCACTTCTAAATTTCCTGGTAAGTCATAAGCCCAAATACCACGGGCAGTACCATATTGAATAACGCCTTGCATCATTTTCACAATAGAATAGGCGGTTACTTCGCTGATTACTTCTTTGCGTTGAGGTGTGAAGCTTTCCAAAACATTGCCATTTCTGTCTTCAATACGGGTAATATACATGGGCTTGGCATTGAATCCTCTTCCGGGAAACATGCTATAAGCCTGCATCATTTCAAACAAAGAGATTTCACAAGAACCCAGTGCAATTGAAGGATAGGGCTCAATCTTGGTTTGTAGGTTGAGTTTTTTCAAATAATCCACAAATCTTTTGGCACCATTATTTCCGGAAGCGTCTAATTGCTTCATAATATAGGCGGAGGCACAGTTTCTAGACTTGGCCAGCGCTTCTGCCATTGGCATAGTAGCACCAGTACAAGATTTGCTAGTAGCAGGTACCAATCCGTATTGCCCAAAGCTTTGTTGGTTATCGTTTACAGGGGTATTGGGTGTAAATCCTGCTTCTTCAATGGCCAGACTATACAATAAGGGTTTCATAGTAGAACCTACCTGACGTTTGGTATTGATATTGGCGTGGTCATATTTAAAGGTTTTAAAGTCAATACCACCCACCCAAGCTTTCACTTCACCTGTCATGGGTTCCATGACCATAAAACCCGCTTGCAACATTTGTCTGTGGTACTTGATAGAATCATAAGGAGACATGGTAGTATCCTTACCTCGCGTACTATTCCAAGCAAATACGTGCATGGGAATTTTTACTTTAAAGGAGGCTTTAATTTCGTCTTCATTCAATCCTTCTTTTTTCAGATTCTTCCAACGATCACTCTGTTTCATGGAAGCATCAAGCACTTGCTGAAAGTTTTTCCAAATGCTGCCATCTTTCATGTTTTCCTGCGTATTCAATAGCTTCTGCATATAGCTCATATGCTTGGCTACTGCCTCCTCCGCATATTGTTGCATTCTTGGATTGATGGTAGTATAAATGCGCAATCCATCTCTATACAAGTCATAATTATCTCCATTGCTCTTGGTATGGGTCTTGCACCATTTCTTCATTTCTTCCCCTAGAACCATTCTAAAATAAGGCCCTAAACCAGCACTTTCATCTAGCTTTTTAAAATTGAGCTCAATAGGTTTTCTTTTTAAAATTTCAGCTTCAGCAGAATTCAAATAATCCTTGGCAACCATTCGGTTAAACACAAGATTTCTCCGTTCTAGCGCCTGTCTGGGATTTCTACGAGGGTTGTATAAACCGGGCCCATTAATCATGCCTATCAGCACAGCTGCTTCTTCAACATTCAAACGGTCAGGTTCTTTTTGAAAAAAGGTTTTGGCGCCGTTTCTAATACCAAAAACATTGTCTCCAAATGCTACGGTATTTAAATACAGGGTTAGAATTTCTTCTTTGGTAAAATTCCTTTCTAACTTAATGGCAATGATGCATTCTTTTAATTTTTGAATGCTACGCAATAAGAAATTCTTGGTACTCCAGTTTTCTGTAAACAGGTTTTTGGCTGTTTGCATGGTTATGGTACTGGCACCACCTTGACTACCCAAGTATAAAAAAGCCCTTGCCAATCCTTGTGCATCTATTCCACTATGGTCATAAAAACGTTTGTCTTCGGTAGCTACCAGTGCATTAATGGCGTGTTTGCTAATGTCTTTGTATTGTACATTGATCCTGTCTTCTATATAATATTTCCCCATCAAATACCCGTCTTGGGCATAGACCTGACTGGCTTGTAAAGCAGTAGGGTTTTCAATATCCTCTATATCTGGCATGTCTCCAATCCATCCCCAATTGAGCATAAGTAGGAATAGGACAACAAAGCCTAATCCACCAAAGAAAATCTTCCAAAATATTTTAACTGGTCTAGACATAAAAAATGGTATGATGGAAATGTAAACTTATCGTAAATCTATAGAACTGCCTGAAACAACTATGCTAAAATGGTTAAAAAATATCGGGGAATACCCCATGTAAGAAGGTTCTATATTCCTGAATGTCTTTTTTAGATTTCAGAACTGTTAAATTGGCGCCACTTAAAATTAGAAAACTATACTTCTCTTTGGCTAACCAAGGAACAATTCTGTTAGCAGCTTGGGGTTTAGCTTTGTTCATATAGGTTACCGCTTCACCCGCATTGGCAAATGGGCCTACCAAGATCAATTGGAGATTTGCCTGAATGGTTTCATTTCCAATGGCCAGATTTTGATTACTATACTGCTCCCTATTAAATCTATTAAAGGCGTTTTTGGCTTCTCCAGCAAATATGCCATCCACTTTGTCAAGCACCACGGCTACAAAATGTGGATCATTGGCATTAAAGGCATATTGATTGCTAGGTGCCTGTTTAATAGGTTCTAGTTTTTGCATTGGAGCATCAACCAAAACCACATTCGGTTCTTTTCTAACAGTATCAACTTTTGGTGGAGCAACAGCCACAATTACAGGTTTTTCCTTTGGTGAAGCTACGTCCACAATTACAGGCTTTTCTGTTGGTTCAATAGTTTTGGGTTTGACCTGTAAAACTGGGGCGATTTTTTGGGTAATTTCAGCCTTAGGAGTTTGGGCTTTTTTGAGGGTATTTACGTCATTAAGCTCAATAGGTCTTTGGGCAATTTCTTCCGGTCTTTCAATTTTTAAATCAGTTAAATAGGTTTCAATTTCCTTTCTTCTTTTTAAGACGTCTACCATGGTATTGGCTTTCTCTTTTAAAGGAGAATTTGGGAATAGCTTGGTAATTTCATTTAATCGATTAATAGCAATACTATCCTCCCTATTTTTTACATAATAGATGGCTTCTATATAGAGTTGTTGCGGTGTCCAATATGATTTGCCCCATTTTTTATCTGCTGTTTCTTTTACTTGTAATGCTTCTTTAAAAGACCCTGCTAAAAACAAATCATAGACTTGCTCATAGTCTATTGTTGCATTGTCTTTGGCAACAGGTTTTCCCTGTTGTTGCATTAATTTATTGTATTTACCATTTGCAAAATTGGTTTTCAATAATTGTCTAACCGAATCAGCTTGAATGGGTTGATTATTTCTATCATAACAAATGGCCAAATTGAATAGGGCTTTTTCTGTTTCACTTACATCAGGGAATTGGGTAACAATACCTCTGTATTCCTTGATGGCACTTGGGTAATCACTTAGGTTCAGTTGATAGAGTGCTGCATTTTCCATAGATGCTTTGAGAATGGCCAAATAGGAAACAGACATTTGCTCTGAAGTCAATGGCAGTTTTGCCAATAGGGATTCCATGGTTAATTCTTCAACCGGCGGAGCTGCTGAACTGTTGGTAGTTGCTGCTGTGCTGTTGTTATTATTCATGGCCGATTTCTGGGCAAATGATTTTTCTACGGCAGCCTGTCTACGCCAATTATCCACGTTGGGACGCGTTCCCCATTTTGACTTAAATTCAGAATAACCTCTTGATTTTAATCCAGCATTTTGAAAGTAAAATTCATTGGCACCGGTTGCAAATAAATCAGCATCTTGACTTGGACCACTAGCAAATCCACCGCCAAATCCGGGTTCTTGATTATCCAAGTCTTTTAATCCAGCCTCTTTTCTCAAAGCTTTGAGTTTGGCTTTTAGTAAAGCATTGCGCTGATCAATGGGCATGAGTGCAAGCTTCTGTAAACTATCTTCTAATTGAATAATGGCAATATTTTCTGTAATGGTTTTAAGCGGAGGTTTTCTGTCTAAAACCCTTTGTTTAGCTATCTCTTTTAGTTGATCCGTTTGCAAACTGTCATAAAATCGATAGGCATCTGGATAATTTTTTCTATCATAATTCAAATCGGCCAACAACAAAAAACTAGCTTGTTTCTGCTGTGGATTATTGTCATTAAAGGCAATACTATTCAGTAGTGCTTTTTGGGCTAAATCGTGATGCGCTTGTTTGAGTTCTAATTGAGCAATGGCATAATAAATAATATCCCTATAAGGTTCATACAAAGGGCGTTTGGCCATCTTCCATAATTGGTTCAGGTTTTCCTGAATAGCATTGGCTTTTTTACCAGATTCCAATGCACTAATGGCTAATCTAGCGTATACCTCTAAAGTTGGGTCAGTGGTAGATTTAATAGATTGCTGATAGGCAAGAACGGCCAAACTGTCTTTATTTGTTTGGGTATACAATTGGCCGGCTAGGTATTGCCAACGCGCTCTGTCTTGAGCGCTAACCGCACGATCCAAAGCTTTTGCCAAATATCTAGCTGCGCTTTCATAAGAACCTTCTGTATAAAAAGCGTAGGCGGCATTCTCATTTAAATGAGGCAACAATCTTTTAGGGAAATTGGGATCAGACCTAAGAATGGCAATTAATCCAAAAGCATCGGCTAATTGGTTTTGTTCAATATAGGTTCTAATGCGCCAAAGAAAGCCTTCATTTCTGCCTGGAGGGGTTGAGCTGATTTTTTTCCAAAGGCTGCTATTTTCTTTGGTGACTACCGTGAACTCTCCATTGGTATTGCTGCTATTGCTGCCAATGGGCAAGTCATAACCATCTTCCTTAGGGGCAAAAGCATAGTTTAAATATTGAAACACTTGAGCGGCAGAATCATAGTCTTTTCGGTAGAGATAGGCTTGACCCATAAGTAAATACAAATCATCTACCCATGCATTTCTTAAATCATGTAATAAAATCCCTGCCGTGCATTTATACAGTACAGAATCTAATTGCTCCTTCTGTTTATAAAGGTCTTCTTTGGTAAAATTATAAAAGGGTAGGAGTTGGTTATAGTCTTCTACAAAACTAGATTTAGCCCTTTCTAATACGTCATTTACTTTGTTCTGAGCATTGAAAAAGTAGTTGTAATGGGTAACGGTATTTTGATAGACTTTTTTCCCACCCTTGATCTTTCCACCCTTTGTTTTTTCGGCAGGAAGGTCTCTATTTTCATATTTGGCAGGCTTTTTTAATTCAATTGAAGAGTAAGGCTGTGCCAACACCAATAAAGGCAGTACCAAGGGAACTAAAAACAAGAAGAAACTAGGGATATGCCTTTTATTAGCCATGCTCATGCGCAACATTAAATAAATACTGTTTAAAAATACATTTATTTCCCATTTCTGTCCCATTTAAAGCTAGGGGAATATTACCTTTATCATGATTTAACAAAATGGAGAAGCCTAATTACAATGATACCCTTAAAAGACTCAGGAATTCCTACCGGTTGGTAGTGATGAATGATGATACTTATGAAGAAGTGGTAACCTTCAAGTTATCAAGGCTCAGTGTCTATATTGGATTGAGTGTGAGTTTTGTAGTATTAGTAGGGTTAACCATTGCCTTAATAGCCTTTTCGCCACTGAAATATTATATACCGGGTTATGGTACCCAAGAAAGTAGAACCGCTTTACAGATTTTGAAAATCAGAACGGATTCTTTAGAGCAATCCATTCGGTATAAAGAACAATATTTAGAAAGTGTAAAAGCAGTTCTAAATGGTAATACACCTATTCAACGTGATACTACCATGTTGGATCTTCCTAAAACAGATATTTCAAACGAGTAATGAAACCGTCAAAACCAGACAATCAATTACTTTGGCAGTATGCCGGTTTGGCTACACAATTATTGGTTGGCTTGGGATTGATGTTATGGGTAGGTGGGAGGTTAGACAGGTATTTTGGTTGGGAAAGCCCTTATTTGGTTTGGATTTTGCCCTTGTTACTATTACTGGGTGTATTAATAAAAGTATTGAGAGATACTTCAAAAAGATAACTACAATGAATAATAATAGAAAGGCTTTTTTACCCTTTGTGTTGGTTTTTGTATCAATCAATCTAATTGCACTGGGATTTGAAGGCCTAATGAAGTCTATTCATATTGACAAGTGGGTGGTAGTGGGCGCCAACAGTATTTTGTTTTTGATTAGTTTGTACAATGTATACCAACACTTAAAAGTGGTACAGCAAAATAATCCACACGCTATGGTGCGAGGGGTAATGGGTTCCACTGTGATAAAATTATTTGTACTTGGAACTGCAGCATTTTTATATCTCTATAATGCTGGGGAACAAAAAAACATCAACGGACTTTTTATAGGAATGGGTTTGTATATTCTCTATACTTGGATGGATGTTCGTGTTGCATTATTGGTGAAACCTCAAAAAAAAGATGGCAGTAACTGAGCATCCCATGCAAGCACTAGCGGGCTACCTTCCAAAAGGTAGTTTTGAACCCGTTGTTAATTATTTACACCATTATAAAGTTCACTTAACTGTAACCAAACAACGTAAATCTGTATTGGGAGATTACCGTCACGCAGGATGGGGTGGCAATCATAGAATTAGCATTAATGGCAACCTGAACCAATACGAATTTCTCATCACCTTGTTGCATGAGCTGGCTCATTTACTATGTTTTGAACAATACAAAAACAAGGTAGAAGCACATGGAAAAGAATGGAAAAATATTTACAGCAATCTCTTAATTGTGTTTGTAAACATGGGGTTGTTTCCTGAAGATATTGTAAAAGCCCTTCAAAAATCAATAGCCAATCCTTCTGCTACTGCAAATGGAGAAACAGATTTACTCTTGGTATTAAGACAATATGATGCATTACAAAAACCTGGATTTGCAGCAGTGGTAGATGTACAAGAAGGGGTGCTTTTTCAAACTGAAAATGGAAAGGTTTTTAGAAGGGGAGCTGTTAGAAGAAAAAGGATTGCATGTACAGAAATCAAAACTGGATTACAGTATAGTTTTAGTCCTATTACCTTGGTCAAACCCATTGCCACAACAGGTTTATAGCATACCATTGGCGGTATTGTCTTAGTGTAAAGTCCACTCGCTCTTTTTTAAAATTGTGCCAAACAAGCAAAAAAAATACGTGTTTTAGCGGGGGTAAAATAGGTGTTTATAATTCTTTCAGCAAATGACAACAGTGTAAAATTGTATACTAAAACAAACAATATGCTATATCATCAAAGAAAAACCGAAAGAATGCAATTGGGTAGAAACATTAAATCCCTAAGAAGCCTAAAAGGGTTTCCTTTAAAATACGTGGCAACTGAATTGGGGATGAGTATTTCTAATCTGAGTAATATTGAAAATGGGATTACTGGGATTGAGCAAAAAACCTTGCACAAACTGGGTCAGGTGTTGGGGGTTGAACCTCAGCAAATTCAGATTTTTAATGCGGAAAAGTTTTTCAGCATTGCCGTTAATGCATAATCAAGTGGTGAAACAAATTAGCAAATAATCTATGGCTAGATGTTAGTTGTTTATCTGAGAGTTTATAGTTCCTGTAATTGAACTATGGAAGCCAGGGTTTCTAATTCCACTGGTTTACTCAAATAGCCAACTATTTCTGGAAAATGTTTTGCTTTCTCTTTGTCTTCTTCTGCAATGGATGAACTAATAATATAAATGGGAATTTTTTGAGAAAGCAGTGATTGTAAATCACGGAAGGCTTTCAGAAACTCCCAACCATCCATGATGGGCATATTAATATCTAAGAAAATAATCTCAGGTATTGGTTGCTGTTGTTCTATCATTGCTTTTAAACCTTTGAGGGCTTCAGCTCCATTGGAAAAGGCATTCACGGAGTGATGTATATCTAAGGCAGCAAGAGATTTTTTGATAAGGTAAATATATATATCATCATCATCTATGACACATACCTGTTGCATTGGTTTCATCTTTTCAAGAATTAGGGCGGCTGCTTGGCTACGTTTAAACCAAGGCAAAAATACTGCAAAAACCATCCAATAACAAAAAGACCCCATCAAGGGGCCTTTTTGTTTGCCAAGGCAAAATATTTAGGCAACTGCTTGTTTTACCAAGGCAGCAGCTTCACTTAATTGGATAGCTGATTGAACTTTCAAACCACTTTCATCTATCAATTTTTTGGCTTCAACAGCATTGGTTCCTTGTAACCTAACAATAATTGGGATTTCAATATTCCCCATTTTGTTAAATGCTTCAATCACACCTGCAGCTACACGGTCACAACGTACAATTCCACCAAAAATATTAATTAGAATAGCTTTTACATTGGGGTCTTTCAAAATGATTCTGAAACCTGCTTCAACAGTTTGTGCGTTAGCAGTACCACCTACGTCAAGGAAGTTAGCTGGTTCACCACCACTTAATTTAATCATGTCCATGGTTGCCATAGCAAGACCTGCACCATTTACCATACAACCCACATTACCATCCAATTTTACAAAGTTCAGGTTAAACTGACCAGCTTCAACTTCAGTTGGATCTTCTTCGGTTACATCGCGCAAGGCGGCAATATCAGCATGACGCATCAAAGCATTGTCATCTAAATTTAATTTACAATCAACAGCTATGATTTTCTCGTCACTGGTTTTAAACAGTGGGTTGATTTCTAGCATGCTGGCATCAACACCTACATAGGCATTGTATAAGTTGGTTACAAACTTTACACAGTTTTTAAAGGCTTCTCCACTCAAACCAAGGTTGAAAGCAATTTTACGAGCTTGAAAACCTTGCAAGCCACCACCAGGGTGAACCCATTCTTTGAAGATTTTTTCTGGTGTTTTATGGGCTACTTCTTCAATATCCATACCACCTTCTGTGCTATACATCACTACATTCTGACCTTTTGCACGGTCTAATAGAATGGATAAATAGAATTCTTTGGTTTCATTAGGACCTGGATAATAAACGTCTTGGGCAATCAAGATCTTGTTTACTTTTTTACCCGCTGGGCCTGTTTGAATGGTTACCAAGGTGCCACCCAAGATGTTTTTGGCAATATTGCTAATGTCTTCTAAGCTCTTAGCAACAGCTACACCGCGTTGTTCGGTACCTACAATTTTACCTTTTCCACGTCCACCTGCGTGAATTTGGGCCTTAACCACGGCAAAATTATTGCCGGTTTGGGTCTTGATTTGACGATAAGCTTCTTCCGCTGCCATCACAGTGTCAACAGCGATGCCTTCCTGTACGGGAACATTGAATTTTTTCAGCAATTCCTTCGACTGGTATTCATGCAGGTTCATATGTATAAAATTTTTGCGAAGATAGGAGAAACCGTCCTATTAAAATAGTAGAGAATAAATTGATGTTGTAACATATAATTTTATATTTTTGGTCTGCTCTTAAACATTAATACAAATAAATCTATGAAAAAATCAATTTTTGCTGTTGCCGCTTTGGCATTGACCTTGGGTCTTTCTTCTTTTGTTGGTGCTGATACCAAAAAAGACGTAGTTAATTACAATGTAACCGCTGAAAAAAGCCGTATTGATTGGATCGGTTCCAAGAAAGGCGATTTCCACACTGGTTATTTTCCAATCAAAAGTGGTTCTGTAGCTGTTGATGGTGGAAAATTAAAAGGCGGAAAGTTTGTAATTGACTTAGCTGGTGTTAAAGTAACTGATGCTTCAGCAGAGCGTTTAACTGGTCACTTGAAAAGTGCAGACTTTTTTGACGTAGCCAAATACACTGAAGCTACTTTTGAAATAGCTACTGTAAACTACACTAGCGATGCTTCAGCTGATGTAACTGGTACTTTGTCTATTAAAGGCACAACTGTTCCAGTAAAATTTGTAGTAAATGTGCGTAGTGCAGATGACAAAGGTTTCTTTGGTCAAGCATTCTTGAACATTGACAGAACTTTATTGGGTGTTAACTATGGTCCTGGTCAAGTGTCTAAAGACGTACAATTAGCTGTACATATCTTCGGTACCAAATAATTTAAAGCAATTCTAAAGCTATAAAAAAGCCTCGCATCCAAAAGAAGCGGGGCTTTTTATTTAAGATCATCCAATAAAATGGATGACTTATTTTTTTCTCTTCATTCTTCATTCTTCACTCTTCACTCTTGACTCTTCACTCTTCACTCTTCATTCTTCACTCTTCACTCTTCACTTTCCTCAAAAGTATCTCTCTTTCAAAATATTGATATGGTGCAGGTTATGCCCATAAATGATAAAACAAAGTGCATTTAACGTACAGGGATGCCCACTGGCATTGCCAATAAAGTTCAATTGGTCTTCCTGAAAACTAGCCAATAAAATGTCTGTTGTTTTGCGCACCAATAGATATTCTTCTTTTAAATCAGCTAGAGACCTGTTGGTAACAGGTGCATTTTGGGCATATTGGTTTTCATCAAATCCTGGCAGCGGGGTAGCATCTTTTCTAGATATTCTTAGCGCTCTGTAGGCAAAGATTCTTTCTGTATCAATCAAGTGTTGTATCATTTCTTTGATGGTCCACTTGCCTTCAGCATAGGCGTAATTGGCTTTATCCTCTGGTATAGCACTGATATATGCAGCAATACTGGTTGGATGAGTGGCTAATAAGTCAGCAACAGATTTACCTGTTGCCAAGTCTGCATATCCCTGATAAAAAGCGCCAAAGTCTCCGGCTAATGGTCTAGGCATTATTTAATGGATTTAGTTGTTTTGTTAATGGGTTTTAGAATTTCTTTTTTGATTGTTTTTGTTTGATCAGCCAAGCTGATAGATTGATAAGCATTGACAATTCCTCCAGTTTTACTCAAATTGCTAAAGGCAATGGGTTCTCTTTGAGATCCTGGTTTAAAATTGGGTAAACTACTATCAGGAATGGAAACTGAAGTCTCGATAATCTGTTTCACTTGCACAGCAGTCAGTTCTGGATAATTAGAGCGTATGATTGCTGCAATGCCAGAAACTACAGGGGTAGACATACTGGTTCCATTCAAATTGCCATATTCATTACCTCCAGGTAAGGTTGAAAAGATCTTAACCCCTGGGGCAAATACGTCAACATTGTTTTTTCCAAAATTGCTAAAATCTGCTGCCAAAGATCCTGTTGTTGCAGGGTCACCACTTGCGCCAATATTGATAAAATTTTCTGCCTTATAATTCCATTGTCTGGGATTGGGAAACACTTCTTTTACGTCATTATCAACACCATCATTTCCTGCAGCATGA
>JBEAPC010000303.1:0-4547 GCA_041164585.1 Bacteroidota bacterium
ATTCCTTGTTTGGTTATTGTCTCTTGCACTGACCAGTATACTGCCATTCCCCATTTTCATTGCACCCAATATTGTTACCCTAGCTATGAGTATCTGTATTATTCTGGGTATTATCTCAGGAATTATACCTGCATCTATTGCAGCTAAGATGGATCCTGTAGTAGCTATTAGAACTAAATAAACTTTTATCAATAGACTTTTCAAAAGCCACACCAACAGTGTGGCTTTTGCTTTTACCTTTGCAGCAATGAATCCTTTGCAACCTGCAGTCATATTGGCCATTGAATCTTCTTGTGATGAGACCTCTGCGTCTATTTGCAGCAATGGGAGCATCCTTAGTAATAGGATTGCCACGCAGTCTGTTCACGAATCTTATGGAGGCGTAGTTCCTGAACTAGCTAGTAGGGCGCATATGCAGAACATTGTTCCCGTGGTTGATTTGGCATTGGCAGAAGCTTATCCAAATTTGGCTCCTGCGGAGCGATGGAATCAATTATCAGCAATTGCTTGCACAGAAGCGCCTGGGCTCATTGGTTCTTTATTAGTAGGTGTTCAATTTGCCAAATCATTGGCCCTTGCTAGAAACCTGCCCTTGATTGCAGTGCACCATATGCAGGCCCATGTGTTGGCCAATTTAATTGGTCCTAATCCACCTAGTTTTCCCTTTTTATGTTTAACCGTGAGTGGTGGTCATACCCAAATTATTTTGGCCAAAGCACCTCTTGATTTAGAGATTTTAGGAGAGACCATTGACGATGCAGCAGGAGAGGCATTTGACAAAACAGCTAAGTTAATTGGACTGCCTTATCCTGGTGGTCCTTTGATAGATAAATACGCGGGGTTGGGTAATCCATTGGCTTACAAATTTGCAGAACCGCAGATTCCAGAATTGAACTTTTCTTTTAGTGGTTTAAAAACTTCTATCCTATATTTTTTACAAAAACAAGAGCCGGATTTTGTAGAGAAAAACTTGAATGATTTATGTGCTTCAGTTCAGTATTCTATTGTTCAAATTCTTTTGAAAAAACTCAAGAAAGCAGTGGTGCAAACAGGCGTAAAACAAGTTTGTTTAGCAGGAGGCGTGAGTGCCAATTCAGGACTCAGAAATGGCTTGCAAGCCATGGGTGTAAAACATGGTTGGAAAACCTATATTCCTGATTTTGAATTTTGTACCGATAACGCTGGAATGATTGCTATTACTGCATATTATAAGTATCTAGCAAAAGATTTTGCAGGTCTTGATCTGCAACCATCGGCGCGAGCCAACTGGTAAAACAAGTGAAGAGACAAGAGTGAAGAGTGAAGAATGGGAAGAAGAAGAAAGTGAAGA
Source organism: Bacteroidota bacterium (assembly GCA_041164585.1). GTDB lineage: Bacteria > Bacteroidota > Bacteroidia > Chitinophagales > Chitinophagaceae > Sediminibacterium. The sequence goes on from JBEAPC010000303.1 coordinate 1,331, forward strand.
GTGGTAATAGGAAAGTGAAAAGTGAAGAACGAAGAATGAAGAGTGCACAATCATTTGTTTGGCGACTATAATTTTTTAATCCTCCCGAATGATTGGGAGGATTATTTTTTTTAAGTGGGTTGACATAAAAAAACCTAAGCGCTGCTTAGGTAAACTCGGTTATTGAGATCACCGTTAATTCTTCACTCTTCACTCTTCGTTCCTCACTAAATTCCTCACTTCTGGATGCCCCCATCTCCATTAAGCATGTACGTAGCTAAACTGCCATCTTGCATTAATTCAACAACCCTAAAACCTTTGTACGCAGTACCCCAATTGCCACCAATATGTGCGTCAAAATAAAATGGAATTTTGCCATGTATTTTTACGCCATCTTGATCATGTTCGTGTCCATGAAATACGGCTTTAATATTGGGATATTTGTCAAGTAATTCAAAAAAAGCGGGTGTGTCAATCCCATTCTTGGTCCACTTGGCCTGAGGAATATGAACAAAAATAAAAACCTGTTTTTGTTTTTTCAAACCTTCTAAAGATTCTTTTAACCAAACCAAATCAGGAGACAGATATTCACCTTTTTCATTAGAACTATCTAATAAAATAAACGGATATCCTTTAACGGCAATTTGGTGGTTCAAAGGATAGCCCCAAGTCTTATTCCAAAATTCTGGACTCACCATATCATGATTACCCCTGGTCACGTACCAAGGCATAGTTAAACGGTCTATTCTTTGTTTTGCTTGAGCCAAGAACATGGATTCATTGTGAATAAGATCACCGTTAATCACCATTGCATCCAATGGATGGGTAAGATGGAACAGGTTAATCTGATCCACCACTTTGTCCATCATTGCTTGGTAAGCTGTATTGGGTTGGCCATAATGGGAATCGGAAGCAACCACAAATCTTAATGCCACCTTATCTTTCTGCTCAAATAATGCTGCAGCACTGATGCTATTTAGTTTTCCACTTGCTAATAAAATAGAGGCAAAAGAAACCTGTTTGATAAAGGAACGTCTGTTATTTTGTTCTGACTTATTTGACATAGTGCTGATTTTGACAAACCTATTGATAATGAATATACTTAGATGAGGTTATTGAAATATTAATGAAAAATTTACTTGCTGAAATTGTTGTAGATCCTGTCTAATTTTCTGCCCGTTGCATTCAATTTTACAATTAGACCATTGAATTTAACCGTTTTTGGGGCAATTCTGCACCCTAAACCTTAGTTTTGCGCCAAAATCAGCATAAATAAATGATTAGTGCAAGAAATATCACCCTAGCATATGGTAAAAGGGTATTGTTTGATGAAGTGAATATCAACTTTATCAAGGGTAATTGTTATGGGGTGATTGGGGCCAATGGAGCCGGTAAATCCACTTTTTTGAAAATCTTAAGTGGAGAAATTGAACCCAATAAAGGGGTGGTAGAAATTTCAAAAGGAGAGCGTATGTCCTTTTTGAAACAGAACCAATTTGAGTTTGACGATTGTACTGTGTTGAATACCGTACTCATGGGGCACAAACACCTTTGGGATGTGATGCATGAGCGTGATGCTATTTATGCCAAGGCCGACTTTACAGAAGAAGACGGTATGAAAGCCGGAGAACTAGAAGGTGAGTTTGGTGAAATGGGTGGATACGAAGCAGAAAGTAGTGCTGGAACTTTATTAAGCAGTTTGGGTGTGAAGGAAGACTTACACCAAAGCTTGATGAAAGAGATTCCTTCTAATTATAAAGTAAGGGTGTTATTAGCGCAAGCCTTATTTGGTAACCCCGATATCTTGTTATTGGATGAGCCTACCAACGGATTGGATATTGAAACCATTGGTTGGTTAGAAAACTTTTTAGCCGATTACGAAAACATTGTATTGGTTGTAAGCCACGATCGTCACTTCTTGGATACCATTTGTACCCACGTTGCCGATGTGGATAGATCTAAGATCAAAACCTTTACTGGTAACTATACATTCTGGTATGAGTCATCTCAGTTGATGAGTCGTCAGATCAATGACAAGAACAAAAAGAACGAAGAAAAGCGTCAGGCATTATTGGACTTTATTGCCCGATTCTCTGCCAATGCCTCTAAGAGTAAACAAGCTACTTCTAGAAAGAAAGCTTTGGAGAAATTAACCATTGAAGAGATTGAACCATCTAACCGTAAATATCCTGGTATCATCTTCCAGCCATTGCGTGATGTAGGAAATCAAATCTTGAACGTAGAGAACTTGAGCAAATCTGTTGATGGTAGAAAGTTATTTGACAAAGTCAATTTCAGTATCAACAAAGGAGAGAAGATTGCATTCTTAAGCCGTGACCCATTAGCAGTAACCAGCTTCTTTGAAATCATCAATGAAAATCAAAAAGCGGATACGGGTAAATATGAATGGGGAACTACCATTACCAAAGCTTACTTGCCTGTTGAGAACAATGAGTTCTTTACAGAAGGACTCACACTTATGGATTGGTTAAGACAATTTGTACCAGCGCATGTGACCGATGCAGACGAACCCTTTATCCGCGGTTTCCTAGGTAAGATGTTATTTAGTGGTGACGATATTTCTAAGAAGACCAATGTACTAAGTGGGGGAGAGAAAGTGCGTTGTATGGTAAGCCGTATGATGCTTCAAAATCCAAACGTAGTTGTATTGGATCAACCCACCAACCACTTAGACTTGGAAAGTATCCAAAGCTTTAACGAAGGTTGTCAAACATTCAACGGGATTGTAATGATTACTTCACATGACCATACATTCTTGCAAACTGTTGCTAACAGAATTATTGAGTTAACCCCTAAAGGTATCATTGATCGATTAATGACTTTTGATGAATACATGGAAGATGCAAGGGTAAAAGAACTTAGAGAAGAATACTACAGCTAACATTCTAATGTTTATAAGTGGAAAAAGTGCGCGGTTTGCGCTCTTTTTTTGTTTTCAATATGACGAAAAATGGTATAAAGTGTAAATATTTCGTCAAATTTTCTAATCTAAATGCTGATTATTAAACTTTTTTTAAAATTAATATAGGACATATATGATTATAAAACTATGTTCAACTGTATTAAAAAGAGATATTTGAAGCTGATAATTGTCAGCATTTATTCATTTTAATAAAATTTTAATCTTCTGACACAATATGCCTAATCTGTTATATTGTGTATAAGTAGTATTTTTACTACAAGAATTTTGTTTGGAGAGTTGTATTTAGTCGAATGT
>JBEAPC010000304.1:0-4741 GCA_041164585.1 Bacteroidota bacterium
CTAGATAATTAATTAGTGAAGAGTTTAGAGTGAAGAATGAAGAATGGACATTAAACTCAGTATGCGATTGACCTAGGCTGAGCCTAGGTTCTAGTAATAGACATTCATTCTTCAAAAAGAAAAACCCTTGGCGTTACCAAGGGTTCATACATCAATTCTATAAAAATCTCACTGCACTCTTCACTCTTATCTTTTCACTTCTTCTTATAGTCCAAAAAGCCCGCTATTCAATAATTGCAGCGTCTTGGTTCTATATTCATTTGGAACAAGTAGTGAAATATTATGAGGGCTACCACCATAGCTAACCATGGTAACAGGTATTTCACGGATAGCATCAAATAACTTCATCAACACATCGTCTGTTTTAGCAATCTCATTACCTACAATGGAAACAATAGATTGTTGTTTTTCAACTTCCACGTGACCAAAAGGTTCTAATTCTTTGATTATTTCTGCTAAAGCGATGTCTGAATCAATGGTCACCGAAACAGCTACTTCAGAAGTGGTGATCATGTCAATTGAAGTCTTGTATTTTTCAAATACTTCAAACACTTTACGTAGGAATCCATAAGCCAAAAGCATACGGCTACTTTTGATCTTGATAGCAATAATCCCATCTTTTGCAGCTACAGCTTTTACTCCAACACTTCCAGCTTCTTTGGTAATCACTGTTCCAGCAGCTTCCGGTTGCATGGTGTTTAACAATTTCACAGGAACATTTTCTTGTTGTGCTGGCCAGATACATGTAGGGTGCAAAATTTTAGCCCCAAAATAAGCCAACTCTGCAGCTTCATCAAAACTCAATTGTTCAATAGCAACGGTCTTGTTGACAATCCTTGGATCATTGTTATGCATGCCATCAATATCGGTCCAGATTTCACATACAGTGGCATTAATGGCTGCTGCTACTAGTGATGCCGTATAATCACTTCCTCCTCTTTTCAGGTTATCTACCTCTCCTCTTGCATTGCGGCAAATATAGCCTTGGGTAATAAAGATTTTCTTGTCTGTATGTTCCGCCAATAGCGCCGTTAATTTTGTTCTAATTACAGGCAAATTGGGTTCTTCATTGGCATCAATAGTCATGAACTCCAATGCCGGTAAAAGCAGGTGACCAATGCCCTGTTCTTCCAAATAAACACAGAAGAGTTTGGTACTCATCAACTCACCCTGAGCTAAAATATCTTTGTTTAATGCTTCGCTAAATGAGATTCTTAAAATGATATTTAGAAATTCAAAATGCTCTGAAACAATGGCATTGGCTTTTGCTCTATTCTGATCCTGGTGCACCAAATCCAACACAAAATTTCTATAATGAGCTTCTAGTGTATCAATCTTTTGCTTGGCTGCAACACGATCAAAACTGGCTAGACTATTGCTAATTTCTACTAAGGCATTGGTAGTGCCACTCAAGGCACTCAAAACCACAATCTTAGATTCCTGGTCCTTGGTAATCAGTTGAGATACTTGGTGCATTCTTTCCGGCTTTCCCACACTGGTTCCACCAAACTTCATAATTTTCATAATCCCGACGCTTTTTAAGTTGCAAATGTACATGCTCTACACAAAAAAGCGATTACAAATTTTAATAACAAATGTTAGTCTGATAAGGGTTTCAGACAAATAATGCATTATTGTCCAAAGGGCTTCTGGTCACTACATTCCGCATTAGGACCTTGGTCTATTTGCAAATAGTTGCAGAAATACTGGTAAAATCCATAACGGTATTTGGTTCTGTCAGAATGATTAGCACCACATTCTAATCCACCATTGATCACATTTACTACAGCCCCAAAACCAATTTTTCTATTAGCAGCAAAATCTTGAGCTGTTGGTTCCCATTGTTCCGCCATGATATCGTGGCAGGAAGGTTTGGGATACTGGTCTCTCACCCAAAACCATATTGCAGAAGCAAAGCAAAGTACAGGGTCTTGTAACAATAAATCTGGATTGTCCAAAAGCACTTTTTTATTCCCAAAATAAGCCTCACTAAACTGTCCATAATTGTAATTCCAACTCAGTTGCATGGGCCCCCTTCCATGATAGGATTTCCCTGCAATGGGTGGCCATTTTTTCTTTGAGGTATCGCTGTATTCAGTAACAATTGATTTTGGAAATCCTTTTTCCTGAATATAATACAGGCCCCATTGGTACATTCCCCCTGGAGCATCGTCCCAACCACCACTGGTTTCATGACTTATATTGGCTAGAAAAGCAGCCAATTCTCTTTTTTGAATACTGTCATTCCCATCGCCTAGAAATAAAGGGAATAGTTTTGCCGCTTTTAAAAATGCATCATAACTATAAAAATCTTGCTTAGCTACACCTTTGAAAACAGCATCTTCCAATGTTGACAAATGATAGCGATTGGGAAACAGTTCATTCCATTTTTTTTCGTCCAAAAATTTGGAAACATTGCTTACATGATTGCTGGTATCTGCTACAATCACGTCTTCTGCTTCATCAACTACGGTACCAGCACAAGCATTTAATAACACCATCAGAAAAACGAAAACAGGAAAAAAATACCTTTTTGACATAGGGATCTAGAGGATTATCAACCATGAAAATAATTATAATGCTATTGCAAATTTTTGGGCTACTACATGTAAATCTGTCTCAACTGCTTCTACCAATTCCCAACCTTCTGAAGACCTAATGGCTTCCATCTCCCTTTCTGGATCGCCCGGAATCAATACCTTCTCATGACCTGGTGCAGGAATGGCATTTCTAAATCTTTCAATCCAAAGATCCATCTGGTCTTTGAAATTTTGAGCAGGTCTAAATGCATCAATGCGCATGGCCCCAAAAAAATGCCCCAAGCCCTTTCCTGGCTGATTTTCCGGCATGGGTACATAGGCCGGAAATGGAGGAGCCCAAGGACCAAAAGAAGCTCCACTCAACACGCCTGAAAAAATATCTACAATACTACCCAAAGCATATCCTTTGTGACTGCCATGCTCTCTATCGGAACCCAAGGGCAACAATGCCCCTGCTTTTTTCAAAATATTTGCATCTGTACTTTCCTTTCCCTCCTGATCCTGTACCCATCCCAAGGGGGTATCCGCATTTTTTCTTTGCAAAATTTCTAATTTACCATTGGCAGCTGTAGTAGTGGCAAAATCAGCTACAAAAGGGGGCTGCACTCCTGCTGGAATGGCTACTGCAATGGGATTTGTTCCTAGCATCCGTTCAATAGAAAATGTAGGGGCCACCAAGGCAGAAGCATTGGTCATGGCCATGCCAATCATATTATGTTCTAAAGCCATCATGGCATGATAACCCGCAATGCCAAAATGATTGGAATTATTAACCACCACCCAACCAGTTCCAGCTTGCTTGGCCTTCTCCATGGCTATTTTCATAGCAAAAGGTGCAACAACCAAACCTAGTCCAGCATCACCATCCACCACCGCTGTACTAGGCGTTTCATAAGTTACTTTAATTGCAGGATTGGCATTAATTCTACCTGCCTCCCATAGTCTTACATAACCACTTAATCTGGCTACACCATGACTATCAATCCCCCTAAGATCAGCAGACAACAATGCTTTTGAAGCAATGCTTGCATCTGCTTCAGGGCAGCCCATTTTCAAGAACACTTGTTCTGCAAAATCTAATAATTGAGAATAGGTATATAGCGCCATAATTCTATTTTATCACTTAGTTATTTGGAGTACAAAATTAGCCAATTAGCAACTTGTTCCCCACAGTAATTTAGCTTGAGCACCTATCTTTAACAAATGAAAAGAATCTTAGCAACCCTGTTAATGATGACCTTGCTGCAAAACGCTTTTGCGCAATGGCAACTTTCATCAATCACAACAGATTTTGTCAAAAATGAAAGAAGGGAAAGCTTTAAGAAAAACTTGGATGAACAAATCATCAACCGTTGTTTTCAATTACCAGTAGATGGAAATACTGAAACTGAATACCAAGAAGCTTGTTGGGCCATTTCACAATTTTTAATAAAAAGCCCATTGATTGAATCTGGATTTAAGAAACTCTTATTATCCTATTGGCATTTGGGTTTTGAAACAAAAAGGGCATTACTTGAAGCTGTGTATGCCACTTATCCAACCCAGTTCCAAAGTCAAATTGCTACTTTAACAACAACAGAGAATGCACCTAAACTTTTTGCCATGCAAACACTGTATTTGCTGCGTGCAAATGCAGATTCCATAGCTAAAGAAAAATACATTAAACAACTGATTCAGACATTTCCAGGCTACCAGCAAAACCCTATTCTTTCTGAATTATACAAATACCTTTTAAACCGCCAATCCTTTACAAAGCTTGCATTACCTGATTTAAATCAACTCTTCCTTCATCAGCAATCGCACCAATTGGTTACCATTTATAGCTTTCAAAAATGGAATAGGGATTATCCTGGGCTAGCTGCTTTACAGCAAAGCAATGGTCGTTTTTTTAGAGACAGTATGGGACAAATTTTACTTATTGATCAATTGGCCAGAGCTGGTTCCAATCTCCCCTATTTTATAACAAATGGCAATACGCCACAAGGTGTTTATAGCATTACAGGTACGGAAGTATCTAAAAATCTATTTATTGGCCCTACACCCAATTTACAATTACTTATGCCCTTTGAAGCGAATAGTGCATACTGGCATATGGGGTACAATAGTAGTAAAGATGCACAAGCTAATTATTTAGGATTACTACCAAAAGATTGGGCAAACTATGAACCCATGCAAGAATCTTTTTATGCTGGCAAAGCAGG
>JBEAPC010000305.1:0-7150 GCA_041164585.1 Bacteroidota bacterium
GATATTAGAATCACAAAAGGGGCAAGAACTTATTTGCCTTGGATCTTAAATCCTGCTAGCCCTTCACTCTCTGCATCTAGGGGTGATAATATCATAGACAATGTAGAAAGAGTCAATATTGATAGCACTATTCCTGGAGAGACTTATACCATTACGGTTACACATAAAGGAAATTTGCAAAGAGGTCAACAAGCTTATTCTTTATTGGTTAGTGGTGGCGGCGGAACGGCGTTTTGTGCTTCTGCACCAACCAGTACTGCAGGGGCTAGAATTGATAGCGTAGTGTTGGGTACTTTGAAATATGAAAACCCTGCTGGATGTACCAGCTACACCAATGCCACCAATTTTAGTGGCGATATTGAATCTTCCCAACCACTATCGCTCCGCGTAAAAACCAGTAGTTGTGATGCTAGTGCCAACCCTAGAATAGTAACGGCTTATATAGACTTTAATAATAATGGCCTATTTGATGCCTCAGAAAAAATTGCCCAAAGCACGGCTCTAGCTAGTAATTCAACTTATATAACCAGTATTACAACTCCTGCGGGTTTAACAACAGGAGCTATTTATTTGATGCGTGTAATTGTGCAAGAAACCAGTGTTGCTTCAGACGTAAATCCTTGTGGTAATTATACCAGGGGCGAAACGGCAGATTTTAGACTTAGGGTAGTGGCTGCTTCTAATGATGTAAGCATTACAGGAATCATTTCTCCTGCATCAGGCAATTGTGCTATTGATGGGCAATACTTAACCATATCTGTGAAAAACAATGGTAGTAATGATCAAAGCAATATTCCATTTACTGCTACCATCACCAATGGCTCCAACACCATTGCTAATTTTTCTACCGTATTTAAAGGAACCCTACCTGCACTGAGCAGTATGGAATATACTTTTCCAACAGCATTCAACACCCTACCTGCAACCAGTTATACCATTAGCAGTTCAGTCAATATGGCTGGTGACCAAAACATTAGCAACAATAGTTTGAGTGGCACGGTGCTTACAGCGGCTAAACCCAGCACGGCCACTGCAGCAGCTACTATTTGTAATAACAATGCTTTGCTAAAAGTGCTGAACCCATCGCTGTCAAGCAATTACTATTGGTACAATTCTCCAACGGCCACAACCGCATTTGCTGTTGGATCTACCGTGAGTACTAGTACCATTCCTAGCAACAATACTTTTTACTTAGGCAAAGAAAGCAGGGGTTCTGTGGGGCCAACTACCAAATTGGCCTTCCCTAGTGGAGGTTATAATTATTTTAGCGGCAACTATATCAATTTTAAAAACGATGTGCCGCTCACCATTGAATCTGCCAGATTGTATACAGGTTATGCTGGTACCATTATTTTCACCGTGGCCAATTATATTGGTCCCGATGGTCAGGGTGGATACAATTATTATCCATTATCTGAAGTAGAACTAAAAGTGGAAGCCAGTAATCCTAACCCAGCCATGGGAGCGGTTACTGGAAACCCCACAACAGATACTGGAAAAGTATATAGATTAAACCTGCCAGTAAATACAACCGGGGATCATATTATCATCATCAATTGTTTGGATAATGCCACCATTTTTAGAAACAATGGTATTACTGGTAATTCTTATCCCTTTAGCATTCCCAATGTGATGTCTATTACTGGAAACAGTGCCGTTAATAGTAACAATACCGCGGATACCAGTTTCTACAAACAGTTTTACTATTTCTTGTACGATGTAAAAGTGAATACCAATGACTGTGTCAGTGATAGGGTTCCGGTGGTGGCTAGTCTTCCATTGGTGCCAGTGATTTCATTGGTGTCTGATTCTTTGGTGAGTAGTTTGTCTAGCGGAAACCAATGGTACTTAAATGATACGCTGATTGCTGGGGCTACAAGGTCTAGTATCAAACCTATTAGAAATGGGGTCTACAAATCCATTGTAACAGATGCTAGTGGTTGTGGTCAGATTTCCAATAGTATCAATTTTCAAAATGGCGTGATCCCAGATGATATTTTCTTGAATGTGTCTCCTAATCCTAATAAAGGCAGGTTCCAGGTTAGTTTTGAAGTTTTTGAGAAAAATGACCTAAGCCTAGAAATTTTTAATAGTGTTGGTCAAAAATTATTGGGTCAAGAATACCCCGGATTCAATGGTAAATTCTCCAAAACCATCTATTTAGAACAGGCTGCCGCTGGTCTATATGTCTTGAAAATCAGGTATAACAATAAAACCTATTTAAAGAAATTCTTGATTCAGCGTTAAAAAAGAATAAAAATACAATAAAGGCAACCAAATGGCCGCCTTTATTGTATTAAACAAATCTATATCTTAGAGCATTAATATCCCTCATTTATGAAAAGAAGGTTTCTCCTGATTACAGCTGTGGTATCTATTGTTGGTATTGGACTACTTGTCAAAAAAAACGGTCTACGTTTTTGGAGGGAGAAGACCATTAAAGAAGCTTGGTTAGAGAATAAAGCAAGTGGAGAAACCGATGAGGAAGAAAGCCCAGAACAAAAAGCCGCTGTTCAAGCTGCTAGATGGCAGTATGAATTTGATTTATTAAAAGACCCAAAAACGGGTAAGATTCCTGCCAATATCTTCAAAGAAGAAATGAAACAAGCCATGAGCCTGCCAGTTTCTTTGGAATCTTTTTCTGTTCGTAATGGCGTGGTACGCACTGCAAATGGTGTAAACACACCAACTAGCAATACCTATTTAAAAGCCGGACCCAATAATATTGGTGGAAGAACCAGGGCTTTTGCTTTTGACAAGCGATTTAATGGCACCACCAATAAAGTAATCATTGCAGGTTGTGTGAGTGGTGGCATTATGCGTTCTACAGATGCTGGTGCTACATGGGACCTAGTTACACCTTCTCAACAGATTCATAGTTTTACGGCAATTGCACAGGACCCAAGAACTGGAAACGAAAACACTTGGTATGCGGGTACTGGTGAAGCAATAGGTAATTCTGCCGGTGCTTCAGGTGCCTTCTTTTTGGGTCATGGTATTTTCAAATCAACCGACAATGGTGTTACCTGGACTGCTCTAACATCTACCCAATCTACCTTAGAATCTTTTAATAACGCATTTGACATTGTTCATAGAATTGCTGTTCATCCCGTTACAGGCGATGTGTATGTAGCGGCTCAGAATACTATTCAACGTTCACAAAATGGCGGTACTACTTGGTCTTCAGTAAAAGGCGCATTGGGTGGTAATACTTCAACTGGGAATACAGATGTTGTCATTAAGGCCGATGGGTCTAAAATCTATGTTGGTTTCCATTTGAAAAACGCCACAGACCGTGGTGTATGGGAATCTGCCACTGGCGATGCGCTTTCTTGGACGGCTATTGCAGGAAATGTTGCAGAAACACCGGTTGGATTTAAACAAAATACAGGTACTTCTAACTGGGGTAGGATTTTAATGGCGTTGGCTCCATCTGATAATAATATCCTCTATGTTTTGTATGAAAATGGCAATAGCCTCAGCGCCACCGTTTCTGAAGTGGACCTTTTTAAAATGGAATCATTAGGAGGTCTGCCACAATGGACCAATCTTTCTGCATCCATGCCGGTTGGAACCGGAACCAATGGTGGTGTTGATTTACAAGGTGCTTATAATATGTCGTTAAATATAAAACCTGATGATCCAAATATGGTATTCATAGGTGGTACTAACCTTTACCGTTCTTTAAATGGATTTGCCACTACAGGCACAAACAATAAAATTGGTGGATACAATACTTCCAATTCTCATCCAGACATGCATGGACTAATTTTTGACCCAACCAATAATAAAAAGGCTTACAATATCAATGATGGAAGTATCCAAATCACCAATGATATTACGGCCACTCCTGTGGTTTGGAGTTATATTAAAAATTACCAAACCCTACAATATTATCACGTGTCAATTGACCCTGAAACAGGCAAGAATAATTTTATGGGAGGGGCTCAAGACAATGGTACTTGGTACCGAGATGCTAGTTTAAACCTTGGACCAAGACCTACTGATCGTCCAGACGTCAACGATTATTTCAACATGTTCGGGGGAGATGGTGTGTCTGTGGATATTGCCAATATTAGCAATGGTCAACAATTGGTTTATTATGGATTCCAAAGTGGAAACGCTTTTAGGGATGAAGTATTGGATTATAATAATTATCCTGGAGCTAGTGTAAGACCAAAAGTGGCCGATATGATTTCTAATGGCAGTGGTGGCTGGGGTGATTTTGTTACTTATTTCAAATTGAGCAATGCCAATTCTGAAGTCATGTTCTATGCCAATTATTACAATTTATTTAGAACAACTTCTGCCAGCACAGTAGATAGTACCAAGTGGACTAAGATGACTGGAGTAGCTCTGGTTACTGATCAAGGTGGCTCTACCCCAGTTTCAATTAGAACCATTGATTTTTCATGGGGACCGTATAAAACAACACATGCCATGTACTATGGCACCAGTAACGGTAAAATATATCGTTTGAATGACTATGCAAATGCAGATGCGCTTGCTATGCCAGTGGAAATTTCACCAGCAGGTCTTTCAGGAAATGTGATTGATATTGCTGTTAACCCCAATGATGACAATGAAATTATGGCTGTAGTGTCTAACTACAATGTAAATAGCATTTGGTGGACCTATAATGCAAAATCGGCCACACCAAGCTGGTCCAATGCAGAAGGCAACCTTACCACCCCATCCATTAGATCTTGTGTGATTGCACCAAAATTAGAGAACGGTGTTCCTGTAACTGAATATTATGTAGGTACTTCAGTAGGCTTATTCACTACAGCAAGTATTGGCAAGACCTTGGGGGCCGGTGGTTCTGTTGTATGGTCTAGAGAAGGTGCTTCCGTACTAAACTTTGCTGTGATTACTTCTTTAGACTATCGCCCTGCGGACAATACTATGCTAATTGGAACCCATGGTAACGGTATGTATTATACCACTATAGGTTCTCCCAATTTTAACCCAAATACTTCAACCGCTATTTCTACAGCCATCTTAAATGATAAAAACTTTATTAAAGTATTCCCTACCGTAAGCAGGGGTACTTACCAATATGGTCAGGGAAGTTTAACGGGCATTAAGTCTATGCAGGTTCAGGTCTATAATATGTGGGGACAACCCGTATTTAGCCAATCTGTGAACTATGGTTCTGGAACCATTCCTTTGGGCAATTTGGCTGCAGGTAATTATGTGATTCAGATTACCAGTGACAACAAGAAATATCAAACCATTCAAAAAGTGATTAAACAATAGGTTATGCGTAAATCCCTATTTACTGGCATATTGGCGTTCTTAAGTTTATCCTTGGTTGCTAATGGTCAAACCAATATTCCTTCTACCCCTTCACTCAGGTTAAGAGCTTATGAAAGGGTATTTATCAATGGTGTAGCGCCCTCTCCAGTAATGGAATTGGGTGGTAAGGAAACCAAGGTTCAAGTGATTCCCACTAAACCAGTTTACTATATCTTTTTGATTGCAAATAAGGTTCCCTATATCAAAATTGAAAGGGTTTGGATCAAGCAACAGTTGTATACTGCCACTATTACAAGGGTGGCTAACAAACCTGTTTTAATTGAAAATGGCAAACAAAAAGACACTTTGGTTAAGTATACGGATGAAGCCGTTTGGCAGATCACCATCAAAGACAAAGTAACCAATGGCACCAAGCCTAAGAAAGATATTGCTGATAAGGTTGCAGCCAATGAATTGGTCTTGCGATTAAATGACAAAAGTGGTGCGGTATACACAAGGATAGCAAAAACCTTTACAAAGCTTGAACCTCAGGCTGGTATGTAATTTTAGTGAAAAGTGAAGAGATAAAAGTGAAGAATGAACGGTAATCTCAGTAAGCGAGTTAACCTAAGCTGCGCTTATGTTTTAGAAAAAGATAAAGATTTTCATATAAAGAATCCCTTGGCTAGGCCTAGGGATTCTTTGTTTTTATAGTGAATTAGTTTCTTTCTATTCTTATCTCCCTTCTTCCTCCCACTCTTCACTCTTCACTTTCCTCTCTTATCTCTTCACTCTTCACTTTCTTCTTATTTCTCCCACTCTTCACTCTTATCTCTTCACTTTCCTCTCTTATCTCTTCACTTTCTTCTTCCTCCTCTCTTCACTCTTCACTTTTATCTCTTCACTTATTTTTATGCCATCGTTTGCGCATAAAATTTGCCTTCCATTAATCAATCTAGTATACCTTTATTTTCTAAACTCGATTGTATGTTGGAACCATGGCGTACCGGAACGGTTATCAAAATTGAAAACGAAACCAGTTCTACCAGAAGATTTTGGATTCAAGTTCCTGAAATAGCGGAATTTTCTTTTGAACCAGGTCAGTTTGTAACCTTAGATTTACCCATTCACGAACAGAAAAATAAACGCTGGAGAAGCTATTCCATTGCTTCTGCACCAGATGGAACCAATGTATTTGAATTGGTGATTGTTTTACTGGAAGGTGGTCTTGGCACCACTTATCTATTCAATGAAGTAAGCGTGGGTACAGAAATCTTACTTCGCGGCCCTCAGGGCAAATTCACCCTTCCTGAAGACACAGACAAAGATTTGATTTTGATTTGTACTGGTACAGGAATTGCGCCATTTAGATCCATGGTGCATCATATTACCAAACATAACCTAGCTTATCAAAATGTTCATTTGGTATTTGGTTGCAGACATTTTGCAGATGGCTTATACATTAATGAACTAAAGGCCTTGCAAGCGGCCCATCCCCATATTCAATTCCACCCATGTTATTCTAGGGAAGCAGAAGTGCCCGCTGGAACACATAAGGGTTATGTACACCCTGTTTATGAGGCATTGACTGAAAATGGTAATAGACCAGCTAATTTCTATCTATGCGGATGGAAAAACATGGTTGATGAAGCCAAACAACGCATTCTTGCCATGGGTTATGACAAGAAAGCCATTCACTTAGAATTGTACGGTTAGTATTGACCGGATCCTAATAAAACCAATGTACAGGCTTCCTGGGTTACAATACCAAGGGAGCCTGCTTTTTTTTCTAGATCAGGGTTTTCGGTTCCTGGATTGAAAATAATTCTCTGTGGTTTTAAAGAAAGAATATAGTCTTCCATCTGTTCTTGCAATTCCGGATTGATATAGAGGGTTACCGTATCAACAGCAG
>JBEAPC010000306.1:0-6792 GCA_041164585.1 Bacteroidota bacterium
GATTTTGAACCATAAGGAAGCCATTGAATTTATTATCCAGTCTGCGGATGATGTTGGATTTAATAGGTATTCCATTTTGGGTTTGCATGCGCTATTATCAAACAATCTTTTGCCTGACCCAACTGCGTCAGGTAGTATTAGAAAAATTAGTGTAGGTATAGGAAGGTCCGTATATCTTCCTTTGGAAACTCCTCAGCAGATAGAAGAAATGTTTAATCTAATGTTGGAAAAAGCAGACCAAATTGAAAACCCTTTTGAGCAAGCGTTTTTTATAAGCGTTCACTTGACTTATTTACAACCCTTTGAAGACGTTAATAAAAGGGTTTCAAGGCTGGCGGCAAATATTCCATTTGTTAAACATAACCTGTCACCCATATCTTTTGTTGATGTACCCAAAGACATTTATACCCAAGGCCTACTTGCTGTCTATGAACTAAATAACATAGCTATACTCAAAGATGTTTTTATATGGGCTTATGGCCGTTCCGCCATCCGTTACGCAGCTTTGCGTCAAACGCTTGGTAGTCCGGATCCGTTTGTCATGAAATATAGGCAAGAGATCAAAAGCCTGGTTACGAATATCATCCTAAATGCTTTGTCTTATGAAGAGGCTATATTGAAAATAAAACAAGACGCCAAAAACCTCCCGATCATCCATCAATATAGGTTTATTGAGATTGTAGATACTGCGTTAATGAATATGCATGAAGGGAATATTGCACAATATTTTATTCGCCCTTCTCAGTTTCAGGCATGGAAAGAAAAGTGGATCATTTAAAAATTAGACAAATGAAAATCCCATTAAACGACTTTGAATTTTATATTGACGAACCATTTTTAAAAAAGGGTCTAGCCTATTTTAAAAAAGGAGCAGTAACAGATGTGGCTGAAATATCCAAAGGGGAGTATGAAGCCATTGTTCAGGGTACAAATGAGTACCTGGTAACTATGTCCATTAAAAAAGGAGAAATCAATCAATTTCATTGTACATGTTTGTATGATCAAGGATTGGTCTGTAAACATGTGGCCGCAGTGATTTTCTATATGGAACAAGAAACACTAGGAATAGCAGCAGCAGCACCAAAAGCAAAACAGGTTAAGTCTAAACCAGTAGCAAAAAAAGCCAGTAAAAAGAAAACTATTCCAGAACAGGTTGCAGAAATAGTGGAACAGTTGCCCAAGGATGAGTTGGTAGATTTTTTAGTTTATCTCAGTAAAAAAAGTTCGTCTAATGCTCAAATGATTTTGGATCATTTTGCAGAAAAAAATGACCAAGCTTCCATTAACTACTATGCAAAGCAGATTAGGAAAATTATCACAAGCCTAACCAATAAAGACAAATATAATCCTTGGAAAAATATTGGTCTAATTGCTAGGGCTGTTTTTGAAAAATACCAAGTTGCTGTTTTGCACCTTGAAAAAGGAAATTGTACAACTGCAGCATTTATGAGTTTGGCTATTATTGAAGAGCTTATCAGGTCACTTGATTTTTTAGACGATAGCAATGCTGAATTAAGCAGCATGATTAAACTTTCGTTTGATAATATCAAACAAATTTCACAAAAGGAGGGAGAAGAGGCATTAAAATGCCTCATTTTTGAATATAGTTTAGATGCTTTTATTCAAAAGAAATTTGTGGGTTGGGATTGGCATATCAATTTTTTAAAAATTGCAGCTGATTTTAGACAAGGGTCTCAAGACGTAGAAAGACTATTGTTCATCATTGATCACACAAATATAGAAAATGCACTAGTTGAGGAAGTTCAGATTATTAGATTTAGATTATTGCTCCATTCTGGCAGGGAGCAAGAGGCCAATGCGTATTTGGAATCAAATTTGCAGAATAGTGCGTTTAGAGCAGACGCCATTATAACAGCCATCAATCAAAAAAATTATAGCAGGGCTATTACACTAGCAAAAGAAGGAGTTGAAATAGATAAAGCCAGCAGACCGGGTTATGCTGCGTCTTGGAAATTATTTTTATTGGAAGTTGCAGAGATACAAAATCAATCTTCAGAGATTGTAGCGTATGCTAAAGATTTGTTTTTTGCACATCCTGAAAAAAGGGAAACCTACTTTCAATTATTAAAAAAGCATACGCCTTCCAAAAACTGGGCAATAATGCTTAATGAACTTCTGCAACCAACCCAAAAGATGCATACCTGGAATGCCAGACCAATACTGGCAGACATTTATATCTGGGAGGAACAATGGAACCTATTATTGAAATTGGTTTCAGAAAAACCAAGTTTTTCAGAGTTAACCAAATATGAATTGCCATTATTAGAACATTATCCTGAAGAGTGGAAAAACCTATATGGAACTGCCATAATTGAATACGCACAAATTGCCAACTCAAGAGCCAATTATAAAGAGATAGTAAAACAATTGGTCAAACTTTATAAAAGTGGCGGTGAATCCAATGCTCAAAAAATAGTAAGCATATTAAGATCCGTTTTTAAAAATAGACCCTCTTTGATGGAAGAACTAAGGGTTTTTTAGGTCAATTTTTCAAATTCTTTGGTTTCAATACAAATAACTGATTATCATTTACTTAATTGAACAACTTCCGAGTTTGGCACTGTTTTACTTCCGAGTTTGGCATTTTTTCAAGTAGTTAAATGACGGATGGGGATTAAATCCAACTCCCAAAACCATTGAAATGCGGTGAATAGGGTCTTTATTCGCCGCAAAAACCGTGAAGTATATTAGTTTGCGGTGAAAATTGGGTATATTCACCGCAAATAATGCGGATAATGGCCGTTTATATACATCTCTTACCTCATTGGCCAAAGTTTACCTGGAATCAAGAACAGATTGGCCTGTTATTAGCAGATATTAGAAATAGACAGGGAAAATTGCTGGGTAGAATGGATGCGCTTGGATTTCAACTCAAGACAGAAGCTAGCCTTCAGACCCTGACAATTGACGTACTCAAATCAAGTGAAATTGAAGGAGAGCTATTGGATGCCAATCAGGTTCGTTCATCCATAGCAAGACATTTAGGAATGGACATTGCAGGACTTGTTCCATCAGACAGACATGTGGATGGGGTAGTTGAAATGATGTTGGATGCCACTCAACATTTTCAGCAATCCCTTTCTGATAACAGACTATTTGTATGGCATGCGTCACTATTTCCAACAGGAAGGGCTGGGATGCATAAAATAACAGTTGGCGCCTGGCGCGATAATAAAAAGGAGGACCCCATGCAAGTGGTTTCGGGTGCCATGGGAAAAGAAAAAGTACATTTTGAAGCACCGGACGCTGAGCGTTTAGAAGAAGAAATGAGGCATTTCATCAACTGGTTTAATGAAGATAATTATATGGATCCAGTGATTAAAGCCGCAGTAGCCCATCTGTGGTTCATCACATTACACCCCTTTGACGATGGCAATGGACGTATAGCTAGGGCAATAACAGATCTGCAACTAGCCAGAGCAGATGCATCGGCTCAACGATTTTATAGTATAAGCGCTCAGATACGCAAAGAGCGAAAAAGCTACTATGAAATACTAGAAAACACACAAAAAGGTTCCATGGATATTAGTGCTTGGCTATCCTGGTTTTTGCAATGCTTGGGTCAGTCCATAGAAGCCAGTAGTGAAACACTTAGCACCGTATTACAAAAGGCACAGTTCTGGGAAAGACATGCCACCACCATTTTAAATGCTAGGCAGCAGTTGATGTTGAACAAATTATTAGACGATTTTGATGGAAAGCTAAACTCTTCCAAGTGGGCAAAAATCACAAAAACATCATCCGATACCGCCTTAAGAGATATTCAAGATCTCATGCATAAAAAAATACTGGTAAAAGAAGTGGGTGGCGGAAGGAGTACTTGTTATGAGTTGAATTTAAAAGCTTGAGGAAAATTGGCCCATACCCTAACTGCTTTTATTTGCCCCCTATAAAAAAAAGGATTTTTGCCTTACGGCGATGAAATACTCCTAACTTCACACTATCATCAAGAACCCTTGAATGGGTACCAACCGAGAGCAACAACTCCGCGGTGGTAAAATGATGAGGACTTACAGTCAAAATAAAATGTAAATCCCATGCTCATTTTTCCTGGTGTGATTTTTTAACAATTAAAAATTCATACTATGTTACAACAATTAGTTATTTCAAAACCCAAAGAAGAATCAAATTATTTCTTTAGTGGAACAATTACCTGGAGAAATGTTTCCTTTCATGTTACTACAACAATAATTCAAATTCAGTACGGTTATACGCACCAGGTAGTTGTTCTTTATAACAATAAGATTTTTCGTTTTAGTCTAACAAAATGGAAATATAGTGGCGGCAGCTCAGGTGAGAGTCCTATTATCATTTCGGGGGATTATCATTTACAATTAAAATCAGTATTGAACGGGGTCTATTTTAAAGAAAAAGTCAGGGATGAATCTTTTGATAGCTATGATTCTTTTTGTAACAATTTTGAAATAAGTTCTGCATATGGTAATTATGAAACCAATATCCAGAAACCCAAAAAAACGCTGCTTATGGAAGTGGGTGCAAAAGAAACAACCCTGGAAAAGGAATTATATAAATACCACGATAATAAAGTAGATATAGAAAGCTTGGCATATTTTGATAGCAACCGTTTGGTAGTTGATTACTGGAAACTATATGACAACTACGAAAGTGAGGAGTTTATCTATGTATCAGAAGATGGAACCAAGAAATTGAAGAATCATTTTTATGTCTCTGAAAATTCAGAATTACTTTTTAAAATTAAGGAAACCTGTAGTGGGAAAGAAAGCTTTGAACTTTTTGAAAAGCTTTTAAATAAACTGGAGATTCTGTTTACTAGGGTGAGAAGATAATATAAATTAATTTGTTTATATTTATTAGCTAGTCTACGAGAAGAAATAACCCCAATGGTATGGATGCCAAAAAATTAAAAGCCCAATTAAAGGCGAGTAAAGAATCATTGAATGAACATCATGCTGTTCGTTTGCATCGTGCTATTAGCTGGCTTAAATGTGCAGAAGAAATTAAAGACAATTTAGACATTCAGTATATCAGCCTTTGGATTGGGTTCAATGCTTGCTATGCCAACAATCTTTCAAAGGGTGAACTATTGACGGAGCGAGAAAGCTTTAGTGAGTTTGTAAAAAAGCTGGTGAAACATGATACGGAAATGCGTTTCTTTCATTTGCTATGGAACCAATTCTCTGGTCCGGTAAGAATGTTGATTGAGAACAAGTATGTGTTCAAGCCCTTTTGGGATTTTCAACGTGGAGAAATTAAGGATTGGGAAAAAGCCTATCATAAATCTGTGGAGGATTCCATGAAATACCTTTCCAAACAGCAAGTTGAATCTTTGTTAGAAGTAGTCTTAGACCGGCTTTATACTTTGCGTAATCAATTAATGCACGGAGGCGCCACTTTCAAAAGCGATGTTAATAGATCTCAGGTTAAAGACGGTAATAACATGCTCAAGTTATTGGTACCATTGGTCATTGAAATTATGCTACTGCATCCGGAAGAGAATTGGGGTGAGATTTATTATCCAGTAATCAGTTAAACATACACCAACTTATCATTATTCAATACCTGCTCCCCATCAAATCTATAAGCAACCAATTTTCCTCTTTTGGCAACACTAAAATCTAAGCAACAGATATTGTCTCTATAAATGCTTGGTTCACCTTTTAACAAATAGTGACCAAAGAAAATTGGAACCTGATCTTCTTGATAGAATCCAGGTTTCTTTAACTCAGCAATATTAACTGCTTTGTTTTCCATTTGTTTGATTGGAACAATACTTATGTTGCGATAAGTAGTCTTGGACGGATCTTCCCACCACTTCATTCTTGTTTCATGACGTTTTGTTCCGTCTTTATCTTTAAATGATGCACCATTTGGTAAAGTAATTTCTTTGCCTTTTAAAGTTTCTTCAATAGCAAAGTGAAAATCTGATTTATGTAAAACCGATTCGTAGAACAATTCTTCTGTGAGTAAATTCTGATTGTGCAGACGAGATTTTAGTAATTCAATATTTTCTTGGTCCCAGCAAGCATGAATAGCTCTAAATGCAGAAGTTTCATAAAACACAGGAAGGGTTTTAAACCATTCCAAATATTCCTTAAACTCATCATCTTTATTGTGAAAGGCTTTTAGTGTTTTAACGTGCTGCAATACATTAGTGATTTTGTGTCGGCGTAAATGCCCTCCATCTTTTCTCATGTAATGAAAACATATCGCATTATACTCGTGGTTACCCATGAGTCCAATGGCATGACCCTGATCAATCATTCCTCTTACTATCTGTAACGTCTCTCTAATCTTTGGTCCTCTATCTATAAAGTCTCCAACAAAAAAAGCTTTCCGCTCAGGGTGCTGATAAACATCATTCTTCTTACTATAACCCATTTTCACCAGCAGGGCTTCTAACTTATCCGCATGCCCGTGAATGTCTCCAATAAAATCATACATATCCTCTAATTTAATTAATTTTAAGTGATTCCCCCCCGGAATCTGATGCTGCAACATACCAAAGGTGATGCCCACCTATTGGTAATCTGATTTTAGAAACCAGAATCGCCCCCATGCCTAGTAACAAGTCAGCGCTATTGCGTTATAGAATCATTGATGGTTGTTTGACCAACAAGATGCACCCCTATCCTAGCATAGATTTTATTAGGAGAAAAATTGAAGGTCAGCTTAACAGCGATATTTCTGAGTCCATGATCCGCAAGGACTTTGCTGCCATGAAAGATGTTTATACGGCACCCATTCAATTTCATAAAGGAAGGGGTGGATACTATTATACGGAACCAGATT